>NZ_CP096276.1:5122730-5445461 GCF_024662235.1 Pimelobacter simplex
CGCGCCGACCACCGGGTCGCCCACGCCGACCTCGACCGGCACGGACTCGCCGGTGAGCATCGAGGCGTCGACCGCCGAGGAGCCGCGCTCGACGACCCCGTCGGTCGCGATCTTCTCGCCCGGCCGTACGACGAACAGGTCGTCGACCTTCAGGTCCGCCACCGCGATCTTGGTCTCGGTGACGCCGTCGGGCCCGAGCACCGCGACCTCCTTGGCGCCCAGCTCGAGCAGCGCCTTGAGCGCCGCCCCGGCCCGCCGCTTCGAGCGCTGCTCGAAGTAGCGCCCGGCCAGGATGAACGTCGTGACGCCCGCCGCGGCCTCCAGGTAGATGTTGCCGCTGCCGTCGCTGCGCTCGATGGTGAGCTCGAACGGGTGGGTCATCCCGGTCACGCCGGCGGTGCCCCAGAACAGCGCGTAGAGCGACCAGCCCAGCGCGGCGAGCGTGCCGAGCGAGATCAGCGTGTCCATGGTCGAGGTGCCGTGGCGCAGGTTGGTCCAGGCCGCCTTGTGGAACGGCCAGGCCCCCCACACCACGACCGGCGCGGCCAGCGTCAGCGAGAGCCACTGCCAGTAGTCGAACTGCAGCGCCGGGACCATCGCCATCGCGATGACCGGGACGCTGAGCACGGCCGAGATCACCAGCCGCTGGCGCAGCGGGCGGATCGGGTCCTGCTCGTCCGCGCCGCCCGCACCCTCGGCACCGCCGTCGGCGGCCGGGGGCTTGGGCAGCGCGGCGCCGTAGCCGGCCGACTCGACGGCCGCCACCAGGGCGTCGGTCGTGACGGTGTCGGCGTAGGTCACCTTGGCCTTCTCGGTCGCGTAGTTGACCGTGGCGGTGACGCCCTCGAGCTTGTTGAGCTTGCGCTCGATCCGGTTGGCGCAGGACGCGCAGGTCATGCCGGTGAGGGCGAGCTCGACCTGGTTCTCAGTGTGCGTGTCCACTGCTCTCTCCGGACTCCTGGGGCTGGCCCTTCCCCGTCCCGCCGGCGGTGACGGTGAAGGCCGCGGTGCGGACGACGCCGTCGTGCTGGAAGTCGAGGTAGAGGTGGTAGGTCCCGGGGCTCGGGACCGCGGTGTGGAAGACGACGTCGGGGCCGGGCTTCGTCGTACCGTCGCCGGGCTCGCCGTCCGGGTGGACGTGGAGGTAGGCGAGGTCGCCGCTGCGCAGCGCGACCAGGTGGCCGTAGGCGCCGAGGTAGGGCTGCAGGTCGGTGACCGGCGCGCCGTCCTTGGTGACGCTCAGCGTGAGCCGGGCGTCGGCGCCGGCGGACAGGTCGCCGTCGAGGGTGACCTCGTAGCCGTCGACCGTGACCGTGCGGTTGTCCGGTGCGGGCGGGACCGGCGTGTAGTCGCCGGCGACGCCGAGGTCGGCGCCGAGGGTGAGCGCGTCGGCCCCGGTCGCCTTGAAGTCGGCGAAGAGCCGCCAGGTGCCCGGCGTCAGGTCGAGGTCGATGGTCCACACGCCGTCGGCGAGCCGGGGGTGCACGTGCTGGAAGCCGCTGAAGTCACGCCGTACGGCGATCAGGTGCAGCTGCTTCTCGTGCTGCTCGTCGTACGCCGTCACGGGGGCGCCGTCGGGACCGGTGATGGTGAACCGCACCGGGACGTCGCGCCCGGCGGGCGCGCGGTCGTCGGCGAGGGTGAGGGTGTAGCCGTTCTGCGAGGTCATGAGTCCTCCTGGGATCTCGGACGTCGTCTCGCCGGCCTGCTGCTCCGAGGGACCCGCGGTCGTGTCGGCGGCGTGCGTGTCGTGGCCCGCCGGCTCCGCGTCGACCGGGCCGATGGCCCGGCCGGCGAGGAGGGCGATGCCGAACACGGCCGCGGCGACCGCGGCGAAGCCGGCGAGTCGGGTCGGGGTGTTCATGCGAGCTGGTAGCCGGCCTCCTCGACGGCGGCCTTGACGGCGGTCTCGTCGAGGGGGGCGGCGCTGATGATCGTGACCGCACCGGTGGGCAGGTCGACCGCGACGTTCTCGACGCCGGCGATCTCCTGCACCTCCTCGGTGACGGAGGCGACGCAGTGGCCGCAGGTCATGCCGGTGACGGTGAAGGTCTGGGTGGTGCTCATCGGAGATGTCCTCTCGGTGGTGGGGATGTCGTGCGGTGATCGGGGCGGTCGGTCAGGAACGGACGAGGCGGGCGATGGCGTCGGAGGCCTCCTTGAGCTTGATGTCGGCCTCCTCACCGCCTTCCTTGGCGGCGTTGACCACGCAGTGCGCCATGTGCTCGTCGAGCAGGCCCAGGGCGACGGACTGGAGCGCCTTCGTCATGGCGGAGACCTGCGTGAGGATGTCGATGCAGTACTTCTCCTCCTCGACCATCCGCTGCAGACCCCGCGCCTGGCCCTCGATGCGGCGCAGCCGCTTGAGGTAGTCGTCCTTGGTCCGGTTCGCGATGTAGCTGTGCTCGTTCTCCGTGCCGGCGTCGGTGTGTGCCATGCCCTCGTCCTTCGTTGCTGGGGGATTCGACCTTGATAGGACCAGGATACCCCCCTGCGGTATTCCGTGCTAACGTCCCGATCTTGAAAGGAACCATACCCCCCTAGGGTATGAAGTCAAGTCATCGAGAAGGAGAGATTCGGATGTCAGTCACCACCGCGCCGGCGACGGACCGTCGCTGGCTCGGGCTCGCGGTCATCGCCGCGGCCCAATTCATGGTCATCATGGACACCTCGATCATCGGCGTGGCGCTGCCGGAGATGCAGCGCGAGCTGGGCTTCACGCCCGAGAACCTGTCCTGGGTCTTCAACGCGTACGTCGTCGCCTTCGGCGGTCTGCTGCTGCTCGGCGGCAAGATCTCCGACGTCCTCGGCGCCCGCACCGTCTTCTCCGCCGGCTGGGTCGTCCTCGCCGCCGGATCGCTCGTCGCCGCCCTCGCCGGCAAGGTCGAGGTCGAGCTCGCCGGCCGCGCCATCCAGGGCGCCGGCGCCGCACTCATCGCGCCCGCCGCGCTGACCCTGCTGATGATGCTGTTCGGCAACAACCCCCGCGAGCTCACCAAGGCGCTCGCGCTCTACGGCGCGGCCGCGCCCGCGGGCGGTACCGCCGGCGTCTTCCTCGGCGGCGTCATCACCGAGTACCTCAGCTGGCCGTGGGTCTTCGCGATCAACCTCCCCATCGCGGTACTGATCCTGGCGCTCGTCCCGGCCTCGATGCCGGCCGGCCGCTTCCCCGGCTCGCGCCGCGTCGACCTCGTCGGCGCCGTCACCGTCACCGCCGGCCTCGCCGCCCTCGTGTACGCCGTCGTCCAGGCGCCCGAGGTGGGCTGGGGTGCCGCCCGCACCTGGTGGGTGCTCGGCGCGGGCGTCGTCCTGCTCGCCGCGTTCGTGGCCCAGCAGGCCCGTGGCAGCGAGCCGCTCCTGCGCCTCGGCATCTTCAAGGCTCCCGATCTCGCCGCCGCCAACCTCGGCCAGCTGCTCCTCGGCGCCGCATGGATCCCGATGTGGTTCTTCCTGAACCTCTACCTCCAGCAGGTGCTCGGCCTCAGCGCCTTCCCGAGCGGGGCCGCGCTGCTCCCGATGACGCTGCTCATCATGGTCGGCATGGTCGTGCTCGCTCCCCGGGTGCTCGCCGTCGTCGGCGTGCGGACCGCGACCGTCACCGGCCTGGCGCTCCTCGCCGTGGGCATGGCCTGGCTCGCGCTGATCCGGCCCGACGGCTCCTACGCCGCCGATGTCCTCCCGGCGTCGCTGGTCGCCGCCCTCGGCATGTCCCTCGCCTTCATCCCGACCCTCGGCACGGCGATCTCGGCCGCGCCGCCCGAGGAGGGCGGACTCGCCTCCGGCATCGTCAACACCAGCTACCAGATCGGCTCGGCCCTCGGCCTCGCCGTGATGACGGCGGTCGCCGCGGCCTACGGTGCCGGCAAGCTCGGCGACCCGGTGGCGCTGACCGACGGCTACTCCGCGGCCTTTGTCGGCGCCGCGATCGTGGCCGGCGTCGGTGCCGTGGCCACCGGGGTGCTGCTGCGCGGCAAGGGGGCGGACGCGTGAGCCCGCGGGACGTCGTACGGGGGGCGGCGGTGTGCGCCCTGCGGTGCGCCGCCGCGGCCCTCGCCACCCGCGCCGTGCGAGCATCGGGCCATGGCGGACCTCGGCTCACCCCGGATCCGCCGCCGCCGTGCTGCTGACCTCCCGGCGCTCGCCGGCGTCCTCTTCGAGCAGCAGCCGGAGACCCGCTATCCCTATCGCGACCCGCTGCCGATCCCCGTGGAGTCCTTCCTCCACGCGGACGACGCCCGGGCAGCGTGGACGGCCGAGTTCGGCGGCCGTCCGGTGGGCCACGTCTGCTGGACGGCGCCCGACCGATCGTCCGAGGCGTCCGAGCCGTCCGAGCTGAACCGCGCAGCGGCCGCCGCGCACGGCTGCGCGGTCGACGACCTGGGGTGGGTGAGCACGCTCTTCGTGGGCCCCGAGGCGCGCGGGTACGGCGTCGGCCGGCGGCTGCTCGACACGGCCGTCGCCGGCATCCGGGAGGCGGGCCGGCGGCCGTGCCTCGAGGTGCTGCCGCTGCACGCGGCGGCGGAGCGGCTCTACCGGTCCGCCGGCTGGGTCGAGGCGGCGCGCCTGCCGGCGTCCTGGGCGCCGCCGGACCTGCCCGTGGTGGTGATGGTGCTGCTCGGGTCAGGCGCCGCCGAACCCGAGCTCGGCCGGACTCGTCGCGCCGTCGGCGATGTCCGGCCGGGGCGGGGCGAGCAGGCGTAGCGTCTGCCAGTCGTCCACCATCTGGGCCAGGGGGGTGAGCCGCTGGTCGTGGATCTGCTGGACGTGGGTGTCGCAGCGCGAGACCGTCGTGGCCGACGCTTCGCGGACCCGGGCGGCCAGCGCGGTGGCGTCCTGCTCGGTGAGGGTGATCTCCTCCTGGTCGGCCGGCGGGATGCCGCTCTCGACGAGGCCGAGGACGGCGCCGACCGCCGAGGCCGTGATGGCGACGGGCGCGACGGGGATCGCGGACAGCACGGACGTCGCGGCCTGGGCCAGCTGGAGGAAGGCCCGGCCGTTGTCGACCGCCGCCTCGCGCTGCTCGAGGAGCGCGATCTGGTCCTGGGCGGCGCCGCGGACGGCGCCGGCCAGGCTCATCAGGCTCTCCCGTCCGGAGCGGAGGGTCACCGTGACCCCGGCCAGGGTCGCGGCGATGCCGTTGCCGAGGATCACCTGGTTGGCGGTGGCCGTCTGGATCTTCTGCTCGATGTAGGCCCGGAAGTTGGTCGCGCTGTCGCCGGTCCAGTCGGTCAGCGCGACCGACAGGTCGGCGAACGTGCCGGTGAGGGATGACGCCTGCTGCTGCACGTCGCGCTCCAGCATCTGGGCGGCGGTCTGGGGGATCGCGGTGATCGGGGTGGTGAGCGGCTCCGCCGTGGTCAGCAGGTCGGTCCCGACCTGCTCGCCCCAGGTCATCGCGTCGTCGAGCAGCCGGTTGATCTCCGGCGTCACGTGCTCGCGCACGTACTCCGTGACGCGACCCAGCGGGGCGTGGTCGCGCAGGCAGAACATCACCGCGACGCCGTCGTGCGGACCGAGCCGGTAGATCACGTCGCAGTTGCGCTGGCCCATCGGATCGGCGGGGTAGCGCGGCCAGGTGTCGAGGTCGAGCACGTCCTGCAGGCCCTTGAGCACGCCGAGGTGGTGGCCCATCCGGGCGGCTTCGTCGGCGAACCCCGATGCGGTGTAGCGCGCGCTCACCGCCAGCCCTCCGGTCCGCCGTCGTCCGTCGCCGGGGGTACGTCGGCCGTGCCGATCGGCGGCAGCGGGTCGGCGAAGTCGGGCCGGCTGCCGTCGAGGAGCCGGCCGAACTCGGCGGCCGCCGCCTGGTCCCGGGTGGCGAAGTCCGCGGCGACCTGGACCAGCGCGGTGCCGGTGTCCTGGCAGGCGAGCGCGGTGCTGTCGACCGCGTGGAAGAGGACGCCGTAGAGGTCGTTCACGACGCCCATGAGGATCGCGGGCGATCCGGTGACCGACGCCTGGAACGACGTGAGGGACTCCCGCGGGCCGTGCAGCGCGGTCGCCTGCTCGTGGAGCCGGGTCGCGATGAGCGGGAAGTCGATGGATCCGGCGCGGTACATCGCGTACAGGTCGGCGCCGAGCTCCTGGGCCTGGGCCGGAGAGGTCGTCGTGGAGCCGCCCGACCCCTCGGTCGGGTCGTACGCGGGGTCACCTGGCGCAGCCATGGGGGTGGCCTTCCCGGCCGGAGCGGCCAGAACCCCGCTGAAACCGCGGAACCGCGTAATGGCGGGCGCGTCGGAGGTGTCTCCCTGGCGTGTTCCCGATTCTCGTGACTGCTCTCGGCGTCCTGCTCGTCACCGTGCTGCTCGACCTCGGCGTCGCCCGGGTCCGCCTCGCGCGCGACCACGACGAGCGGCAGGGCTGAGCGGACGGGGGACGGGATGCGGACCGGGCACCAGCTGCGCGACGAGGCGCGCCAGGCGGCGGAGCTGCTCGGGCCGCTGCCCCCGCGCCTGCAGATGTGGCGCCTGGGGGAGAGCGCGCTGCTGCTCGACCAGGTGACGCTGGCCGTGGCGCTCGGGCTGGCCCAGCCCAGCACGCTGCTCGCCGTCGAGAGCCCGCGGCTGGGGCCGGAGCGGGTCGGCTCGCTGCTCCGGGTGCAGGACGAGCTGACCGGGCTGGTGCCCCCGCGCGCCAAGGCGACCCACTGGACGGTGCGCGCGCTCGCCGAGATCCGGCGTCAGGTGGTCGAGCTCCAGCCGATGGCGCCGCGGGTCAGGGTGTCCCCAGCGGGCGCACGTGGACCACGGCCGACTCCAGGTTGGGAAGCACCCGCAGCAGCGCCCGCTCTACCTCCTCGGTGACGTCGTGGGCGGCAGACACCGTCAGGGCCGGGTCCACCTGGACGACGACATCGCCCTCCATCCGGTGTCCCGTCCAGCGCGCCCGCACCCGGTCGACGCCCGCGACCCCCGGGACGGCGTCGGCCGCCGTGGTCAGCCGCGTGATGACGTCGTCCTCGACGCCGTCCATGAGCCGTCGTACGACGGAGCGCAGGGTGGCGACGAGCACGCCCAGGATCATCAGCCCCACCAGCAGCCCGGCGATCGCGTCCGCCCGGGCGACGCCGGACCAGACGCCGACGACACCGGCCACGACCGCGATCGAGCTGAGGCCGTCGGCCCGGGCGTGCTGGCCCTCGGCGATGAGGGCGGCTGAGCCGATCCGCCGTCCCGCCCGGATCCGGTGGACCGCGACCGCCTCGTTGCCGGCGAAGCCGACCACGCCCGCCGCGAACACCCAGCCCAGGTGCTCGATGCGGCGCGGGTGGAGCAGGGCGTCGAACGAGTCGACGATGATCCAGGCCGCCGACAGCGCGACGATGAGCGCGATGAGCAGGCCGACCAGGTCCTCCGCGCGGCGCAGGCCGTAGGGATAGCGCCGCGAGCTGGGCCGCCGGCCGATCCGGAAGGCGATGATCAGCGGGATCGTCGTCGCCGCGTGCCCGAGGTTGTGCACGGTGTCGGCCAGCAGCGCGGCCGAGCCGGAGATCGCGACGATCGCCACCTGGGCGGCCGCGGTCGCGGTCATCCCGGCCAGGCCGATCCAGGCCGCCCGGATGCCGAGGCTGCTGCTCTCCGCGGCGCTCGCCAGCCCGGCATGGCCGTGCCCGTGCCCGTGCCCGTGTCCATGGCCGTGCCCCCAGCGCGTCGTCATGGGACCCAATATAGAGACATGCATATATGTGCATGCAATTGCGCGAACGGCACGGCGCGCCGGCCGGCCCGACTACGATGCTCCCGTGGGACATGCCGAGGACCGCAGCGAGCCGCGTCCGCTCGACGCCGCCGCGGCGAAGTCGCTGGCGACCACGCTCCAGGCGCTGGCCACGCCGAGCCGGCTGCTCATCCTCGACCGGCTGCGGCGCGGCCCGGCGACGGTGACCGAGCTCGTCGACGCGATCGGCATGGAGCAGCCGGCCGTCTCCCAGCAGCTGCGCGTGCTGCGCAACCTCGGCCTGGTCACGGGCAACCGCGAGGGCCGCAGCATCGTCTACGAGCTCTACGACGACCACGTCTCCGCGCTGCTCGACCAGGCGATCTACCACGGGGAGCACCTGCGGCTGGGCCTGCCGGCTAGCCCGCGTTCAGCACCTGCTTGATCTCGGTCTTGAGCACCTTGCCGACCTTGGAGCGCGGCAGGTCGTCCCAGACCTCCACCTGCTTGGGCGTCTTGACGCTGCCGATCCGCTCCTTGACGAACGCCTGCACCTCCGCGGGCGTCACCGTCTGCCCCGGCCGCAGCTGCAGGACGGCGGTGAGCCGCTCGCCCCACTTGTCGTCGGGCAGCCCGATCACGGCGCAGTCGGCGACGGCCGGGTGCGCCATCAGCGCCTGCTCGACCTCGGTCGAGTAGACGTTGAAGCCGCCGGTGATCACCATGTCCTTGGCCCGGTCGACGATGTGCAGGAAGCCCTCGTCCCCGGGCTCGGTGCTGAGGTAGCCGATGTCGCCCGTGTGGTGCCAGCCGTACGCCGACGCCTCGGCCGTCGCCTCCGGGTTGCGGAAGTAGCCGCGCATCACCAGCGAGCTGCGGACCACGATCTCGCCGCGCTCGCCGGCGGGCAGCAGCCTGCCGTCCTCGCCCATGATGGAGACCGTCACCAGCGGTGCGGGCCGCCCCGCTGATGACAGCCGTTCGTGGGCGACCGAGCCGTCGGCACGGAAGTGGTCGCGCGGGGACATCGTGGAGATCATCATCGGCGCCTCGGTCTGGCCGAAGAGCTGGGCCATGACCGGGCCGATCCGGGTGAGCGCCTCCTCCAGCCGGCGCGACGACATGGGCGCGGCGCCGTACCAGAAGCACTGGAGGGAGGAGAGGTCCGTCGTCTCCAGGGCCGGGTGGTCGAGCACCATGTAGATCAGCGTCGGCGGCAGGAACGTGTGGGTCACCCGCTCCGCCGCGACCAGCTCGAGGAAGGCGCTGACGTCGGGCGTCCGCATGATGACGACCGAGCCGCCCGCGGCGAGGACCGGGAAGCACAGCACGCCGGCGGCATGGGTCAGCGGCGCCAGCGCGAGGTACGTCGGCCGCGCGGGCCGCTCCGGCCACGGGTAGCTCATCAGCGTGAGCGCCGTCATCGTCTCGATGTTGGTGCCGGTGAGCATGACGCCCTTGGGCCGCCCGGTGGTGCCGCCCGTGCCGACGATCATCGCCAGGTCGTCGTCGGCCGGGTGGTCGACCTCCTCGCCCCCGAACGCGAGGAAGTCGTCCCACCCGAGCGCTCCTTCGTACGACCCGTCGAGGCACACGAAGGTGCGCACGTTCGGCAGGTCGTCGCGGATCTGGTCCACCAGCCCGGCGTACGACGACTGGAAGATCAGCGTCGTGCACTCGAAGAGCGCCAGCAGGTCGCGGTTCTCCGCGGCCTCGTTGCGCGGGTTGATGGGGCACCAGACCGCACCGGCGCGGCTGATCCCGAAGACGCAGGTGAACGCGACCGGGTCGTTGGACGCGAGGATCGCGACCTTCTCACCGGGCGCGACACCCCGCCCCACGAGGGCGGACGCGATCCGTCCGGCGAGGTCGCGGACCTCGTCGTAGGTCCACGTCCGCCCGTCGCAGACCAGGCAGGCCGCGTCGCCCCCCAGCGACGCGCCCTTGTCGAGGTAGTCGACCAGCCGCACCGGATCCTCCTCAGCCTTGATCCGTCGCTGCGCGCCTGCTGCGCGCCGCCACCCGGGCGCGCTGGCTGCGTTGCAGACGCTCGATGGTGCAACCAGACCGCCGTCGCGCCTGCGCCCTGCCATCCCACCCGTGTGACGACGCTCGCGACGCCGCGTATCGACCGATCAAGGCTCAGCCCTCGACCGTGAGCACCGGCTCGGCGACGAGCCCGAACGCGCGCAGCTGACCGAGCAGCTCCCGGTGCCCGAACGCCTTGCAGCCCGAGGCGAAGCCCACGCGCAGCGGCGGCTGCTGCAGCAGCGAGTACGCCGCATAGGCCTGCAGGAGCCCGGTCTGCTTGTAGTTCTGGTTGCCGTGGATGACGCAGTGCGCGCGGCCGAGCGGGCCGGACGCGTGCACCGAGTCGAGCGACTTGTTGAGGCGCGGGTTCTCGCGCGGCGGCATCTGGTTCATCACCTGGGCCGCGGTCGCGGTCAGCGCCTGGTCGCGCTCGTCCTCCGACATGTCCTTGGTCGCCTCGAGCGCACCCGCCACGATCTGGGGGACGCCGTTCATCAGCGCCGCGTTGAAGACGCCGCCCTGGGCCTTGCAGTTCGCGACCCGCGGGTCCTTGCGGTACCAGACCGGGTGCGAGGTGCCGCCCCACGGCAGCGAGAGCGCGAGCTCGTGCTGCCCCGGGACGACGAGCGGGACCAGGCCCTGGGTGGGGTCGAACTCGGCGTACTGGTTCTGCTGGAGGTAGTGCGCCCGCGACGTGGCGGCGTTGACGAGGATCGTCTGGGTCGACGCGATCGTCGGCGAACCGCCCCAGAAGACGGCGATGTCGAGGGTGTCGAGGCCCGGCTTCTCCAGGCACAGCTCGGCGGCGATCTCGCCGGTCGTGTACATCTGCGCGATGCCGGGCGAGAGCAGCAGCCCGGCGGCGGCGAAGTCCGCGCCCCACCGGTCGTCGCAGGTGATGAGCCAGTCCTGCTCGCCGGTGGTGTCGAGGTAGTGGGTGCCCGCGGCGAGGCAGGCCTCGACCACCTCGGGGCCGTACTTGCTGAACGGGCCGACCGTGTTGCACACCACGGAGGCACCGCTGAAGAGCTCGGTGAGCGAGGCGACGTCGTGGCCGACCTCGACGATGTCGTAGTCGGCGGTCTCGATGCCGGGCACGTTGGCGTCCATCGAGGCCTTGAGCTTGTCGGCCGATCGGCCGGCGGCGATGAACGGGACGCCGAACTCGCGCAGGTACTCGCAGATCAGCCGCCCGGTGTAGCCGGAGGCGCCGTAGACGATGACGGGCTTCTTGTCGGCGGTGTTGTCAGCCATGGTTCACATCCCCATTCCGCCGTCGACCGACAGGTCGACGCCATTGATGAACTTCGAGCGGTCGGAGGCGAGGAAGACCACGGCCTCGGCGATGTCCTCCTCGGTGGCCAGCCCACCCGACGGCGTGAGCTCGACGACCTGGCCGACGGCGGCGTCGGGTGAGGCGAAGAGCCCCATGCCGGTCAGCTCGTTGGCCAGGCCCGCGCCCATCTCGTTGGGGATCAGGCCCGGCGAGACGCAGTTGACCCGGACGCCGAGCCCGAGCTTGCCGGCCTCCATCGCGGCCACCCGGGTGATCCGGTCGACGGCCGACTTCGACGCCGAGTACTGCGAGAGCGCCGGGAAGGCGATGTGCGCGGCGACCGAGGCGACGTTGATGACCGCACCGCCCTTGCCTGCCGCGCCCCCCGGCCCCATGGTGCGGAACGCGTGCTTGATGCCGAGCGAGGTGCCGACGACGTTGACGTCGAAGATCCGCCGCGAGACGTCGGGGTCGAGGTTCACGAACAGCGAAGCGATCTCGATGCCGGCGTTGTTGACGACGATGTCGAGGCCGCCCGTGTGCTCGACGGCGGCGGCGACGCCGGCCGCCCACGAGGCGTCGTCGGTGACGTCGAGGTGGACGAAGTGGCCCCCGACCGCGGCGGCCACCTCCTGACCCTTGTCGTCCTGCAGGTCGCCGACCACGACCGTGGCCCCGGCGGCGGCGAGGTGCTCGGCGAACTTCTTGCCCAGCCCCTGGGCGCCGCCGGTGACGAGCGCCGTGCGCCCGGACAGTTCGGCTTCGGTCATGGTGTGCGACTCCTTCGTCGGTGCTGCGGTGGGTGACGTGGGCCACACAACCCCGTTTCCTTGACGACTGTCAAGACTTCTCTGGACGATCGTCAAGAAAAATCCGGACGATCGTCCAGAAAGCGCCCGGGAGGCGGTAGGGTCGGGCCCCATGACGACAGCGACCGCGCGTCGTACGCCGGCCGACAAGCACGACGAACGGCGGCGTGCCCTCGCCGACTCCGCCCTGCGGACCCTCGGCGAGCTCGGCTACGCCCGCGCCAGCCTGCGCGAGATCGCGAACAACTCCGAGTTCTCCCACGGCGTCGTCCACTACTACTTCCACGACAAGCTCGACCTGATCGTCTACTGCGTGCGCCAGTACAAGGCGACCTGCGTGCACCGCTACGACGGCGTGGTCGCCGACGCGACGAGCGCCGACGAGCTGGTCGCGGCCTTCGCCGACAAGCTCGTCGAGACCGTCGTCGACGAGGCGCCGATGCACCGGCTCTGGTACGACCTGCGCTCCCAGAGCATGTTCGAGGAGAGCCTGCGCGAGGCGGTCCTCCAGATCGACCAGACGCTCGAGGACATGATCTGGCGTGTGGTCAGCACCTACGCCGAGCTCGCCGGCAAGGAGCCGTCGATGACGCCGCACGTCGCCTACGGCCTGCTCGACGGCCTGTTCCAGCAGGCGCTGCTGGGCTACCTGTGCGACCGCGAGGGCGTCCTCGACGACCTGCGTGCCCAGGTGCACCGGCTGATGCCGGTGCTCCTCGCGCCCTGATCCCTAGGCCAGCACCACGAAGTCGAGCACCAGCACGACCGGTGTCCCGCCGGCGTCGACGCCCCAGTACGCCGGGTAGGCGCCGTCGCCCCAACCGGAGTCGGCGACCACGGCGGTGACCCGGTCGTCGTCGCCGAAGGCGTGCCCGCGCACCGCGGGCCGGGCGCGCTCCCGCGCGAGCTGCTCGAGCGCGTGCTCCTTGGCGCGGCGCACCACCGCGGCGTACGACGGGTAGTCGGCCAGGCACAGGTTCCCGGCGTCGACGCCGAAGACGTGGCCGCCCCCGACGACCGTCGCGGGGTGCCAGGCGACCGGCTCTCCGGGCCCGATCACCAGGCGCAGTGCGGCATTGCGCCCGAACGCGGTGCTCACCTCGACCGGGTAGGTGCCCGGCGCGACGGTGCGCGCGAGCGGTCGCGCGTCGTCGTTGTCGTAGCCCAGGTCGACCACCGTGAGCGCGCCGGACGCGGTCGTCAGCGTGCCGGCCGGGCGCACCTCGACGGTCCCCTCGTGGTCGTCGAGCCGGGTCGGACCGGGCCGGAACAGTGCCGCCGGGTCGCGGCGCAGGTCGTCCGGCCCGAGGGGCGCCAGTGGTGCCGTGGGGGAGCAGCCGGCGAGGTGCGCGGCGGCCTCCTCCGGGCCGAGGAAGGGCAGGTCGGGGTCGTCGAGGTAGGTCGCGCAGTGGTCGATCAGCCAGCCCTGCGGGGTCCGGCGCAGGACGTACTCGCGGATGCTGTGGAAGATGTCGTCGACCGCGGCCCGCACCGTGCTGGTGTCACCCGCGGTGACGACCGCCGTCACCGTCTCGCCGCCGGGCCGGAACGGCGCGGGACGCCCGAAGCTGGTGTCGATCCGGAAGTCCGTGCCGGGGACGAGGTGGTGCTCCTCCAGCGCGGCGAGGGCGGGCAGCCAGTGGGCGAAGCCGTCGACCCCCGGGGTCTCGAAGTGCGGCGCGACCTCCTCCCACCGGGCGAAGTAGTCCGCGACGAACTGCGCGACCCGGGCCTCGGGGCTGGCTGCCATGGCGTCACCCTAGGGGGCGGAATCCCCGGGTTCGGCGGGGGTGGTGGACGCCTCGGTGCGGGTGAGCGGCCACTCCTGGTCGAGCGCGGTGAGCTTGGCCGGGTTGCGGACCGCGAGGATCCGGGTGATCCGGCCCTGCTCGACGACCAGGCTCACCGCGGTGAGCTCGCCGTCGGCGTCGATCAGCGCGGCGGGCGCCCCGTTGAGCCAGGTCGGCGAGATGGTCGCGGTGGGGGCGAGGAGGGCGAAGTTCGCCAGCAGGCGGGCCACCGGCTCCGCCCCGGTCAGCGGCTTGCGGATCGCCTGGGCGACCCCGCCGCCGTCGGCGAGCATGACCACGTCGGGTGCGAGCGCGTCGAGCAGCCCCTGGATGTCGCCGGTCCGCACCGCGCCGAGGAAGCGGTCGACGACGGCCTGCTGCTCGCCGCGCCCGACGTCCTGGCGGGGGCGGCGGGCGGCGACGTGGTTGCGGGCGCGCAGCGCGATCTGGCGTACGGCGGCGGGCGTCTTGCCCACCGCCTCGGCGATCTCGTCGTACGGCATGTCGAAGACCTCGCGCAGCACGAACACCGCCCGCTCGGCGTGCCCGAGCGTCTCGAGCACGGTGAGCATCGCCATCGACACGCTCTCGGCGAGCTCGACGTCGTCGGCGACGTCGGGGGCGGTGAGCAGCGGCTCGGGCAGCCACTCGCCGACGTAGTCCTCGCGCCGGCGGGCCAGCGTGCGCAGCCGGTTGAGCGACTGCCGGGTGACGATCCGGACCAGGTACGCGCGGGCGTCGCGCACCTCGGTCCGGTCGACGTCGGCCCACCGCAGCCAGGTCTCCTGCACGACGTCCTCGGCGTCGGCCGCGGAGCCGAGCATCTCGTAGGCGACGGTGAAGAGCAGGTTGCGGTGGGTGACGAAGGGATCGGCGTCCCGAGAGGTCATGCCGGCGAGCCTACGGTGGGGCGCTCGGCCAGCGGGGCCAGGCCGCAGGCCGACGCGAAGCCCTCGGACTCGATGCCGAGCGCGGTGTTGGAGCGGGTGGTCAGGTTGGCGAACCCGATCACGTTGGTCAGCTCGATCAGCCCGGCCGGCCCGAGCGCGGCGAGGAGCGGCTCGACCATCTCGTCGGTCACCGTCGGGGGCGTCTGGCTCGCCGCCTCGGCGTACTCCAGGACCTGGCGCTCCAGCGGTGAGAACACCGTGGCCGCCCGCCAGTTCGGGACCTGGCGCGCCTTGTCGAGGTCGAGGCCCTTGTCCTTGGCCATGAAGTAGTTGAAGTCGAGGCACCACGAGCAGCCGACGAGCGAGGCGACCGCCATGTGCGCGTAGGTCTTGAGGGTCTCGTCGCAGGTGTCCCACTTCTGCAGCTTCTGGCCGTAGGACATGCTCGCCTTGAGAGCCGGCTGGTGGTGCCACAGCACCCCGATCGACTCCGGCACGCTGCCGAACATCTTGCCGGCGAACTTCTTGACGAGGGCGCCGTAGAGGCCGGTGATCGGGGCGGCGGGGATGCGGGCGGTGCTGGTCATGTCGTCCTCCGTGGTGGTGCTGGTGGGTGGTCGAGCATGAAGACACCGGCCGCGCGCCGCATGTGACAACCCGCTCCCGTCACCCCGGTACGACGGCCCGCGCGGCGAAGTCGGAGCGGTAGCGCGTGGGCGTCACGCCGAGGGCCGCGACGAAGTGGGAGCGCAGCCGCGGCGCGGTGCCGAAGCCCGCGTGACGCGCCACCTCGTCCACCGCGAGGTCGGTGGTCTCGAGCAGGTCCTGGGCGCGCGCGACCCGCTGCGCGACGAGCCACGGATGGACGCTCGTGCCGGTGCGCGCGCGGAACGCGCGGGTGAAGGAGCTGCGGCTCATGCACGCGTGCGCGGCCAGGTCGTCGATGCCGAGCGGGATGTCGAGCGCGCCGGCGGCCCAGGCCATGGCGCGCGCGATGGGGTCGTCGCCGGGCTCGGGGACCGGCGCCTCGATGTACTGCGCCTGGCCGCCGGCCCGGTGCGGGGCCGCGACGATCCGGCGGGCGACCTGGTTGGCGACGGACTGGCCGGCCCGCTGGGCCAGGACGTAGAGGCAGGTGTCGACGCTCGCGGTGGCGCCGGCGCCGGTGATCACCGCGCCCGCGTCGACGTACAGCTCCTCGGGGCGCAGGTCGACCTCGGGGAACCGGCGGCGGAACACCGCCTCCCACTTCCAGTGCGTGGTCGCGGCGCGGCCGTCGAGCAGGCCGGCGTCGGCGACGACGAACGAGCCCAGGCACAGCCCGACCACCCGGGCCCCGCGGTCGTGGGCGAGCCGGAGCGCGTCGAGGACCGGCTCCGGTGCGGACCGGTGCGGGTCGTGCCACCACGGCATCACCACGATGTCGGCGCGCTCGACGACGTCGAGGCCGTGCGCGACCCCGATCGCGTAGCCGGCCGAGGTCGCCACCGGTCCGGGCCGGACCGCGGCCACGTCGATCGGCCAGGGCTCCATCTCGCCGGCCGGCTCCTCGCCGCCCCAGACCAGGGACGGCACGGACAGGTGGAACGGGCTGATCCCGTCGGCCGCGATGACGGCGACGCGGGGTGCGGGCACCGGGGGCTCCTCTCGGCTCGCGCTCGGCCGATCTCGGCGAGCACTGACCCGATCTGGTCTGTTGGGTGCGATTCGGGTCAGCCACCATGGAAGCACCCCATCGACCGAGAGGAAAACCGATGACCTCGATCCCGCTGCGCGCGCTCGACGGCAGCGCCGACGTCCCCGCGACGCTCGCCGAGTCGGCCGTCGTCCTGATCGACTACCAGAACACCTACACGACCGGCGTGATGGAGCTGACCGGCTGGGACCCGGCCCTCGACCAGGCCGCCGACCTCCTCGCCCGGGCCCGGGCGGCGGGGGCTCCGGTGATCCACGTGCAGCACGACTCCGGCCCGGGCAGCCCGTACGACATCACGGCGCCGATCGGCCGGATCCACGACCGGGTCGCCCCGGTCGCGGGCGAGGAGGTGGTCACCAAGACCGCGCCCAACTCGTTCGTCGACACCCCGCTCGCCGACCTGATCGCGGCGACCGGACGCCGGCAGGTGGTGCTGGCCGGCTTCATGACCCACATGTGCGTGACGTTCACCGCCGAGGGCGCCGCGCTGCGCGGGTACGACCTCACGGTGGTCGCCGACGCCTGCGCGACCCGGGCGCTGCCGAGCGCGGCCGGCGACGTACCTGCGGAGCAGCTCCATGCCGCTGCCCTGGCGACCATCGGCGATGCCTATGGTGCCGTCGTCGGGTCCGCCGCCGACCTGCGGTAGCCGGCTCAGCCCTGGCCGAGCAGCTCCTTCATCGTGGCGATCTCCGCGGCCTGGGCCTCGACGATCGCCTTCGCGAGGGCGACGGCGTCGGCGTACCGGCCGTCGGCCTGCTCGGCGCGGGCCATGGTGATCGCGCCCTCGTGGTGCTCGATCATCATCGTCATCCAGAGCCGCGGGAAGTCCTCGTCGGAGGACTCCTCGAGCTCGGTCATGTCGGCGCCGGACATCATCCCGTCCATGTCGTGACCCGCGTTGGCGTGGTCCATCGCGGTGGCCGGGATGTCCTTGCCCCAGTCGGTGAGCCAGGTCGTCATCGTCTCGACTTCGGGGGTCTGGGCGGCCTGGACCTGGTCGACGAGGGCCCGGACCTCCGGCGGGAGCGGACGGTCCTGGGCGAGCAGCGCCATCTGCAGCGCCTGGGCGTGGTGCGGGATCATCGCGGTCGCGAAGGCGACGTCGGCGGCGTTGAAGACGTCGCCGTTGCGGGCGGTCTCGACCGCGGCCGGCTCCTGCTTCGCGTCGTCGGAGTCCGAGCCGCAGGCGGCCAGGCCCAGGGCGAGGGTGATCGCGCCGGTGGCGGAGGCCAGCCGGCGAAGGGTCGTGCGGTGCATTGCTTCTCCTGATGAGGTTGTCGGTGTCGTGCGTGCTGGGGGCGAACCCCGCTCAGCAGCGCTGGACCGACAACCGGAAGAGATCAGGAGGATCGCGGAACCGGGCCGCCCGCGCGATCAGCACCCGCCACCGGGTGGGGGCGGGGCGCAGCGCGAGCAGCGGGCGGCCGCGGCTGAGCAGCCCGGCCGCGAGCCCGGCCGCGGCCAGGACGAGCAGGGCCAGGCAGAGCTCGGCCATGGTGCCGCTGTGGCCGCCGCCGCTCCCGTCGTCGGTCCCGTCGCCGGTCCCGTCGTGGTGACCGGTGCTGCCGGCGTCGTGCCCGGCCATGGTCGCCATGGCCGCCGTCGCCGCCGGCAGCGTCGCGGAGGCGACGCCGTGGTCGGCCATCCCGTGCATGGCGAACAGCCCGGCCAGCGCCGCGAGCGCGACGAGCACCCGGCGCAGCAGCAGGCCGCCGTGCTCAGGGCGCATAGTCGAGGCCGAGCCCGGCCATCGCGGCGGCGAGCCGGTCGAGCGCGATCGGGCCGACGCCGTGGAGCGCGGCCAGGTCGGCGCGGCGCCAGCCGCTGACCGCTTCGAGGGTGTGGACGTCGACTGCGCGCAGCGCTCGGGTGGCAGGGGCGCCGATGGTGCGCGGCAACGGCGTGCCCGTACGACGGGGCGCGCGCTCGCGCGGTCCGTCCTCGTGGTCGAGGACGGCCTCGCCGCGGGGCGAGAGCCGGTAGCCGATCGCGAGCGACTCGGTCAGCCCACGCTCCTTGAGCTTGCGCACGTCCTTCTTGAAGTCGGGCGTCTCGCGGCCCAGCTCGGCAGCGAGGTCGGGGGCGCGGACCTCGGGGTTGCGGTCGATGATGCGCAGCGTGGTCCGGGTCCAGGGGCCGATCGGCGAGGCCGCGTCGAGCCGGTCGAGGCCGGTGAGGATGGTGCCGATCTCGGCCGCGTCGGGGAGGGCCGCGCGCAGCGCCTCGCGGGGATCGGCGCCGCCGTAGGTGAGGCCGACGCGGAAGATCGGGCGCTCCGCCCGGGCCGCGAGCGCCTGCTTGAGCGCGGTGAGCGAGGCGGCGCCGGCCCGGCGGGCGTCCTCGGCCCGGAGCCGGGAGAGGGCGACCTCCTCGACGCTGACCACCTCGACCACGCCGACCGCCGTACGGAGCCGGGTGCCGACCTTGACCCGCGGTCGGTCCCAGCGGCGGAAGGCCAGGTCGACGGTGCCCGCGCGCACGCCCTCGAGCTCGGCCGGTCGCATCATCACGGACCCGAGCATAGGAGGCGGGGGCGAGGGCCGGGGGTTGACTCTCGTCGTCGATCGGTGATTACATCGCCACATGGCGATGAATCAGACCGTGGCGGAGCCGACCGTGACGACGGCGGAGAACGAGGCCGACGCGCTCGTCGCGGCCGCGTGCCTGCTGCACGGGCTCAGCGACCCCAACCGGCTCGCGATCCTGCAGCACCTCGCCCTCGGCGAGCACCGGGTCGTCGACCTCACCGCCCACCTCGGCCTCGCCCAGTCGACGGTCTCCAAGCACCTGGCCTGCCTGCGCGACTGCGGGCTGGTCGTCTCGCGCCCCAGCGGCCGGGCCTCGGTGATCTCGCTGGCCCACCCCGAGCTGACCCGCGACATCCTGCGCGCCGCCGAGCGGCTGCTGGCGGCGACCGGCTCGGCCGTCGTGCTGTGCGAGAACTTCGGTCCCGCCGCGCTGCACACCCTGGACGAGCAGTGACGCTCACCATCGGCCCCGCGCCGTCGCTCCCCGACCCCCGCCTGGTCCGCCGGGCGCGGCTGCTGGCCGCCACCTCGGTGAGCTACAACGTCGTCGAGGCCGTGATCGCGGTCAGTGCCGGACTGGTCGCCGGCTCGGTCGCGCTCGTCGGCTTCGGCCTCGACTCGATGGTCGAGGTGTCGAGCGGACTCGTGGTGCTGTGGCAGTTCCGGCACCCCTTCCCGGCCTCGCGCGAGCGGACGGCGCTGCGCCTGATGGCGCTCTCCTTCTTCGCCCTCGCGGCGTACGTCGGCGTCGAGTCCACGCGCGCCCTGGTCGGCGGGCACGAGCCCGACCCGTCCACGGTCGGCATCGTGCTGGCCGCGGTGTCGCTGGCCGTGATGCCGTTCCTGTCCTGGGCCCAGCGCCGGACCGGACGGGCGCTCGGCTCCGCCGCCGTCGTCGCCGACGGCACCCAGACCCTGCTCTGCACCTGGCTCTCCGCCGCCCTCCTCACCGGCCTGCTCCTCAACGCGCTGCTCGGCTGGACCTGGGCCGACCCGGTCGCCGGGCTGGTGATCGCGGCGGTCGCGGTCCGCGAGGGCATCCAGGCCTGGCGCGGCGAGGGCTGCTGCGCCACCTGCTGAACCCCCCAGCACGCACTACAGACGACGGACGAGAGGGAAGAGACGTGGGAGTCGGACACGGTCACGGACACCAGGCAGGTGCCGCCGGGACGAGCGGCCATGCCGGAGCGCGCCACCGCTGGCGGCTGGCGGTCTCCTTCGGCCTGATCGCGACGTTCTTCGTCGTCGAGCTGGTCGTCGGCATCATCAGCGGCTCGCTCGCGCTGATCTCGGACGCCGGCCACATGGCCGCCGACGTGGTGGCGCTCGGCGCCGCGCTGGTCGCGACCAAGATCGCGACCCGGGCCGACAGCAGCGGACGGCGTACCTACGGCTCCTACCGGGCCGAGGTCTTCGCCTCCGGTCTGGCGGTGCTGATGATGCTCGGCGTCGCCGCCTACGTCGTGGTCGAGGCGATCGGCCGGATCGGCGACTCCCCGGACGTCGAGACCGGCCCGATGCTCGTCGTCGGCTTCCTCGGCCTGGTCGTCAACGTCATCGCGCTCCTGCTGCTGCGCAGCGGCGCGAAGGACTCCCTCAACGTCAAGGGCGCCTACTTCGAGGTCATCGCCGACACCGCCGGCAGCGTCGGCGTCATGGTCGCCGGCGGCCTGATCCTGCTGACCGACAACAGCATCTGGGACACCGTGGTCGCCTTCGCGATCGGCGCCTTCGTCGCGGTCCGGGCGGTCATGCTCGGCCGCGAGGTGCTCGCGGTCCTCGGCCAGCACGTCCCCGCGGGCCTCGACATCGACGAGGTGACGGGCGCGCTCGGCGGGCTCGACGGCGTCCGCGACGTCCACGACCTGCACGCCTGGACGCTGACCTCCGGCATGAACGTCGCCACCGCGCACCTGGTGCTCCTCGACGGTGCCGACGGGGCCGGCGTCCTGCGCGAGGGGCAGGTGCTGCTGCGCGAGCGGTTCCAGATCGAGCACGCCACGCTGCAGATCGAGGGGCACCGCTCGGCGGCCTGCGACGCCGTCACCTGGTAGCGGCCGGGCCGGTCCTCACCACTCCCAGCGGGCGTCGATGCGGCCCGGGCCGAAGGCGGTCTGGCGCTCCATCAGGCTGCGCCCGCCGGCCAGCTCGACCGGCCACTCGTAGCCGGCGCCGTCCTCGGTGAACCCGAGCCAGCACCGCCGGGGCAGGCAGTCGGGGTGGAAGCGCACCCAGAGCAGCGCCTCCTCGAGGGCCGATCCCGTCGCCAGGCTGTAGGACGTGTCGAGGTCCAGCCCGCGGTGGGTGAGCTCGATCTCGGTGACCACCTGCTCGTCGCGCGCCAGGGGCCGGTCGAACAGCAGCTCCAGCGACTGGATGCCGCCCTCGAGCTGGGTGCTCTCGCCGGTCCGGCAACCGCCCAGGGCACGGACCACGAGGTCATCGGTCCCGGGGTCGCCGTGGTAGTAGAGCGTCTCCTTCTCCACCCCGTCGCGCGTCGCGACCAGCACCGTGCGTGCCACGGCCGAGGCGATCTCGCGGTGCGCCCCGACGTCCACGACGATGTGGGCCGAGGCCCGGAACAGGAACGACTCGCTCTGGAGGGGCTCGCTGGTCTCCACGCCGACGAGGTCGTTGAACGGCACCGCGTCGAGCGTCTTCCGCTGCAGGGTGCTGGGGATCCGGCCGAGCAGGTCGCCCTCGTCGAGCCCGAGGATCGCCTCCAGCTCGGGGATGGCCTCGAGGGACGTCTGGCGCTGCGGCATCCGCTGCCCCGAGCGCCAGTACGACAGCGCGGACAGCGAGACCGAGTGCCCGCGGTCCGTCAGCCGCTCGCGCAGGTCGGCCAAGGTGGCGCCGCGGCGCTCCATCGCCGCCGCCATGACCTCGCCGAAGCTGTCCGTGTCCATGCGTTCCCCCCGGAGGAGGTGTCCCCCGGAGGCACGCTCGGCAAACGCCGCGGGCTCAGCCGCGGGCTCAGCCGCGGGCCAGCGACAGCTTGACCGCGAAGCCGAGGAACACCGCGCCGACCGCCGAGGTCGCGCCCGCCGAGAGCACCTTGCGGCGCCGGAAGGCCGCCGCGAGGCGGGTGCCGAAGAAGATCAGCGCGCTCAGGTAGGCCACGCTCGCGACCTGGGCGAGCGTGCCCAGGACCAGGAACGACAGCGCCGGGTGGGCGTAGGCCGGGTCGACGAACTGCACGAAGAAGGCGACGAAGAACAAGATCGCCTTGGGGTTGAGCAGGCTGATCACCAGGGCCCGGCGGTAGGGCCGCTCGCCCGGGGTGGCCGGCGCCGCGGCATCGGCGGCATCGGCCGCCACCTCCGCGACCGTACGCCGCGAGCGCCAGGTCGCCAGCGCCCCGCGCAGCATGGTGAAGGCCAGCCAGCCGAGGTAGGTCGCGCCCGCGAACTTCACGATCGAGAAGGCGAGGTCGTTGGCCTTGAGCAGCGAGGCGACGCCCGCCGCGGACAGCGTCATCAGCACCGCGTCGCCGGTCCACACGCCGGCGGCGGCGCGGTAGCCGTCGCGGGCGCCGCGGCGGGCCGCCACGGAGAGGACGTAGAGCGAGTTGGGGCCGGGCAGCAGGATGATCAGGATCAGCCCGACGAGGTACGTCGAGAGGTCGGTGATGCCCAGCACGCGGTCGATCCTCCCACGCAGGTGCCCCGGTCTCCCACTCGTTTGCGATGAGTCCGGGCCCGTCCGGCGGTCCACCCCCTCATGAGCATCGTGACTGCGGACCTCACCACCTCCGCCGACGGCTTCGGCGCCGCCGCCGACCAGACCCTCGAGCACCCCTTCGGCTCGATCGACCAGAGCCGGATGCACGGCTGGATGTTCGACCACGCCGAGGACAACGCCGACGAGGTCGCCGGGATCCTCGACGCCGGCGCGTTCGTCATGGGGCGCAACATGTTCAGCCCCGACCGCGGGCCCTGGGACCTCGCCTGGCGCGGCTGGTGGGGCGAGGAGCCGCCGTACCGGGCGCCGGTGTTCGTGCTGACCCACCACGAGCGGGAGCCGCTGGAGATGTCCGGCGGCACCACCTTCCACTTCGTCACCGACGGCCCGGCCGCCGCGCTGGAGCGGGCGCGCGAGGCGGCGGGGGAGCGCAACGTGTCGATCGCCGGCGGGGCCGGCACGGTCAACACCTACCTCGCGGCGGGCGCGATCGACGAGCTGCGGGTGCACGTGGCGCCGTTCGTCTCCGGGCTGACCACGGGGTCCCGGCTCTTCGCGGGGCTGCCGGCGCTCGACCTGGTGCCGGTCTCGGCGCGGAGCACGCCGTACGTCACGCACCTGGTCTACGGCCGGGCCTGACCCGGCCGGGCCTCAGTCGTCGAGGGCGACCACGGCGAGCGGCAGGTCGCCGATCCGCTGGTCGGCAGGCAGGGTCGCGAGGTCGACGCCGTCGAGCAAGTCGCCGCACAGGTGCCGGCCGCTGTTGCTGGACAGGATCCGGCCGAAGCTGTTGACGACCGCGATCCGGGTGTCAGCGCTGCGCAGGGCGGGCAACAGCGCCTGCTCGGCGTTCTTGACCGCGATGTCGGCACCCGCGACCCCGCAGAACCGACCCTCGACGAGGACCGGGGCGGTGAACGTGAGGGTGTACTCCTCGGTGCAGAGGTAGTCGACGTAGGGCCCGGTCACGTGGGTCCGCCCGGTGTCGCGGGGCACGACGTACCAGGGCAGGTGCTCGTAGTCGTAGAACCCGATCGCCTGGGGCTCGGAGTGGGTGAGCAGGCGCTGGGGGCGGCCGTCGGGGGCGCGGGCGAACCACTCGAGCCACCACTCGGCGTCGCCGAGCAGGTTCGGGGCGGCGACGAAGCCGGCACCCTGGACGGGCTGCCCGGCGTCGGCGAGCACGGGGACGACGAGCGGCTCGACGACGGCGAGGTCGCTGCGCCGCGGCCCGGGGCGCGGGGCCCGGGCCAGGGCGGGGGCCACCGCCTCGGCGATCCGGTCGGCGAGGCCGAGGGCGTGGGTGGCGAGCCCGGTGACGGCGTCCGCCACGCGGGTCACGTCGGTCAGGGTCGGTGCGGTCATGAGGCAGCCTCGCTCAGCTGGTAGTCGATGAGGCGGGCGGTGGAGTCGGCCACCCGCTGCTCGGCCGCCTCGCGGGCGGCGTGGGGATCGCGGTCGGCGATGGCCGCCACGACGGCCCGGCAGCTGCGGACCATCTGGGCGTGGCTGTCGTCGTCGCCGAAGGCGAGCCAGAGGAGGGTGCCGAACTCCGCCTGGAGCGTGACCTCCTCGTGGTAGAGCCGCGGCGACTGGGCGGCCGCCGCGACCTCGATGTGGAACTGCGCGTCGGCCCGGCGCCGGGCGTCCGGCTTGACGGCGTCGGCGAGGACGACGGCGACCCGGTGCAGCCGGTCGACGTCGTCAGGGCTGGAGCGGCGCGCGGCGAGGGCCGCGCTGGCGCCGCAGATGGCGGCGTAGACGTCGCCGAGGTCGCGCAGCTCACCGAGGCTGAAGCCGTCGAGCCGGCGCCGGGCGAGGTGGCTGATGCCGTCCTCGGGGGTGCGCACGAAGCTGCCGCCGCCGCGTCCCCGGCGGGTCTCGATGAGCCCCTCGGAGCGCAGCACCGAGAGCGCCTCGCGCACGGTGACGGTGGAGACGCCGAAGATCCCGGCGAGGTCGAGCTCACCGGGCAGCTGCTCGGCATCGGGGAGCAGGCCGAGCGCGATCGCGTCGGTGAGCCGCCGGACGACGAGCTCCGAGCGACTGAGCGACTCCAGCGGTGAGAACACCGCTGCTGATGCGCGTCCGTAGAACGGCACGGCCACCGTTTCCCCTCCTGTCCCGAGCCCCCGGGTCGGGGCTCGACGAGCGCGGACCGGGTCTCGATCCGGGTCCATCTTGCCCGACCCTCTTGTGCTTTGAACTCTGAAGTCATATGTTATCGCACCATCCACCCCGGATGAGACGAAAGGCACACTGTGATGTCACTCTCGACCAGCGCTCCCGTCGAGGCGGACGAGGTCGTCGAGGTCCCCGCGATCTCGGTTCGCGGCCTGCGCAAGACGTTCGGCAACGTCACCGCGGTCGACCACGTCGACATCGACATCGCCAACGGCGAGTTCTTCTCGATGCTCGGGCCCTCCGGCTCCGGCAAGACCACGGTGCTGCGGATGATCGCGGGCTTCGAGGCCCCGACCGCCGGCACGATCCGGCTCGACGGGACCGACGTGACCCGCAGCGCTCCCTTCGAGCGCGACGTGCACACGGTCTTCCAGGACTACGCGCTCTTCCCGCACATGAGCGTGCTCGACAACGTCGGCTACGGCCTGCGGGTGCGCGGCATGGGCAAGAAGGAGCGCCGCGAGCGGGCCGGCCAGGCGCTCGACAAGGTCCGGCTCGGCCACCTCGGCGACCGCCGCCCGAGCCAGCTCTCCGGCGGCCAGCGCCAGCGGGTCGCGCTCGCCCGGGCGATCGTCCTGGAGCCGCGGGTGCTGCTCCTCGACGAGCCCCTCGGTGCGCTCGACCTCAAGCTGCGCGAGCAGATGCAGGTCGAGCTCAAGCAGCTCCAGCGCGACCTCGGCATCACCTTCGTGTTCGTCACCCACGACCAGGAGGAGGCGCTCACCCTCAGCGACCGGATCGCCGTCTTCGACGCCGGCCGGATCCAGCAGCTCGGCACCCCGCGCGAGATCTACGAGAACCCCGCCTCGGCGTACGTCGCCGGCTTCGTGGGGACGACGAACCTGCTCGACGCCGCGACCTCCCAGCGCCTCCTCGGCACGGCCGAGGAGCACGCGGTCCGCCCCGAGCGGCTCCGCCTGTCCGCCGCCTCCGACACCGCGCCGGCCGAGCCCGGCGAGGTCCGTCTCGACGCGACGGTCGTCGAGACCATCTACCTCGGCACCGGCAACCGGGTGCACCTGCGCACCGCCGACGGCGTCGAGCTCGTCGCTCTCGAGCAGTCCACCGGCGCCGCCGCCGGTCACGAGGTCCGTGGGGACCGGGTGACCGTCCGGTTCGCCCGCGCGGACGTCGTCCGCCTCACCGCCGCGCCGGCCTCCTGACCCGGCCTTCCAGCTCCCTCCCCTCCAGCAACCCAACGAGAAAGCGGAGAACCCGATGAAAACCACCCTCCGACGCGGCCGTGTGGCCGCGGCGTGCCTGACCCTGCTGTCGGTCTCCGTGCTGTCGGCCTGCGGCAGCGGCGACAGCGACAAGAAGACCGAGGCCGTCGAGAAGCTCGGCAAGACCGAGGGCCAGGTCTCGATCCTGGCCTGGCCCGGCTACGTCGAGGACGGCAGCAACGACCCCAAGGTCGACTGGGTCTCCGCCTTCGAGAAGGACACCGGCTGCCAGGTGACCAGCAAGGTCTACGGCACCTCCGACGAGGCGCTCAACCTCGCCAAGTCCGGTGAGTACGACGTCATCGCCGCCTCCGGCGACCTGTCGCTGCGGTTGATCGCCTCGGACGAGGCCCAGCAGATCAACACCGACCTGGTCCCCAACTACAAGAACGTCTACGACTTCCTCAAGGACACCGAGTGGAACTCGGTGGACGGCAAGAACTACGGCGTCCCCCACGGCTACGGCGCCAACCTGCTCATGTTCAACAAGAAGGACTTCCCCGAGGCGCCGACCTCGTGGGGCGCGGTCTTCGAGAAGGACCAGCTCGCCAAGAACAAGGGCAAGGTCACGGCGTACGACTCGCCGATCTACATCGCCGACGCCGCGCTCTACCTGATGAAGACGCAGCCCGACCTCGAGATCACCAACCCCTACGCGCTCGACGCGGACCAGCTCGCCGCGGCGACCGCGCTGCTCAAGGAGCAGCGCCAGTACGTCGGCGAGTACTGGTCGGACTACCTCAAGGAGGTGCAGGCCTTCGAGACCGGCAACTCGGTCGTCGGCACCACCTGGCAGGTGATCAAGAACAGCATCGAGAACAAGGACGTCGAGGTCACCCTGCCCACCGAGGGCGCGACCGCGTGGAACGACACCTGGATGCTGTCGTCGCAGGCGAAGAACCCCAACTGCGCCTACAAGTGGATGGACTACATCCTCAGCCCCAAGGCCAACGCGCAGGCGACCGAGTACTTCGGCGAGGCGCCCAACAGCCCGCAGGCCTGCGCCGAGACGACCGACCCGAAGCACTGCGACACCTTCCACGCCGGTGACGAGGAGTACGCCAAGCAGCTCTGGTTCTGGCGCACCCCGATCAAGAAGTGCCTCGACGGCCGTACCGACGTGGAGTGCACCGACTACGCCCAGTGGACCCAGGCGTGGACGGAGATCAAGGGCTGATCATGGCCACCACCGACGTCACCGACGCCCGGCCCGACCAGGCCCCGGCCCCCGCACTGCGGGGGCCGGTGGCCCGGCCGGGGTCCCGGCTGCTGCACCGCTGGGTGTGGCTGCGCCTGAGCCTCCTGCTCTCCGCGCCCCTCGCCTGGATGCTCCTCGTGTACGTCGTCGCGCTCGCGGCGCTGCTGGTCACCTCGCTGTGGTCGGTGGACAGCCTCAGCAGCGAGATCGACCGCACCTGGACGCTCGACAACTTCCGCACGCTCCTCGACAACGAGGTCTACCGCAAGGTCGCGCTGCGCACCGTCGGCGTCGCCGCCGCGGTCACCGTCATCGACGTCGCGATCGCGCTGCCGATCGCCTTCTACATGGCCAAGGTCGCCTCCCCGCGAGCGCGGCGGATGCTCGTCGTCGCGGTGCTCACGCCGCTGTGGGCGAGCTACCTGGTCAAGGTCTTCGCCTGGCGCGTCGTCCTCTCCGAGGGCGGCCTGGCCGAGTGGAGCCACCTCGGCTCGCCCGGCTACGGCCTCACCGCGGTGATCATCGCGCAGTCCTACATCTGGCTGCCCTACGTCATCCTGCCGATCTTCGCGGCGCTGGAACGGGTCCCCGACTCGCTGCTCGAAGCGGCCGGCGACCTCGGCGCCCCCAGCCGGATGGTCGTGCGCACCGTCGTCCTCCCGCTGCTGGTCCCCGGCATCGTCGCCGGCGCGATCTTCAGCTTCTCGCTGACCATGGGCGACTACATCACCGTCAACATCGTGGGCGGCGCGAGCCAGATGCTCGGCAACCTGATCTTCATCAACGCCGGTGCGGCCAACAACCTGCCGCTCGCCGCGGCCATCGCGATGATCCCGATCGTGGTGATGCTCGTGCTGCTGACCGCCATCCGTCGTACGGGCGCACTGGAGAACATGTAATGACCCTGAGCCGCACCACCCGGCGCCTGCTCGCCGGCCTCACGTTCGCCGTCCTGGCGCTGATCTACCTGCCGCTGCTCGTGGTGGTCGTCAACTCGGTCAACCCGAGCCAGTCGATGACCTGGCCTCCCGACGGCGTCACCTTCGAGTGGTGGCGCCGGGCCGCGCACAGCGCCGGTGCCCGGGACGCGCTGGTGACCAGCCTCCAGGTGGCCGTCATCGCGACGGCGCTCGCGCTGGTCCTCGGCACCCTGCTCGCCCTGGCGCTGCAGCGCTACTCGTTCTTCGGCAAGCACTCGGTCAACCTGCTGGTGATCCTGCCGATCGCGCTGCCGGGCGTGGTCACCGGCATCGCGCTCAACAACGGCTTCAAGGGGATCCTCGGCGTCGACCTGTCGCTGTGGACGATCGTCGTGGCGCACGCGACGTTCTGCATCGTGACCGTCTTCAACAACGTGCAGGCGCGGTTGCGCCGGATGGGGACGAGCCTCGAGGAGGCCTCGGCCGACCTCGGCGCGGGGGTGCTGACGACGTTCCGGCTGATCACGCTGCCGCAGCTGCGCTCGGCATTGCTGGCGGGTGGCATGCTTGCCTTCGCGCTCAGCTTCGACGAGATCATCGTGACGACCTTCACGGCCGGCAACGGTGCCACCACCCTCCCGATCTGGATCCTGAACAACATGTTCCGTCCCAACCAGGCCCCCGTGGTCAACGTGGTCGCGGTGGTCCTGATCGTGTTCTCGATCATCCCGGTGTGGTTGGCCCAGCGCCTGTCCTCGGACGTCGAGGCCGCCCGCTGAACGCAGCACCACCCCGCACGTACGCACCGCCCGCTCAGACCTTCCCGAAGGAGCACCCCATGACCGAGTACGCCGTCCGCAACCCCGCCACCGGTGAGCTGGTGGAGACCTTCCCGACCGCGACCGACGCCCAGGTCGGCGCCGCGGTCGACGCCGCCAGCGCGGCCTACGACAGCTGGGGCCGGACCTCGAGCGTGGCCGAGCGTGCCGCGCTCATCCGCCGCGTCGCCGAGCTCCACCGCGAGCGCCGTACCGAGCTCGCCGCGGCGATGACCGAGGAGATGGGCAAGGCGCCGGCCGACGCCGAGGGCGAGGTCGACTTCTCGGCCGCGATCTACGACTTCTACGCCGACAACGCCGAGAAGTTCCTCGCCGACGAGTCGATCGACCTGCTCGACGGCACCGGCACCGCGGTCATCAAGCGCTCGCCGGTCGGGGTGCTGCTGGGGATCATGCCGTGGAACTACCCGGTCTACCAGATCGCCCGCTTCGCCGGCCCCAACCTCACCACCGGCAACACGATCGTGCTCAAGCACGCGCCCCAGTGCCCGCGCTCGGCCGCGATCCAGGAGCAGATCTTCCGCGACGCCGGCTACCCCGAGGGTGCCTACGTCAACGTCTACGCCACCAACGAGCAGATCGCCGACGTCATCGCCGACCCGCGGGTCCAGGGTGTCTCGCTGACCGGCTCCGAGCGGGCCGGTGCGGCCGTCGCCGAGATCGCCGGGCGCCACCTCAAGAAGGTCGTCCTCGAGCTCGGTGGCTCCGACCCCTTCATCCTGCTCTCCAGCGACGACCTCGACGCCACCGTCGAGGCCGCCGTCGCCGCCCGCCTCGAGAACACCGGCCAGGCCTGCAACGCCGGCAAGCGCTTCGTCGTCGTCGACGACCTGTACGACGACTTCGTCGCCCGCTTCACCGACGCCCTGCTCGCCGCCTCGCCCGGCTCGCCACTCTCGTCCCAGACCGCCGCCGACAACCTGGCCCGCCAGGTCGACGAGGCCGTCGCCGGCGGCGCCTCGCTCGCCACCGCGGGCGAGCGCCAGGGCGCGTTCTTCCCGACCGGCGTGCTCTCGGGCATCGAGACCGGCAACCCGGCGTACCGCCAGGAGCTGTTCGGCCCGGTCGCCATGGTGTTCCGCGCCAGCGACGAGGACGACGCCGTACGGATCGCCAACGACACGCCCTACGGCCTCGGCTCCTACGTCTTCACCACCGACGCCGCCCAGGCCGAGCGGGTCGCCGACCGGATCGACGCGGGCATGGTCTTCGTCAACGGCGTGGGCCTCGAGGGAGCCGAGCTGCCCTTCGGCGGCATCAAGCGCTCGGGCTTCGGCCGCGAGCTGGGCCGCTTCGGCATGGAGGAGTTCGTCAACAAGAAGATGATCCGCACCAACGGCTGATCGTCACCGCACCGGACCTCAGCCCGCGGTCGGGTACGCCGCCCGCCAGCCCTGGCTCAGCACGTCGAGCAGGCCGGGGACGTCCTCGGCCGCGAGCTGAAAGGTCCCGGTGCACACGTTGTCGCGCCACAGCGACAGCACCACCACCTCGGCCTCCGTGTGCCAGCTGACCCGGAGCGCGCGACCGTCGCCGCGGGCGTCGAGGTAGGCGTCGCCCGCGCGGGGGAGAGGCTGCACCCGTCGCGTCCGCACCGCCCCATCATGCGTCGGACCGGGCCGCCTTGTCACCGGATCCGGCGCAGCCGCCGGTCCGCCCGCTCAGCCCAGGCCCTGGTGCGCCGCCCACAGCTCGCCGGCCCGTCCGGCGGCCGCGGCCACCAGGGCGGCGAGCTCGGGCCGGTCCGGGACCGGGAACGAGACGTAGGCGCCCCGCCCGCCCGCGACCGGGCGACCGTAGGCCTTCGCGGCGAGGCGGCCGTCGGGCAGCAGCCGGACGTTGAGCGTGAGGAGCACGAACTCCTCGTCGCGGCGTACGTCGGTCCAGCGGAGGTCCTCCGGGATCGTCACGTTGATCGCCAGGGCACTGACCTCGGGGGCGGTCGCGTCGCTCACCCGGGTGATCGTGCCAGGCCGCGGCCGGTGTTGCACGGACGTCAACGACGCTGGGCCGAGGGGGCCGCGCGTCCTTAGGTTCACTGCCACCGCACGGCAGGAGGACCGGGATGAGATTCGGCGTCAGCACCCACGGGCACGGCGCGGCGGCGACGCAGGTCGTGGTCGCGGCGCGGCTCGCGGCGCAGGCCGGGTTCGACACGGTCGGCGTGGCCGGGCCGAGTGCGGACGTGGTCGCCTCGTGGATCGCGGCGACGACGACCCGGGTCCGGATCCGCGCGGCGCTGGGTGCCGCCGTACCGGCGGACCCGCACCGGTGGGCCACCATCGACGCCCTCTCCGGCGGCCGCCTCGACCTCGCCGCCGAGGACCCCGCCGTCCTCGCGGCGCTCGGCCGGGCCTGGGCCGGCAGCACCGAGCCGCTGCTGCCGGTGCAGAGCCCGCACCCGCCGCTCGCCCTCGCCGGCGACCCCGTCCGGGCCGGACGGCACCGGCTGCCGCTGTACGCCGTCGTCGAGGACGACCGTGCCGGGGACCTGGTGGACGCCTACCGCCAGGCCTGGGACGCCGGCCGGCCGCTGTCCGGTGTCGCGCCCTCGGGCGACCTGACGATCGCGCTCCCGGTGCCGGACGGCTCCGCCGCGCTCCTCGCGAGCGTCGCGCACCTGGCGACGCTCGGTGTCGCCGAGCTGACCTGGCGCCTCGAGCCCGGCGACGAGAGCCGGCGGATCGCCGCCCTGGCCGCCCACCTCCCGGTGCTGCGCGCGGAGGCGGAGCGCCGGCACCCGTCCGTGTCCGGCGGTCCCGCCGGAGCGACGCCTCCCTTCCCGCTGCCCGATCGGAGCCTGCGATGAGCCATGACCTTCCTGCGGACCTGCGCGACCTCGTCGGCCGGCTCGACGACGGGCTGCGCACCGGCGACCTTGCCGCCGTCGCGGCGCTGTGCGACCCGGACCCGTCGATCACGTTCTACGACGTCGACGGCCACCTCTACCGCGGCGCCCGGCACTGGGCCCGGCGTCCGCCGCTGCCCGCGGGGCGGCCCCGGCTCGACGACGTCGCCCCGGAGGTCACCGTCCGCGGCCCCCTCGCGCTCGTCACCTGGAGCGGCGCCGAGGTCGCCCGCGCCACCGCGCTCGTCGTCCGGCGCCCAGGCGGCTGGCGCGTCGTCCACCTGCACCACTCGCCCGCGACCCCCGGCCCTCGGCCGGGCAACATCTGAGAGGCCCGCGCCATGAAGATCTCCATCCGGCTCAGCAGCGACCTGAGCCCCGAGCGGGTGCTCGAGGGCGCCGACGGCGCGGCCGCGGCGGGCCTGTCCGGCGTCTGGCTCGCGGACAACCCGCTCGAGCGGTCTGCCCCGATCAGCGCGGCGGTCATCGCGGCTCGCCACCCCCAGCTCGACATCGGGCTCGGGATCGTCTCCGCGCGCGACCGGCACCCGGTCGTGCTGACCCAGGAGATGGTCGCGCTCCAGAGCTACACCCGCGGCCGGGTGGCGGTCGGGCTGGGCCTTCAGAGCGACGAGCACCGCAAGCTGCTCGGCCTGCCCGCCCGCAGCGGGCTCGAGCTGCTGCGCACCACGGCCGGGCTGATCACCGAGCTGTCCGCGGGCCGCGAGGTTCCCGCGCTCGGCGAGGGCGAGGGGACGATCCGGCTCAAGGTCACCGCGGACGCGCCGCTGCCGGTGTTCGTGGGCGCGATGGGTCCCAAGACGCTCGCGCTGGCCGGCGAGGTCGCCCACGGCGCCGTCCTCTCCCTCGGTACGACGGCCGCCGCCGCCCGCGACGCCCTCGGCACGGCGCGCGCGCACTTCACGCCGTCCGAGGTCGCCGACCACTTCGACGGGGTCTGCTACGTCGGCTTCGGCGGCGTGGGCGAGGGCTCCTACGCGCGGCTGGAGACGTTCGCCGCGGGCTACCTGCGGATCATCGTGGCGCACCCCTTCCTCAGCATGCTCCTCGACGGCACCGGGCTCGACCTGGCGCAGGCGGCTGAGGTCGTCGCGGCGTACGACGCCGGGACCCCGGTCCCGCGCGAGGTCGTCACCGTGATGGGCATCGGCGGCTCGCTGGAGGAGTGCCTGGACCAGCTCCAGGCGTACGCCGACGCCGGGGTCGACGACGTCGCGCTCGGCATCGGCCTGTGGAACGACACCCTGCCCGCGACCCTCGCCGACGTCGCGACCCTCGCCCGGGCCTGGTCGCAGCGATGACCCCGCTCGACGTCGCGACCGCGCTCGACCGGATCGCCGCGACCGACGCCGAGCTCGGCGCCTGGGTCGGCCCCGTCACGGACCCGGGCCCGAGCGCCGCCGGTCCGCTGTGCGGCTGGCCGCTGGGCGTGAAGGACCTGATCGACGTCCGGGGGCTGCCCACCGCCGCCGGCGCGTACGACGGCAGCGCGCCGCCGCCCGCGAGCACCGATGCCGAGGTGGTCCGCCGGCTGCGCGCCGCGGGCGCCGCGGTGCTCGGCAAGACCGAGGCCGTGGAGTACGGCTGGTTCGGCACCGTCCGGACCCGCCACCCGCGCCGCGCTGACCGCAGCCCGGGCGGCTCGTCGAGCGGCTCGGCCGCCGCGGTCGCGGCGGGGCAGGTGCGGGCCGCGCTGGGCACCCAGACCGCGGGGTCGGTGATCCGGCCGGCCGCCTACTGCGGTGTCCCGGCGGTGAAGTGGTCGCACGGCGCGGTGCCGATGACCGGCGTGATGCCGGCCAGCCCCAGCCTCGACTCCCTCGGCGCCTACGCGGCGACCGTGGCCGACCTGGTCGCGCTGAGTGCGGTCGCGCTCGACGAGGAGCCGGTCGCCCCCGACCCGGCCACCGCGGCCGGAGCCCCGGTGCTCGCGGTCGTCGAGGACGCGGCCTTCGCCGACATCGACCTGCGCGTGCGTGACCGGTTCGCCCGGGCGGTCGACGCCCTGGTCGCCCGCGGCGCCACGGTGCGGACCCTCGGCCTCGGCGGCGAGCTGCCGTGGGCCGAGTACGCCCGGGCCCACCGCACGATCATGGTCCGCGAGATCGCCACCGTGCACGCGCCGCGGCACCGCGCCGAGCCCGGCCACTTCTCGCCCTCGCTCGGTGCGGCGGTCGCGGAGGGCCTGGCGATCAGCGACGCCGACTACCGCGCCGCGCTGCGGACCCGGTCCGCCGCCCGCGCCGCCTTCGAGGCCTGCCTGGTCGGCGTGGACGCCTGCCTCACCCCGGCCGCGACGAGCCTCGCCCCGCCCGTGGGGGAGGCGGGGAGCCCGGCCTGCAACGTGCCCTTCACCCTGGCCGGACTGCCCGCGGTCGCCGTGCCGACCGCCGAGGTGGACGACGAGCTGCCGGTCGCCGTCCAGCTCGTCGGTGCGCACGGGACCGACCTGCGGCTGCTCGCCACCGCCGCCTGGTGCGCGCGCGAGACCGTGGCGGTGGGCGCGTGAACGCGCTCGCCGCGCTGGCGGCCGAGCCGGTCCACCTGGTCGGCTTCGGCCGGGCCGGCGACCTGTGGCCGGCGCTCGCCGACCCGGACGTCGTCCTCCACGCCGGACCTCCGCTGGCCGGCCGGGCGCCCACGCCCGCGATGCTCGGCGCACTCGTCGGCTGCCTGCTGTTCGACGGCCGCGCGCGCGACGCCGACCAGGCCCGCACCTTGATCGAGGACGGCACCATCACGCTCCGCTCGTGCCACGAGGTCGGCGGGGTCGGGCCGATGAGCGGCGCGGTGAGCGCCGGCGTACCGGTCGTCGTCGCCGAGCGCAGCGACGGCCGGCGGGCCTACGCCCCGGTCAACGAGGGCCTCGGCCCGGCGCTGCGGTTCGGCAACTTCGACGCCGGGACGCTGCGCCGGCTGCGCCACCTCGCCGAGGTCGTCGCCCCCGCGCTCGACCGGGCGGTCCGGGCGGCCGCGCCGATCGACCTCGTCGCCTGGCAGGCCGCCGCGCTGCGCCGCGGCGACGAGGGGCACAACCGCAACGTCGCGGCGACGTCCATGCTCGCCACCCGGCTGGCGCCGGCCGTGGTCGCCACCAACGAGACGGCCGTCGCGGTCGCGGCGCTGCGCGAGCTCGACGAGAACGCGCACTTCTTCCTGCCGCTGTCGATGGCCGCGGCCAAGGCGGCCGCCGACGCCCTCCACGACGTCGCGCCGCCCGGGATCGTCACCGCGATCGCGTCCAACGGGCACGGCACGGGCATCCGGGTCTCCGGGCTGCCGGGCTGGTTCGAGGGCACCGGGACGCTGGAGGCCGCCCAAGGCGTCGAGGGCCACGAGCCCACCGACTTCGCGCCCGCGATGGGGGACTCCCCGGTCACCGAGGTGGTCGGGCTCGGCGCGTCGGCGATGTCGGCGGCGCCCAACCTGGCCCGCACCCTCGGCTGGACGACGCAGCGCTCGCGTGAGCACGTGCTGGGCCTGCGCCGGATCAGCGACGCCGGGCACGAGCTCTTCCGGATCCCCGACCTCGACTTCGCGGCCAGCCCGTTCGCGATCTCCGTCGCGCGCGTCGTCGAGACCGGCCACGCGCCGTGCTTCACGACCGGCTTCTCGCACCGCGACCTCGGCATCGGCCGGGCCGGCTTCGGCCTGGTCCGGCTGCCGCTCCCGGCCTTCGCCGACGCGTTCGCCGCGCTGAGCCCGGACGGTGCCCGGTGAGCGCGCCCTTCCCCGTCTACCTCCCCGAGTCGTACGACGACGCGGCCGAGGTCCTCGCCGAGCACGACGGCGAGGCCCGCATCCTCGCGGGCGGGCAGTCGATGGCGGTGCTGCTGCGCCTCGGGATGGCCCAGCCGGCCGGACTGGTCAGCCTGCGCCGCTGCCCCGAGGCCGGTACGGCGTCGCCGACCCCGGCCGGCGACGCGCTGCGGATCGGCGCCCGCTACACGGTCGCGGACGCGCACGCCGATCTCTCCGGCGACTTCGCCGCGCTCCGCTCGGCGGCCGGCCAGGTCGCCTCACCGCACGTGCGCAACCTCGGCTCGGTCGTCGGCAACGTCTGCCACGCCGACCCGGCCAACGACCTCGCCGCCCCGCTGCTGTGCCACGAGACGACCGCGACCGCGCAGTCGGTCCGCGGTACCCGGACCGTCTCCCTCGGTGACCTCCTCGTCGCCCCCTACGCCCCCGCCCTCGACCCCGACGAGTACGTCGTCGACCTCGTCGTCGCACCGCGCACCGGCTGGCACGGCGCCTACCGCAAGCAGGTCTGGCGCTCCGCCGACCATCCCGTCGCCGGGGTGGCCGCCGTGCTCGACGTGCGCGACGGCGTGGTCGCGGACGCCCGGGTGGCGCTCAGCGCGACGGTCGCCGTCCCGTGCCTGCTCGACGACGTCGCCGCCGCGCTGCGCGGCGTGGCCGCCGACGCGGCCCCCGCCGTCGCGCGCGAGGCCGCGGCCGACGCGCTCGCCGGACTGGCCCTGCTGGGCGACCACGACGTGCCCGCGTCGTACCGGCGCAAGGTCGCGGCGGTCCTGGTCGGCGACGCGGTCGCCGACGCGCTCACCACCGGAGGAGGGAGCCACCGATGACCTGGGAGCTCAACGTCAACGGGGTGCCGCGCACCATCGAGGCGCCGCCGAGCGCGCTGCTGGTCGACGTGCTGCGCGACGAGCTCGGCCTGGTCGGCACCAAGGTCGGCTGCGGCATCGGCTACTGCGGCGCGTGCACCGTGCACCTCGACGGCAAGCCCGTGCACGCCTGCTGCGTGATCGCCGGGGACTGCGAGGACGCTGCCGTCGAGACCATCGAGCAGGTCAGCACGACACCCTGCGGCCGTACGGTCGTCGACGCGTTCGCCGAGAACGGCGCCATCCAGTGCGGGTTCTGCACGCCGGGCTTCGTGATGAGCACGACCGGGCTGCTCGCCGAGACCCCGGCGCCCGACGAGGCCGAGGTGCGCGACTACCTGGTCGGCAACATCTGCCGCTGCACCGGATTCACCAAGATCGTCGCCGCCGTGTGCGACGCCGCCGGACGGGAGCAGGCCCGATGACCGCCCTGACCGGCGCGCGCTTCGCCCGGGTCGACGGGCGGGCCAAGGCCTCCGGCGCGGCCGTCTACACCTCCGACACCCGGCTCGACGGGATGCTCGAGGCGGCCGTCGTCCGCTCGCCCGTGCCGCGCGCCCGGGTCCGCGGCATCGACTTCACCGCGGCGCTCGCGCTCGACGGCGTGGTCGCGGTGCTCGGCCCCGACGAGGTCGCGGACCTGCACCCGGTGCCGGTCTTCCCGGGGATGCCCGCCAACCAGCGGGTGCTCACCGCCGCCCCCATGTACGTCGGCGACGCGGTCGCCGCCGTGGTCGCCCGCGACGCCGCGACCGCCCGCGAGGCCGCCGCCCTCGTCGAGCTCGACCTCGAGGAGCTGCCGCCGCTGCTCGACCCCGCCCTCGCGCTGGGCTCGGCCGACGAGCTCTTCGCGGGCGTCCCGGGCAACGAGGCGGGCCCGCCGGTCGAGCTCGACCGTGGCGACGTGGACACCGCGATGGCCGGTGCGGCGCGGGTGTTCGTCGACGAGTACCGCCTCCAGCGCCAGTGCGCCCAGACCATCGAGCCGATGAGCTGCATCTGCGACTGGAGCGACCCGGACCGGCTGGAGGTGATCACCCACCTCGACAACGTCTTCCACTTCCGCGAGCAGCTCGCGGAGATGCTGGGCGTCGCGGAGCACGTCGTACGGATCACCGCGCCGCAGACGCTCGGCGCGACCTTCGGGCTCAAGAACGGCATCCTCACCTCGATGGAGCCGCTCTGCGCGGTGCTCTCGCGCAAGACCGGCGCACCGGTGCGGCTCGTGCTCACCGCGGAGGAGAGCATCAGCACGACGGTGACCCGGCACTCCGGCACGATCCGGCTCACCACCGGCGTCGACGCCGAGGGCACGCTGCTCGCCCGCGAGGCCGAGGTGCTGCTCGACGCGGGCGCCTACGGCTGGGGCTCGCTCGTCACGTTCAGCATGCTCGGCAAGTGGGCGACGCTCTACCGCACCGAGCACCTGCGCTTCCGCGGGCGCGGCGCCTACACCAACCACGTGCCGGCCGGCGCCTACCGCGGCGTCGGGACGGCGCAGCTGCACTTCGCGATGGAGTCCCAGATCGACGACATCGCCCGCGCGCTGGGGGAGGACCCGCTCGGCTACCGCCTGCGCCACGTGCTCCGGGTCGGTGACCCGCTGCTCAAGGGGACGCCGGTCCGGGCGCTCGGCATCGAGGAGTGCGCCGAGCGCGGAGCCGCCGCCATCGGCTGGAACGACCGGCCCGCACCCGAGCCGGACGCCCGGTTCCGGCGCGGCTACGGCGCCGCCTTCGGGCTGCACCACTCCGGCCTCAACGGCACCTTCCCCCAGATCCCCGAGCGCTCCAGCGCCCGCGCCCGGCTCCAGGAGGACGGCCGGGTCGTCGTCGACACCGCCGCGATCGACAAGGGGCAGGGCACGATCTCGACCTTCGCCGCGATCGCGGCCGACGTCTTCGGCGTCGCGATCGAGGACGTCGCGTTCTCCGCGATCGACTCGGACACCTCGCCGGTCGACTACATGGGTGCCGAGGCCAGCCGGACGACGTACGTCGCCGGGCGCGCGGTCGAGATGGCGCTCCAGGCCCTGCACACCAAGGTGGTGGCCGCAGCCGGTGGTACCGCCCCGGTCGGCCGGGCCGGACTGGCCGCGCTCGTCGCCGAGGTGGGCGTGCGGGACCTGGTCGCCGAGGCCGACTTCGTGCCCACCGACCAGGACCCGCTGCCCGTCATCGGCGCCGACTTCTGCGAGGTCGAGGTCGACACCTGGACCGGTCAGGTGCGGGTGCTCCGCTTCGTCGCCGCCCAGGACGTCGGCAAGGTGATCAACGAGCTCGGCTGCGAGGGCCAGATCGAGGGCGGCGCGCACCACGGCATCGGCTACGCGCTGACCGAGGAGCTGCTCGTCGAGGACGGCCAGCCGGTCAACGGTGACTTCGCCGGCTACCGCGTGCTCATGGCGCCGGAGATGCCCGAGATCGTGCCGATCCTGGTCGAGCACCCCGATCCCGAGGGCGGTCCCTCCGGCTCCAAGGGCATCGGCACCGGCGTCATCCCGGCCATCGCGCCGGCGGTCTGCAACGCCATCTGCGACGCCACCGGCGTCCGGCCCACCCAGCTTCCGGTGACCCCGGTCCGGCTGCTCGCCCTCATCGAGGCCGCGGCCGGCCACCCCGCCTGACCCGACACCAACGACAAGGAGACCACCATGCCCATGACCGACCTCGAGCGCGACCGCGAAGCCGTCCTCGCCGTCCACCACCGCTACAACAAGGAGGCGCAGGCGACCGCCGACATCGAGCTGCTCGCCGAGCTCTGGGACGACGACCCGAGCAATGCCTTCTACAACTACTCCGGGCACAACTACCGGGGTCTCGCGCAGTGGAGCAAGCTGTGGGAGTACTTCGGCGAGCGCATCGAGTACTTCGTCCCGTGGACCTCGTTCGACACCCAGGTCAACGTCCAGGGGGACGTCGCGTGGGTGACCAGCCAGCGCTTCCACGGACTCAAGTGGATCGGCGACGAGGACCTCAACCCGCTCGGCGAGCCGACGGTACGGCTGACCCGCTCGACCGAGGTGATGGTCCGCAAGGGCGACACCTGGAAGGTCGTCCACGCGCACTTCTCGCTCGGCTCGACGGACGCGCGCCCCGGCGCGATCTGAGCGGACGGCACGTGCTCGACCTCCGGTCCGACACCGGCACCCGCCCGAGCCCGGCCATGCGCCGGGCGATGGCGGAGGCCGAGGTCGGGGACGACGTCTACGGCGACGACCCGACCGTCAACGACCTGCAGCGGGCGTGCACCGCGCTGCTCGGCAAGGAGGCGGCTCTCTTCGTGCCCTCGGGCTCGATGGGCAACCTCGTCGCGATCGCGGCCCAGTGCGGTGGTCGCGGCGACGGCGTCGCGGTCGAGCTGCTCTGCGACACCGATGCGCACGTGCTCAACCACGAGGGCGGCGGGCTCGGGCTGCTGCCGCTCACCCCGTGCGCCCTGCCGGCGCCGGGCGGCGTGGTGCCGGCCGACGTCCTGGCCGCGCGGATCAGGGCCGGCGACGACCACGCGCCCCGCACCGCGCTGCTCAGCGTCGAGATCACCCACACCGGCCTCGGCGGCACGGTCCCCGACCGCGCCGCGTACGCCGCGACCGCGGAGGCCGCCCGCGAGCGGGGCGTCGCGGTCCACGTCGACGGGGCGCGGCTCTTCAACGCCGTCGTCGCGAGCGGCGTCTCCGCGGCGCAGTGGGCGGGTCCTGCCGACACCGTCTCGATCTGCTTCTCCAAGGGGCTCGGCGCCCCGGCCGGCGCGATGGTCGCCGGCAGTGCCGAGGTCGTCGAGCGCGCCCGGCTGTGGCGCAAGCGGCTCGGCGGCGCGATGCGGCAGACCGGCGTCCTGGCCGCGGCCGCGGCGGTCGCGCTGGACGAGGGCCCGGCCCACCTCGCCGAGGACCACGCCCGCGCCGCTTGGCTCGCCACCACGCTGGCCGAGCGGTTCCCCGGGTCGGTCGACCCGGCGGACGTGCACACCAACATCGTGCACGTCGCGTGCGGCCCGCTCGGCGTACCGGCGCCGGTGCTGGTGCCCGCGCTCACCGCCCGCGGCCTGCTCACCAAGGCGTACGACGACCGGACCCTCCGGCTCGTCACCCACCGCGACCTCGCCCCGGGCGACCCGGCCGCCGCGGTCGACCTGCTCACCCGAGTGATCGGCGAACTGACATGACCAGCACCCGCACCCTGATCCGGCACGCCCTCCTCGTCGACGGCACCGGCACCCCGCCGCGCCCCGCCGACGTCCTGCTCGACGGCGCCACCATCGCCGCCGTGACCGCCCCCGGCGCCGTGACCACGCCGGTCGCGACCGAGGTCGACGCGACCGGACTGGTGCTGACGCCCGGCTTCATCGACGTCCACTCGCACGCCGACAACGCGCCCTTCCTGGCCGACGACGACACCTCCAAGGTCGCCCAGGGCGTGACCACCGAGGTGGTCGGCAACTGCGGCTTCTCGCTCGCGCCCTGCCTGCCCGACCATGCCGAGGACCTCGCGTCGATGTCGGCGCGGGTGTTCCCGCCGATCCCGTGGGCCTGGCGGACGTTCGCCGACTACCTCGCCGCCACCGACGCCGCCGGCTATGTCACCAACACCGCGCCGCTCGTCGGCCACAACGCCCTGCGGCTCGCGGTCCTGGGCTTCGCCGGCCGTCCGGCCGCCGACGCCGAGGTCGCCGCGATGGGCGACCTGCTCGACGAGGCGCTGGCCGCCGGCGCCTTCGGGCTGTCGTCGGGACTGGCCTACCCGCCGGGGATCTTCTCCGGCTCCGACGAGCTCGCCGCCCTCGCCCGGCACCTGCCCGCGGACCGGCCCTACGTCAGCCACGTCCGCAGCGAGGGCGCCCTGCTGACCGACGCGCTCGACGAGGCGCTCGCGGTCGGCCGGGGCTCCGGCCGGGCCGTGCACGTCTCGCACCTCAAGGTCGCCGGACGCCGCCAGTGGGGCTCGATGCCCCGGGTGCTCGACCTGCTCGACCGGGCGCGGGCCGAGGGGCTCGACGTACGCCAGGACGTCTATCCCTACACGGCCTCCTCGACCATGCTCACCGCCACGCTGCCGCCCTGGATGCACGAGGGCGGTCGCGACGCCGCCCTCGCCCGGCTGTGCGATCCCGCGGCCCTGGAGCGGCTGCGCACCGACATCGCGAACGACGACCGCTCCTGGGAGAACCCCGTGCTCGGTGCCGGCTGGGAGGGCGTCGTCATCGCCGCCGCGCCGCGCCTGCCCGAGGTCGAGGGGTGCTCGCTCGCCGCCATCGCCGAGGCCCGCGGACTCGACCCCTTCGCGGCGCTCGTCGCGGTGCTGCGGGAGGTCGAGCTGGAGGCGAGCATGGTCGTGCACTCGATGCACGAGGACGACCTCGACGCCGTCCTGCGCCACCCGGCCACGATGATCGGCTCCGACGGGCTGCCGCCCGGGGGCGGCGGGAAGCCGCATCCCCGCATGTACGGCACCTTCCCGCGCGTCCTCGCCCGCTACGCCCGCGACCGCGGGGTGCTCGACCTCAGCGCCGCCGTGCGCCGGATGACCTCGCTGCCCGCCGCCGCCTTCGGCCTGCACGACCGCGGCGTCGTCGCCCCCGGGTACGCCGCCGACCTGGTCGCGCTGCGCCTGGACGACCTCGCCGACCGGGCGACGTACGACGACCCGACCCGGCAGCCCGACGGCATCGCCTGGGTGCGGGTCAACGGTGACCTGCGGGTCGCCGAGGGCCGCTACCTCCCCGGCCGTTCCGGCCGCCGGCTCACCCCGCGCTGACCTTCCGCACGAACCCACCGAGGAGAAGAGAACCGTGCCTGACCACCTGACCGCCGCCGCCCGCCGCAACGCGATCGGCGACATCCTGCCGCGCACCGCCGCCCGGGTCCCGGACAAGACCGCGCTGGTCTACGGCGCGACCGAGCGCACCTTCGCCGAGCTCGACGCCGTCGTCGCCCGGACCGCCTCGGCCCTCGCCGCCGACGGCGTCGCCCGCGGCGACCGGTTCGGCATCGTCGCGCGCAACAGCGACGAGTTCGCGATCCTCTACCTCGCGCTGGCCCGGACGGGCGCGGTCTCCGTACCGGTGAACTTCATGCTCAACGCCGACGAGATCGCCTACATCCTCGACGACGCCGGCTGCACCGGCGTCGCGGTGGCGACCGAGTTCGTCGGCACCGTCGCCGACGCGCTGGCCCGGCTCGCGGCTCCGGTCGCGCGCCGCGTCCAGATCACCGTGGACGGCGGCCCGCTCGCCGAGGGCTGGACCGAGCTCACCACCCTCCTGGCCTACGACGGCCCGGTGCTCCCGGCCGCCGACGTCGCCCCCGACGAGCTCATCCAGCTGCTCTACACCAGCGGCACGGAGTCCCACCCCAAGGGCGTGATGCTCACGTCCGCGGCGCTGATGGCGCAGTACACGAGCGTCATCGTGGGCGGCCGGATGAGCGCCGACGACGTCGAGCTCCACACGCTGCCGCTCTACCACACGGCACAGCTGCACTGCTTCCTCACGCCGGCGCTCCTGCTCGGCTCGACGAGCATCGTGCACAGCCGCCCGGTGCCGGCCCGGATCGTCGCCGACGCCGCCCGCTACGGCGTCACGAAGTTCTTCGCGCCGCCCACGATCTGGATCGCGCTGCTGGCCGAGCTCGACGCCACCCCCGGCGCCGCTCCCGGTGCTGACCTGTCGACCCTGCGCAAGGGCTACTACGGCGCCGCGGCGATGCCGGTGGAGGTGCTCCACCAGCTCGCCGAGCGGCTGCCGGACCTGGAGCTGTGGAACTTCTACGGCCAGACCGAGATGAGTCCCATCGCCACAATCCTCGAGCCGGCGTACGCGGCCACCAAGCTCGGCAGCGCCGGACGCCCCGCGCTCAACGTCGAGACCCGCGTCGTCGACGACGCCGACCAGCCGGTGCCGCCCGGCGTCGTCGGCGAGATCGTGCACCGCAGCCCACAGCTGATGACCGGCTACTGGCGCCGTCCCGACCTCACCGAGGCGGCCTTCGCCGGCGGCTGGTTCCACAGCGGCGACCTCGGGGTGTTCGACGAGGACGGCTTCCTGACCATCGTCGACCGCAAGAAGGACATGGTGAACACCGGCGGCGAGAACGTCGCCAGCCGCGAGGTCGAGGAGTGCCTCTACCTCCACCCCGCCGTCGCCGAGGCCGCCGTGGTCGGCCTGCCGCACCCGCAGTGGGTCGAGCAGGTCACCGCGGCCGTCGTCCTCAAACCGGGCGCCGCGGCCGGTCCCGAGGACCTGCGCGCCCACTGCGCCGAGCGGCTCGCGGGGTTCAAGGTGCCCAAGCAGGTCGTGCTCGTCGAGGCACTGCCCAAGAACGCCAGCGGCAAGATCCTCAAGCGGGACCTACGGACCTCGCTGCTCTAGGTCCACGAGGTGCGACGGTTGCTGGGACGAAGTGCGAGGGCTGCTGCAACGAGAGCCGGATCTCGAACCAGCAACCGCCGTACTTCGGACCAGCAACCCGCGCACTTCGCGGGGGCCGGAAGATCAGCGATCGAGCACGCCGAGCGCGCCGTACATCTCCTCGATGGAGTGCAGGGTGCGCTCGGCGCGGCCGTCGCCGGCCAGCTCCCAGAGCATCGCGAGCAGGGCGTAGGTGACCGACACGGGAGCGGTCAGGGACTGGAAGATCGACGCCCCCACGGTCGGTACGACGACCGTGTGCCGCGCGCGCCGGGCGAACGGCGAGAGCAGCGAGTCGCTCATCACCACGGTCGGGACGCCCCGCTCCTGCAGGGTGTCCATCGCCGAGACGACCTGGCGGCCCAGGCGCCAGAAGCTGATCCCGACGGCGCAGTCGGACTCGTCGAGCCCGGCCAGCGCGACGGCGAGCTCGGGCCCGCCCTGGGGGGCGACGGTCACGGGGAAGCCCATGAGCGAGGCGTTGAAGGCCAGGATCTGGCCGACGGCGGAGTAGCTGCCCGCGCTCACCACGACCGTACGACGAGCGCCCGCGATGAGCTCGGCCGTCGCCCGCAGCTGGTCCTGGTCGACGGTCTCGAGCGCCGTGCTGAGCGAGGTGATGTCGGCCTGGAGCGTGGCCTCGAAGGGGTTCTCGTCGCCGAGCTGGCGCCGGGCGATCTCGGTGGGCAGCTGGTGCGAGCGGTCCTGGCTGCGCAGCTCGGCCTGGAAGGCCGGCCAGCCGGAGAAGCCGAGCGACTGCGCGAAGCGCACCACCGTGGCGACGTTGACCTCGGCCAGCTCGGCGACCTCGCTGGCGGTGCGGGTCTCGGCGGCGTAGACGTTGCCCTCGATGAAGCGGGCGACGGCGAGCTGCTTGGGGGAGAAGTCGCGCCCCCCGAGCAGGGAGGCGAGCCACTGCCGCCGGGCAGCGGAGGATGCCGCGTCGGTGCCGGACTTCTGGGACATCGCCACCTCGTGTTCCGCGTGCGTCACGCGCTCGTGAATTTCTGCAAAGACTATTGCATCATTCTGCAAAGGTGCAATACGGTCGGCCCACGACGCGTGGTCCGCGTCACACCCTTCCCCATCGCACGAGCACCACGGAGCATCTGGTGAGCATCTCTCTCAGGAGTCGCCTGTCGACTCGTTTCCTCGGCACGGACGTGCTGGTGCTGGTCTGCCTGGCGCTGTTCATCCTGCCGCTGGTGATGGCGGTCCTGCTCGCCTTCCAGGAAGGTCCGCCGGGCATGCGCACCGGCTGGAGCCTCCAGGGCGTGCACGACGGACTCGGCGGCGGCGAGGCGCTCGGCGTCCTCAAGGCGACCGCGCTCTACTCCCTCGCCGTCACCGTCCTCTCGACGATCGGCGCGGTCTACTTCGCCTGGCTGTTCGCCCGGACCGACGCCTGGTTCCGCGCCCTGCTGCCGCTGGTGATGATCGCGATCATCGTGACGCCGTCGCTGTTCTACGCGATCGCCTTCGACGTCCTCGGCAGCCCGCGCACCGGCCTGATCAACGAGGTGCTGCGCGGCGTGCTCAGCCTCGACCGCGCCGACGGCCCCTTCCACGCGCAGTCGTGGACCGGCATGGTGCTCGTCGCGGCGATCCGCTCGACGGCGTTCTCGTTCGTGCTCATCGCCCCCGCGATGATGCACGTCGCCCGGCCGCTCGAGGAGGCCGCGCGCCTGGCCGGCGCCGGTCGCCTGCGCACGCTGTTCACCGTGCTGGTGCCCGTGGTCGCGCCGAGCATCATCGGCGCCGCGATCCTCGCGGTCATCCAGACCCTGGAGGCCTTCGAGATCCCGCTGATCCTCGGGACGCCGGCCGGCAACCGGGTGCTGTCCACGCAGGTCTTCGCCCTGCTGATCGGCCCGACCGGCGCCAACTACCCGGCCGCCGCCGCGCTCGCGCTGCCCGTGATGGGCGTGATCGCACTGCTCGTGGTCTGGCAGCGCCGGCTCCTGCGCGGCAAGGAGTTCGTCACCGTCAGCGGCAAGAGCGGCAGCATGGAGCGCACCTCGCTCGGGCGCACCCGCCCGGTCCACTCGGCCGTGATTCTGGTGTTCGTCGCCATCGGCTTCCTGCTGCCCGTCGCGCAGATCGTGCACTCGGCGTTCGGCGACAGGATGGGCGACTGGACGTCGTTCACCTCGCGCCACGTCGAGCGGATGGCCGACGACGACGGCCTGCGTGAGGCGATCGTGAACTCGTGGGTCCTGGCCGGCTTCGGCGGCCTGGCGATCGCGGTCTTCTGCGTCGTCATCAGCTGGGTCGTCTACCGCACCAGCGCGCGCCGCAGCGCGGTCCTCTCGACGACGGTGTGGCTGGCGACCACGCTGCCCGGGATCCTGCTCGGCGTCGCGGTGTTCGTCGTCGCGCTCACCGTGCCCGGCGGGCGCGGCCTGTTCGGGACGGTGTGGCTGATGCTGCTCGGCCTGTTCATCGCGGCGGCACCGGTCGGCGTACGGGCGGCGGACGGGCCGGTCCGGCAGATCTCGCCCGAGCTGTACGAGGCGGCGCGGCTCCACGGCGCCGGCCCGGTCCGGGCCTGGGTGAGCTCGGTGCTGCCGCTGCTCCCGCCGGGGCTGCTGGCCGCCTGGTTCGTCGGCGCGGTCGTCATCTCGTCCAACGTCGCCGTCCCGCTGCTGCTGTCCACTCCGCAGACCACCCTCCTCTCGGTGGAGGCGATGACCCGCTACCGCGAGGGCGACGTCGGCGTCGCCGCGAGCCTGATCCTGGTCAACCTGGTGATCTGGGTGGGCGTCGGCGCGGTGGTCCTGATCCTGTCCAAGCTGGCCGGCCTCCGGCACAACGATTCGAGGGCGTCATGAGCACGTTCATCTCCGTGGCGGGAGCCGCGGTCCGGTACGGGCGGCAGACCGCCGTCCGCAGTCTCGACCTGGACGTGCCCGAGGGCGCGCTGGTCACCCTGCTCGGGCCGTCGGGCTGCGGCAAGACCACCACGCTGCGCACGATCGCCGGCCTGGAGCGGCTCGCCGCCGGCGTGGTGCGCATCGGCGACAAGGTGGTCGACGCGCCCGCGGCGCGGACCTTCGTCGGCCCGGAGCGCCGGAGCATCGGCATGGTCTTCCAGAACTACGCGCTGTGGCCGCAGATGACGGTCCGGCAGAACGTGGCCTACCCGATGAAGATCCAGCGGGTGCGCGGCGCCGAGCGGCGTCGTCGTACCGACGAGCTGCTGGGGATGATGGGCCTCGACGGGTACGCCGACCGCACCCCCGCGCGGCTCTCCGGTGGTCAGCAGCAGCGCGTCGCCATCGCCCGGGCACTCGCCCGGGACCCCCGCGTGCTGCTGTTCGACGAGCCGCTCTCGAACCTCGACGCCCGGCTGCGCCGCAGCCTGCGCGCCGAGATCCGCAAGGTGCACCAGGACTCCGGCACGACGTCCCTCTTCGTCACCCACGACCACGAGGAGGCGCTCGCGGTCTCCGACTACGTCGGCGTGATGCTCGACGGCGACCTCGTCCAGTTCGGCGACCCGGTCGAGGTCTACAGCCGCCCGACCAACCGCCGGATCGCCGACTTCTTCGGCTTCGACAACCTGGTCGACGTCACGCCCGACGCCGCCGCCCAGGTCGTCGTCGCGACCGGGACCGGCGCGGTGCTGCCGGTGCGCAGCGAGCCGGCGCTCTCCGGCGTCCCCAGCGTGGTCGCGCTGCGCCGCGACCAGGTCCGGCTCGCCGACGTCGACGAGGCACCGGGCCGCCGGATCGCCGCCACCGTCGAGACGGTCGCCTACGTCGGCGGCCTCACCGAGTTCGACGCCCGGTACGACGGCCTGCTGCTCCGCGGCAGCGTCGACGACGTCACCCTGCGCCGGCACCGCCGCAGCATCCCCGTGCCCGGCGAGCAGGTCGACCTGGTGCTGCCCGAGGAGGGCGTCGCGCTGTTCCGCGGCGACGGCGACGCCGGGTCCCCGAACCCGTCGGGTCCGACCGTTCCCCCGGTGGCCGCGGGCGTGCTGTGATGGGTACCGAGCGCACCGCGCAGACAGGAGGCGGGCCCGTGGCGACGAGCAGCAGCAGTGCCGGACCGGGCCGTGCCCACGACCTCAGCACCCTGCGTCGCGGCATCGAGATCCTCGAGGTGCTCCAGCAGTGGGCCTGGTGCGAGGACGCGCACGGCTGGGGCAACAACCGGATCGCCGACTACCTCGGCGCCGACAAGTCGCAGGTCTCGCGCACCCTCAAGGTGCTCACCGAGGCCGGCTGGGTCGAGCGCGACCCGGAGCGCAAGACCTACCGGCTCGGCCCGGCGATCTACAGCCTCGGCATGCGGGCGGCCGACCAGCCGCTCATGCGGGTCGGTGCCCAGGTGGTGCGCCGGGCGGTGGCGATGACCGGCTGCCGCGTCTTCCTCGTCGTACGGCGGGGGGACCGGGCGGTGACGGTGTGGTCCGACCAGCCTCCGGAGGTGCAGCCCGTGGTCGCCAGCATCGGGATGATGTACCCGGTCGCCGGCACCGAGACCGGCCGGGCCCTGCTCTACGGCAGCAGCCCCGACGAGATCCGCGAGATCCTCGGCTACAGCGGGCTCGACGAGCCCGCGCTCGACCGGTTCGTCGCGCGGGTGCGCCAGGACCGCGAGGCCGGCCACTCCTACGGCGTCCTCGACGACCGCAGCTGCGGCATCGTCGCGGTCCCCATCTGGACCACCGGCCGCAAGGTCGTCGCCACCCTCGGTGCCGCGAGCCCGGTGCTCGTCGACCCGGCCAACGTCGCCCCGGTCGCCCGGACCCTGCTCGCCGCGGCCGCCGAGATCACCCGCCAGCACACCGCCGCGGCCCGCGCCGAGGTCGGCGTCTCGGCCGTGCCCTACCAGGGCTGGCCGGCCCGTCCCGAGCTCGCCGGGCAGTTCTGAGCGCCCTCGCCCGACCCCTCCGCCACCGATCCCGACGCCCCGTCGGCAGCCGCACACCGGCTGCCGGCGGGGCGTTCTCGTGCCGTCGTCCGAGGCCGTTGCGGATAGTGCAATCCCGGTTGTGACCGGCCCCGGCCGAACCGACGATCATCCGCAAGGAGCGTTCGGGGGCTCAAGCCGATCCGGAGGAAACCATGAAGGTAAAGCTGGCAGGAATCGCGATCGTCAGTGCGATCGCGCTGTTCACGTCCGCCTGCGGGGACGACGCCGTCGCGGGAGCCGAGCGCTCCGACGTCGTGAGCTCGCTCGAGAAGCAGGGCATCGACAACGCCACCGCCACCAAGATGGCCGACCTGTACGAGAAGGCGGTCGACAACGGCGAGGACATCAACTTCTACGGGCTGGCGGCGCTGCCGCTGCAGTCCAGCTTCGACGCGTTCGAGAAGACCTTCCCGGGCCTGAAGGTCGCGGGCACCCAGCTCAACGCGCCCGACACGATCACCAAGGTCTCGTCCGAGGTCTCCAGCGGCCGGGTCGCCGTCGGCGTCACCTCCGGCACCGTCGAGGTCATCGGCGCGCTGCACGCCCAGAAGGCGTTCGACGCGATGACGCCGATCCAGGCCGACCAGCTCGCGGACATCGCCAAGGACCCGGCCGGCTACTACGCCCACGCGCTCACCCCCTGGGGGCCGGTCGTCCCGACCGACGCGCCCGAGTCCGCCGTACCGACGACGTGGAAGCAGGTCGCCGGCGGCGACTTCGAGGGCTCCGCGGCCGCGGTCGACCCGACCATCACCGGCCTGACCGCCGGCATGCTGACCTACCTGCTCGACGCCGGGATCATCGACGAGGCCGACGTCGCCGGGCTCGCGAAGTCCGACTACACCGGGTACGCCGACAGCGGCGCCGCGCTCAACGCCGTCGGCTCCGGCGAGAAGGACCTGATGCTCGCGCACTCCTACTCGGTCTTCGCCGCGCAGAAGGAGGCCGGCGGACTCGATCTGAAGTTCGACTTCCCGCTCCAGGACGCCAACATCACCTCGCCGCTGTTCCTCGCGCTGCCCAAGGGTGCGCCCAACAAGGCGGGCTCGGAGCTGCTCATGAACTACCTCTACAGCGCCCCGGCCCAGCAGCAGGCGGTCCAGGGCGGCTACCTGCCGACCCTCGACGGCGTCGACCCGGGTGAGCTGTTCCCGCCGCTGGCCGACATCCCGAACCCCCTCGCCGGCCCGCACGTCGATGACGTCGCCGCCGTGTACGAGAAGTGGGCGCCGGTCCTCAAGAACGCCTTCAAGTAGGAGTCCACCATGGAGCTGGAGCACTCGTTCACGGTGCCGCGCGGGGTCGGTGACGTCTGGGACGTCCTCCTCGACATCGAGCGGATCGCCCCCTGCCTGCCGGGGGCGACGGTGACCACGGTCGACGGCGACGACCTCACCGGTGAGGTGAAGGTCAAGCTCGGTCCGGTCTCGCTCAAGTACGCCGGCCAGGCGTGCTTCGTCGAGAAGGACCACGCCGCGCACCGCGCCGTGATCGAGGGCTCCGGCCGGGACGCTCGCGGCAACGGCGCCGCGAGCGCCCGGATCGTCGCCGCCGTGACCGGCGACGACCGGACCGCGCAGGTCTCGGTCCGTACCGACCTCGACATCACCGGCAAGGCGGCGCAGTTCGGCCGCGGCGTGATCGGCGAGGTGAGCGGGCGGCTGATGGACCAGTTCGCCGCGGCGCTCGCGGTCGAGCTCGGTCCGGTGGGTGGGGCAGAGGGGGCCGGTGCCCCGGTCGCCGCCGTGGCCCCGGCCCCGGCGTCCGGCGGTTCGGCCGACCTGCTCCGGCTGGTCGCGCCCTCGCTCGCCCGGCGGGCGGCACCGGCGCTGCTGGGACTGGCCGGCGCGGTCGGCGTGGTGCTCGTCCTCCGGCGCCGCCGCCGCGGATGATGACCGGGTGAGCGTGCCGCTGCCGACGTCGTGGGCGTTCGAGGACTTCGCCGCCGGGCAGGTCTTCGAGAGCCAGGGCCGCACGATCACCGAGACCGACCTGGTGACGTTCGCCGGCTGGAGCTGGGACACCAACCCGGTGCACACCGACGCGGTGGCCACCTCCGGTCCGGACGGCCGCTTCGGCGGGCCCATCGCCCACGGACTCCTCGGGATGTCCGTCGCGATGGGCCTCGCCTCGCGCCTGGGCGTCTTCGAGGGCTGCTCGGTCGCCCTGCTGGGCGTGGACGAGTGGCGCTTCGTGGCGCCGATCCGGCCCGGTGACACGGTCCGGCTGCGGCTCGAGATCCTCGGCGCCCGTCGTACGTCGGGCGGGACGACGGGCGTGCTCGACCGGCGGTTCACCCTCCTGGGCGCCGACGACGTCGTCGTGCAGGAGGGCAGGATCGGGCTGCTGGTCGCCTGTCGCGAACCGGGTGCGGCTCAGCCGTCCTGACTCTCGGCGGCCGGCGGCGGGCACAGGCAGAACGGGTGCCCGTCGGGGTCGACCATGACCAGCCAGCCGGCCCCTCCGTCGCCGTCGGCCTGACCCGGCGCCAGCTGCGCGCCGAGGCCCTCGGCGTGGGCGCGGGCGGTGGCGAGGTCGCCGACCCGGAAGTCGAGGTGGAACTGCTGGGGGTGCTCCTGGCCGGGCCACTCCGGGCGGGAGTAGTCCGCGACCGTCTGGAAGTTGAAGGTCGCGCCGAGCAGCGCCGCCTGGGCGTAGCCGTAGGTGGTGTCCTCGAAGGTCACCTCGCCGCCGGTGAGGTCGGCGTAGAAGCGGGCGAGCCGGCCGGCGTCCGGCGTGTCGATGGTGAACGCGATGAGCTCGGTCACGGGGCTGGGAGTGGTCGTGGTGGTCATGGGACCCACGATGTCCTGGCCCGCCGACAGCGGTCTTGAAAGAATCCGACACATGCCCCGCTGGACGCCTGACGGCCCGCTCGACCTGACCGAGCCCGCCCAGCTGCGCGACGCGCGGGGGTTCAGCCCGTCGCTGCGGCGCTATGCGCCGCCGCCGGAGCTAGCGGACGTCGTCCGGCGCTTCTGGGTGCCGGTCTGGTCGCTCCCCGACGGCGAGGTGTCGGTCCAGCGGGTGCTGCAGTACCCGGTCTGCCAGGTGGTGCTCGGCTCCACCGGCGGCCAGCTCGTCGGGCCCCACAGCGGCCTGAGCACCCAGGAGCTCGCCGGTCGCGGGTGGGCGGTCGGGGTGATGCTGCAACCCGCGCCGGGACTGGCGCTCGCCGGCGGCCCGGTGGCCGGGCTGACCAACGAGCGGCGCGACCTCGCGACCGTGACCGCGCTCGACGGGGCCGGGCTGCTGGCCGGCGTGCGCGCGGTGCTCGGCGACGACCCGGCCGAGGTGACCCGCCAGCAGGAGGCGTGCGCGCTCGTCGCCGAGGCGCTCGCCGTCCTCGCTCCGGTGGACGCCGAGGGGCGGCTGGTCAACGCCGTCGTCGAGTACGTCGAGGGCGAGCGCGAGGTGCAGCGCGTCGGTCAGGTCTGCGCCAAGTTCGACATCGGCGAGCGCGCGCTCCAGCGCCTGCTGCGCCGCCGGATCGGGCTCTCGCCCAAGTGGCTGATCCAGCGCCGACGGCTGCACGACGCCGCGGACCTGCTCCGCACCGGGGCCCCGGTCGACCTGGCCCGGGTCGCCGCCGAGCTCGGGTACGCCGACCAGGCGCACTTCACCCGCGACTTCCGGGCGGTCACCGGCCTGACGCCGGGGGAGTTCAGCGCGGAGCCTCCGGCACGAGGCTGAGCTCGAGCTGGGGCAGCACCCGCCCCGGGATCGACTCCGACGGCACCGCCCGCACCCGCACCGCCCCGGCCGCGAGGTAGAACGCCTCGGCGTGGGGGTCGGCGTCGATCGTCAGCAGCGTGAACCCGAGTGCGCGGGCCTCGGCGACGAGGTGGCCGAGCAGGGCGCGCCCGACGCCGCGGCCGATCGCGTCGGGGTCGACGAACAGCATGCCGAGCTCACCGGTCGGCGCCGTGCCCTCGAGCGTCCCGAAGCCGGCGACGCGTCCGTCGTCGAGCTCGGCGACGACCGTACGCCGGCCCGCGAGCTCGTCGTCGCGCAGCGTCAGCTCGTCGCGGCAGGCCTCCAGGAACTCCGCGTCGTAGTCCCAGTGCCCCTTGGACCGCAGCGCCAGCGCCGACAGCAGCGCGGCCTCGCCGCTCCGGGCCGGGCGGAGCCGGGGGCCGCTCACCGCAGCTCCCGCAGGTAGCAGAGCATCCGCTCGTCGGTGCCCGGCTCGACGTTGGTGAAGCCGTGCCGCTCGTAGAACCGCCGGGTGTCCACGTCGACCTCGTCGACGTTGATCTGCATCTCGATGGCCCCGCGTCCCTCGACCTCGGCGAGCGCCCGGGTCAGCAGCGCCGTCCCGATGCCGGCGTCGCGCAGGGCGGGGCGGACGTAGAGCTCCTCGAGCTGGGCCAGCGGGCCGTCGCCGTAGGGCGTGGGACGCAGGGTCAGGAAGGCGAACCCGGTCGGCTCGCCGCTCCCGGTGTCCTCGGCGAGCACCACGAGGACGTCGGGGCGCGCGAGCAGGCGGGTGAACCGGTCGCCGAAGTCGGCCGCGCTCGGCGTGGGCGTGTCGAACTCGGTGTTGAAGTCGAACAGCAGCCCGCCCACGACGTACGCGTCGGCGGGGCGGGCGAGCCGGACCGCCGAGGACGACCGGCTCACGGCAGCCACGCCGCGACGAGGGAGCGGGCGACCGCGCCGAGCCGGTCGGCGGTGAACCGGCCCGGGTCGGCGAGCACCAGCCGGCCGAAGTGGTCGAGCAGCGCGAGGATGCCGTGCGCCAGCACCTCGGCGTCGATCGGCTCGCCGGTGTCGGCGAGCACCGCGGTGATGATCTGCTCGATGACCGCCCGGACCCGCTCGCGGTCCTCCTCGATCCGGTCGCGGACGACGTCGGGCACGTCCGCCGGGGAGGCGAGGATCGCGCGCCAGGTGACCGGGTCGGCGAGCACCATCGTGTGCAGCGCCGGCACCGCCCGGTCGATGACCGCCAGCGGGTCGGCGCCGTCGGCGCCGAGGGGGAGCGCGGCGAAGAGCTGGGCCAGGGCCCGCTCCTGCTGGCGGTCGAGCAGGGCGGTGAGCAGCGGGCCGAGGCCGTCGAAGGCGCCGTAGACGACGGGCCGGGTGACGCCGATCTCGCGCGCGATCGCGTCGATGGACACGCCGTCGTACCCGTCGCGGTCGATGAGCGTGAGCGCGGCGTCGAGCAGCTGCTCGCGGCGGACGGCGATCGGTACGCGAGGCGCGTACGGCCGACGTTTGCGGGTCTGCTCGGGCATGACGTCAGCCTAGGGTCTTCCCTTTACTACACATGTGTAGCATTCTAGCCCCATGGCGATCAGCAAGAGCGGCCGCGATGTCACGCCGGCCGAGGACTACGGATTCTTCGGCCCGGACTCGGTGGCCTGGAAGGTCTGGGGCTACCCGACGTCGCTGACCATCGGCTTCAGCCGGGCGGTCGTCGTCGAGGAGCTCGACCCCAACCTCGTCGCGTCCGTGGACCGGACCCAGGACATCTACCGGCGCCCGAAGACCCGCTACGACCGCACCATCCACTACTTCGCGCTCGTCGCCTTCGGTGACAGCCGGGCGACCTCGCGGGCGGCCGACGTCCTGGTCAAGGTGCACAGCAAGGCGATCGGGACCGAGCCCTACGGCGGCGGTCAGTACGACGCCAACGACCCCGACTCCCAGCTCTGGATCCTGGTCACCGGCTGGCACTCGGTGCTCAAGGCCTACGAGATGTACGGCCCCGGCCGGCTCTCCGAGGCCGACGAGGCGCAGTACTGGGCCGAGTGCGCCCGGGCCGCCGAGCTCCAGACCTGCGACCCGGCCGACGTCCCGCGCTCGCGCGCCGAGCTGCACGCGTACTACGAGCGGATGCGCCCGGTCATGTCCGGCTCGCCCATCGCCCGCCGGGCCATGGCCCACCTGATGGACGTCAGCCAGCTCGCCGACGACGTCCCTGCCGTCCTGCGCCCCGCGCGCTGGGTGGTCGGCCGCTTCTTCCGGGCCGGCGTCATCGCCACGCTCCCGCACTGGATGCGCGAGATGGGCGACCTGCACCAGTCCCGGCTCACCGACGCCCTCGCCCGCCCGGTCCTGCGCGCGAGCTTCGTCGCGGTCGCGGCGAGCAAGCGGGTCCAGCTGCGCGTCCTGAGCCTGCTCTCCCCCAGCACGGTCCCGGTGGTCGCGCCGGTCCTGCTCGGCGTGCCACCGGTGACCCCGGAGGTGCTCACGCCGCAGCAGGCCCGCGAGCGCTACGGGTACGACAAGCCCGCCGAGGCGCACCTTGCCTGGCGCGCGAAGCAGCGCGACAAGGTCTTCGGCCGCGGCGAGGCGCCCAGCGACGACGGGCTCGTCGAGTCGGAGCCGGTCCTGGGGCGGCTGGCCTAGGACTCGCGGAGGCCGCGTTCCGACCGGCTCTGGGGGCCGGTCTGGGAGGGTGGCCGGCACCTGCTCCCGCGCCGCGGCACGTGCGGCGCGTCGTACCGAAGGAGAACCTGTGGGCCTCAACCCCGTCGCCGACATCCTCAAGCGCGCCGACAAGGTGCTCAAGAGCGCGGAGACCGCGCTGACCAACGTCGACCGCACGCTCGGCTCGGTCGACGGCACCCTGACCAGCGTCGACGACAAGCTCTCGAACGTCGACCAGCGCATGGTCAACGTCGACCAGACCCTGGTCGAGACCCGCGACGTGCTCGGACAGGTCCAGAACCTGCTCGGCGACCTCAACGACAAGCTCGAGCTGCTCGACCAGGTCCCCGAGCTCAAGGCCACGCTCGACGCCGTGCTCGCGGCGGTCCAGCAGGGGGTCCCCGCGCCCTAGTCGCCGGGTGCCGTCGCGACCGCGCGTCGCGCGGCCGGCCCGCGCGGATCCTTGTTTGACGACACCCTGTCGCTATGATGGCGACATGGTGTCGCTAACAGGAGCAAGGGTGGGGTCCGGGTGTTTCTCGCGCTGAGGGAGCTGCGGGTCGCCCGCGGCCGGTTCGTGCTGGTCGGCGCGGTGATCGCGCTCGTGGCCCTGTTGACCACGCTGCTCTCGGGCCTGGCCAACGGCCTGGTCGACGACGGGATCTCCGGCCTGCGCCGGCTCCCGATGACCCACCTGGCGTTCCAGTCGGGCGCGGACGAGACGTTCAGCCGCTCGACGCTCACCGACGAGGACCTCGCCGCCTGGTCCGGCGTCGACGGGGTCGAGGTCTCCCCGCTCGGGGTGTCCTTCGTCAACGCCCGGACCGCGTCCGGCAGCACGGTCGACATCGCGCTGCTCGGCGTACCGGCGGGGTCGTTCCTCGCGCCCCGGCACGACGCCGAGGCCGCGCTCGAGGGCCGGCCGGGGCTGGTCCTGAGCCACGAGTTCGAGGAGCAGGGGATCGCCGTCGGTGACGAGCTCACCGTGGTCGGCGCCGACGTGCGCCTGCCGGTGCTGGGCTTCACCTACGCCGGCTCCTACGGCCACGTCGACATCGCGTTCACCGGCCTCGACACCTGGCAGGAGCTGCTCTACGGCGACAACGCCCGCGGCCGCTACTCCGCCCTCGCGCTCCGCGGCGATCCCGACACGATCGCCGCCGCCGCGACCCGGATCGACGCCGCCACCGGCACCGAGACGGTCACCAAGGAGCAGGCGTACGCCGGCTCGCCCGGCTATGCGGGCGAGACCCAGACCATGGCGATGATCCGCTGGTTCCTGCTGGTGATCTCCGCGCTCATCGTCGGCGCCTTCTTCGTGGTCTGGACGATGCAGCGCGCCCGCCAGATCGCCGTGCTCAAGGCACTCGGCGCCTCCCGGGCGTACGTCGCCCGCGACGCCCTCGGCCAGCTCAGCGTCGTCCTCGTCGGCGCGACCGTGCTCGGCGGGCTCGTCGCCTTCGCCGTGGGCGGGCTGGTCGCCGGGACCGCCGTACCGTTCCGGCTCGCCCTCGGGCCGGCCCTCGCCGCCCTCGGCCTGCTTGTCGTCACCGGCCTGCTCGGCTGCCTGGCCGGGATCCGCCGCGTGGTCGGCGTCGACCCCGCGATGGCGCTGCGCAGCGCCGACTAGCCGGCCACCGCCGGCCGCCGGTCACCGCCGGTCACCGCCCACCGCAGCCACGATCAGGAGAGTCGCCGTGTCCATCCGTCTCGAGAACATCACCGTCGCCGTCCCCGACGGCACCACCCGCCGCGTGCTCCTCGACCGGCTCGACCTCGAGGTCGGCGCCGGGGAGACCGTCGCCGTCACCGGGGCGTCCGGCTCGGGCAAGTCGACCCTCGTCGCCGTGGCCGGACTGCTCCGGACCCCGGACGAGGGCCGGGTCGTCGTCGCCGGGACCGACGCGACGGCACTGCGGGACCGCGACCGGGTCCGGCTGCGGCGCGACGAGATCGGCATCGTCTACCAGTCGCCGAACCTGCTGCCCGCGCTGACCGCGCGCGAGCAGGTCGAGGTGGTCGCCCACATCGCGGGCAACCTCGACCGCGTCGCGCGCGCCCGGGCGGTCGAGCTGCTCACCCGGGTCGGGCTCGAGGACCGGCTCGACGCGCGTCCGGCCGAGCTGTCCGGCGGGGAGCGGCAGCGGGTCGGGATCGCCCGGGCCCTGATGAACGAGCCGAGCGTCGTCCTGGCCGACGAGCCGACCGCCTCGCTCGACCCCGAGCGGGGCCATGCGGTCCTCGACCTGCTGGTCGCCGAGGCGCGGCGCGTGGGCGCGGCTACGGTGGTCGTCACCCACGACCCCGAGCAGGCCGCGCGTGCCGACCGGCACCTGCACCTCCAGCGCGGCGTGGTCCAGGTGGCCGGCACGGCCGCCGGGGCCGTCGTGGAGCGCTCGACGACCTAGCCCGCCCGACCCCAGGAGCCGACCCGATGCCGCGGATCACCGGAGCGAACATCGCCGAGCACGTGGTCGCGCAGGAGGCGGCCGTGGTCGACGCCGCCCGGCGGCTGTTCGCCGAGCGCGGGGTCGCGGCGGTGTCCCTCGGGGACATCGCGGGCGCGGTGGGGCTGAGCCGGACGTCGCTCTACCGGTACTTCCCGACGAAGGGGCACATCCTCCAGCGCTGGTTCGACCTGGAGATGGACCCGCTCCTCGAGCGCTCCCGGGCGGTCGTCGCCGAGCAGGGACCGACCGTCGCCGCGCTGGAGGCGTGGCTCGACGTCCAGCTCGACTTCGTCACCGACGAGGCGCACATCGCCCTGGTCGACGCCAGCGCGGCCGCGCCGGAGCTCGCGCCCGAGGTGCTCGCCCACTTCGGGCAGCGGCACCGCGAGCTGTACGCGACGCTCGACGACGTCCTGCAGGCCGGCGGCGCGGACCCCGCGACCAGGAGGGTACGGGCGCTGCTGGTCGCCGGGCTGATCCGCTCGTCGGCCGAGCTGGTCGGGCAGGGCGTCCCCCACGCGACCGTACGACGTGAGCTGCACCGCGCCGCCCGCGCGGTCACCGGCCTCGACTGAGCGGGCCTGGGCTCAGAGCTCGAGATCCAAGGGCACCTCCTCCCGGACGTCGATCCCCAGCGTGCGGACCAGGGCGACGGCCTGGTCGAGGTCGACGACGGCGTTGCGGACGATCGTCGTGGTCAGGTCGAAGGTGGACAGCTCGGAGCCGCGCAGGTCGGCCCCGGTGAAGTCGGTCTGGTGCAGCTCGGCGCCCAGCAGGTCGAGGTGGTGCAGGGTCGCCCCGTTGAAGCGCGCACCGGACAGGTCGGCCTCGCGCAGGTCGACCCGGCGGAACGTGGTCTTGCGGAGGTCGGCCGCGGGCAGCCGGACGAACCGCCAGCTGCCGCCGACCGCCTCGAAGGCGCCGAACCGGCAGCGCTCGAACTGGGTGCCGACGAGCTTGCAGCCGTGCAGGCGCGCTCCGAAGAGCGAGGAGCGCACGAACGTGCAGTTGACGAACGCGGAGTCGGTGAACCGGCTGACGTTGAGGTCGCAGTCGCGGAAGGTGCACTGCTCGAAGGTCGCGCCGGTGGCGACGGTCTCGGTCAGGTCGACGTCGAGGAAGGTCACCTGGCGGAAGGTGCGCCCGGAGAGGTCCGCACCGTCCCAGCGCTCGGAGACCACCTCGGTGTCGGTGAGCTCGGTGGGGATGTCGCGGTCGTCGTCGGCGGTCATGGGAACAGTCTGCTCAAGGGTCCGACACAACCCTCGCTCCCGCCTGGTCCCGCGTCGTAGCGTGGGGGCCATGGCCCTCGCGACGTACCAGGACCTGTGCCTCGACGCGACCGATGCGGCGCTCCTCGGGACGTTCTGGGGTGCGGCGCTGGGGCTCGCGGTGGAGCCGCTCGACGACGGCGACGTCCGGCTGACCGGGCCGACGCCGCGGCACACGATCTGGGTCAACACCGTCCCGGAGCCGGTGCTGGTCAAGCAGCGCGTGCACCTCGACGTCCACGCCCACGACGTCGAGGACGTCCTCGCGCTGGGGGCGACGCCGATCGACCTCGACACCTTCCCGTGGAAGGTGCTGCGCGATCCCGAGGGCGGCGAGCTGTGCGTCTTCGAGCGCGCCGACCCACCGGGGCCGGGCGAGCGGCTGCTCGAGGTGGTCGTCGACTGCGCCGATCCGGCGGTGCTGGCGGCGTGGTGGGCCGAGCTGCTCGGCGGGGTGCACCGCGACGACGAGCAGGGCCGCTGGTCCTGGGTGGAGCAGGTGCCGGGGGCGCCGTTCGCGGACCTGGTGTTCGTCCCGGTGCCGGAGCCCAAGACGGTCAAGAACCGGGTTCACCTCGACCTCACCGCCCCGGACGTCGACGCGGTGGTCGAGCACGGCGCCCAGGTGCTGCGCCCGCCCGAGGAGGACGCCCGGTGGACGGTCCTGGCCGACCCGGCGGGCAACGAGTTCTGCGTGTTCGGCCCGACCTGACGAGAGGACGACGATGAACGTGACCGTGATCGGCGCCGGCCTGGCCGCCGCCCATGTCGTGACCGAGCTCCGTGCCCAGGGCTACGAGGGCGATCTCGTGGTGGTGGGTGAGGAGCCGCACGCGCCGTACGAGAGGCCACCGCTGTCCAAGGGTCTGCTGCTCGGCTCGGCCGAGCCGGACTCGGTGTTCGTCCACCCCCGCGACTGGTACGACGAGCACGGGGTCGACCTGCGCGTCGGGACCACCGCGACCGCGATCGACCGCGAGCGCCGGCGGGTGCGCCTCGGGGGCTCCGAGCTGGCCTACGACCGGCTGGTGCTGGCCACCGGCGCCACCCCGCGCCGCCTGGCGATGGCCGACGCGTCGGGTGCCCCGGTGCACTACCTGCGCACGCTCGACGACGCGCTGCGGCTCCGCGACCGGCTGTCCGGCCGGGTCGCCGTCATCGGCGCCGGCTGGATCGGCCTCGAGGTGGCCTCCGCGGCCCGGCAGGCGGGCGCCGAGGTGACCGTCATCGAGTCCGCGGCGCTGCCGCTGCAGCGGGTGCTCGGCGACGAGCTGGCGACCGTCTTCGCCGACCTGCACCGCGAGCACGGCGTCGACCTGCGCCTGGGCGCCGAGGTGACCGCGATCGAGCACGACGGCGGGCGGGCCGTCGTCCACGTGGCCGGCGCCGAGCCGGTCGTCGCGGACCTGCTGCTGGTCGCGATCGGCGTCACGCCCGGCGACGGCCTGGCCGCGAGCGCGGGACTGGCCACCGACCACGGCGTCCTGGTCGACGCCCGGCTGCGCACCGACGACCCCGACGTCCTCGCGATCGGCGACGTCGCCCTCCACGACCACCCCGTGCTCGGCACCCGGATCCGCGTCGAGCACTGGGACACCGCCATCCAGCACGGCAAGCACGCCGCGCGGGTGCTGCTGGGCGACGACGCGCCCTACACGCGGCTGCCGTACTTCTTCACCGACCAGTACGACCTCGGCATGGAGTACGTCGGCCACGTCGACGCCCCGGGCTACGACGAGCTCGTCGTGCGCGGTGACCTCGCCGCCCGCCAGGCCAGCGTGCTGTGGCTGCGCGGCGACCGGGTCCTGGCCGGCCTGCACCTCAACGACTGGGACGCGATCGATCCGCTGCGCGCCGTCGTCGGCGGGCCGGCGAGCGCCGCGGTCCGGGACCCGTCGGTGCCGCTGGCCGACCTGGCCTAGGGCGTGGCTCAGCTGCCGTAGGGCGACAGCGGCGAGCCGGGGGCCCCGCGGACGGTCATGGCGGTGTCGGCGCCGGGCTGGATGCCGTCGGCGTCCGGGTCGGAGCCGACGCTGATGAAGCCCCCGCCGAGCTGGTCGAGGTCGGAGCGGCCGATGGCGTAGAGGTCCAGCTCGGTACCGCCGGCGCTGGTGAGGTCCACGAAGTCCGGCGTGCTGTCCCCGTCGGTGTTGCGGATCGTGTAGGCGAGCACGCCGGACTCGGGCGAGGTCTCCAGGGCGTCGGCCAGGCCGTTGGCGCCGAAGCTGTTGCCGGCGTCGATGATGCCGTCGCCGTCGGTGTCGAGCTGGTCGATCTGCGCCCGCGGGATGCCGGACTCGAACAGGTCGAGGATGCCGTCGTTCTCGGAGTCGAGGTCGCGGTACGACGGCACGCCGTCACCGAGCACGGGCGTGATGAGGAGGTCGCCGTCGATGTCGTCGTCCTCGAACTTGCCGTTGTTGCTGGTGTCCTCGACCGTGTCGGGGATGCCGTCGTTGTCCGTGTCGACGTCGCAGGCGTCGGCCACCCCGTCACCGTCGGTGTCGGCGGTCGGGCTCTTGTCGTTGACCGCGGTGCAGGCGCCGGCCGGGGCGGACGTCGTGGGGTCGGTCGGCGTGGACGTGGGGTCCGTGGGGGTGGCGGTCGCCGTGGCCGTCGCGGTGGCCGTGGCGGTCGGGGCGGTGGTGGGATCCGTCGGACCGGCCGTGGGCGTGGGGTCCGAGCTGTCGGCGGTGCCCGCCACGCTGGGCGGTCCGGACGCTCCGCAGGTGCCGCCCGCCGCGTCGGCCGAGGGCGCCGACGACACGGCGAACCCGAGCCCGCCCAGGCACAGGGCCGCGAGCACCAGCGCCGCGGTCATGCCGCCACGGCGGCCCCGGGCGAGCAGGACGACGCCCGTCACCACGGCGATGACGCCGACCACGACCAGGATCATCGACGGCCCGCCGGCGTTGGGCAGGGCGGTCGGGCACGGTGCGGCAGTCAGGACGTTCACGAGGAAGAGACGCCGCGCCCTCCCGTTGCTTACGCGAGATGGTGCCGCTCGTGCAGCGCGCGCACCCGCTCGGCGAAGGTGTCGACCGGTCCGTCGACCGGGAGCCCGGGCGCGACCTCGGTGATCCGCAGCGCGGTCACGGGTGAGGCGGGGAGCCCGAGGTCGGCGTACCACTGGACGAGCTGGGGGGTCGACGTCGCGAACACGATCCGGCCCAGCCCGGCCCAGGCGTGGGCGGCCGAGCACATCGCGCAGTGCTCGCCGGAGGTGTAGACGGTGAGCGCGGCGCGCTCGTCCGGGGCGACGTTCGCCGCGGCCCACAGCGCGATCGCCAGCTCGGGGTGGCGGGTGCCGTCGCCGCCGCTGACCCGGTTGTGGTCCTCCATCAGCACGCTGCCGTCGGGCGCGACGAGCACCGAGCCGAACGGCTCGTCGCCCATCGCGACGGCGGCCTCGGCCAGCTCGACGCAACGCTCCAGGTGTCGCAGGTCCTCCGCGGACACGGCCATGACGGGTGCCTCCTCAGGCTTCGGTGATCAGGCTTCGGTGATCAGGCTCGGATGATGCGGCGCTCGATCGCGGCCGCGACGGCGCCGGCCCGGGTATCGACCCCGAGCTTGGTGTAGATGTGCGACAGGTGGGACTTCACCGTCGCCTCGGAGACGAACAGCTCGCGTGCCATCTCCTTGTTGCCCAGTCCGCGCGAGAGGAGCTCGAGCACCTCGACCTCGCGCTCGGTGATGGCCGTCGCCCCCGGCGTCGTACGGCGCACGAGCGTCGCGGCGACCGACGGCGCGAGCACCGTCTCGCCCCGGGCCGTGGCGCGGATGCCGGCGAACAGCTCGTCCGGCGGCGCGTCCTTGAGCAGGTAGCCCCGGGCGCCCGCCTCGAGCGCCCGCAGGATGTCGGACTCGGTGTCGTAGGTCGTCAGCACCAGCACCTCCGGCGGGTCGGGCAGCGCCCGTACCGCGGCGGTCACCTCGGCACCACCGGCCTCGCCGGCTCCCAGGCTCAGGTCCATCAGGACGACGTCCGGCCGCTCGGCCGTGACCACGGCCAGCGCCCGCTCCAGGCCGTCGGCCTCGGCGACGACGGACAGGTCCTCCTGGCCGTCGACCAGCGCCCGCAGCCCCGCCCGGACGACGGGGTGGTCGTCGACCAGCACGATCCGGATCATCGCTTCTTCTCCTCCTCCGGCCGCGGCAGGGGGAAGCGGACCGACACGGTCGTCCCCTCGCCCGGCGCGCTCTCGATGTCGGCCTGCCCACCGAGCGCCTCGGCGCGCTCGCGGATGCCGGCCAGTCCCCGGCCGCGCGTGCCGATCGCCCGTACCTGCGCGGGATCGAAGCCCCGACCGTCGTCGCGCACGTCGAGCACCACCTCGTCGAGGAGGTAGGTCAGCGTGAGCGCGACCCGGCCCGCACCGGCGTGCTCGCGCGCGTTGGCCAGCGCCCCGCGGGCGGTGCGGACGATCGCCGCCGCCACCTCGGCCCGGACCACGACGGGCGCGCCGTCGACCCGCACCTCGACCGGTACGCCGCCCGGGTCGGCCTGCTCCGCCGCGGCGCGCAGCGCGTCCGGCAGGGCCGCCGCGGAGGTCGCGAGGTCGGCGGGGGCGAGGTCGCGCACGACCCGTCGTACCTCGTCGAGGCCGTCGCGCGCGGTCGCGGCCGCGGTCCGGACGTGCTCGCGCGCGGTCGCCGGCTGGGCGTCCCACGCCTGCTCGGCGGCCTGCAGCAGCAGGTTGATGCTGGACAGCCCCTGCCCGACCGAGTCGTGGATCTCGCGCGAGAGCCGGGTCCGCTCGGCCAGCGCGCCGGTGCGGTGCTGCTCCTCGGCCAGCTCGGCCTGCGCCTCGACCAGCTGGTCGAGCAGGTCCTGCCGGGCCCGCGACTCCAGGTCGAGCGCCCGGTAGGCGAGCACGGTGACCAGCCCGACCCCGATCGGCCCGGCCACCTGGACCGGGTCGAAGCCGTCGGTGATCCGCTGCCACGCGGCGGTCAGCAGCACCGTCATCAGCACGACGATCCCCACCGCCCACGGGAACGGCAGCACCCGCAGCACCGCGAACGCCACCGGCACCGCGCACCACGCGAACGACGGCGCGACGGCCGTCAACGCCCCCCACAGCACGACCATCCCGCTCACCCACACGGTCGGCCACCAGGCGCGACCGGCCAGCATCCCGCGCGTGGCATAGGCGAGACCGAGCACGAGAGCACCCGCGAGCACGGCGGCTCCGGTCGCGTGGAAGCCGTGCCGCTCGACGTACCGGGTGGCGGAGGTGATCAGCAGCACCACGAGCACCGCCAGCAGCCACCGGTCGAGCCGGGCGGCGGGCGCGAGGATGCCGTGCACCCCGGCGGGACGCCGGACGGAGAGGGGCAGGGACGGCAAGGTCATGGTGCGCCCACCCTAGGGAGGGAGGGTGGGCGGAGGCATCAACCGATTGGCTATCGAGGGCTAGCCGGCTGCCCGACGTCCGGCCCCCGTCCCGGCCCGCAGAGTTGAGGACATGAAGCGAACCCACCTGATCACCAGCACCCTGCTCGCCGCCACGGCGGTCGGCACCTTCGCCGCTCCGGCGCTCGCCCAGGCCGACCACCGGCCCGGCCCGGCCCGCCCGGCGACGTACCTGCTCACCGGCGACGCGGTGAGCGAGGCCAACCCGGCCGGCTCGAAGTTCGAGGGCATCGGCGCCGACGAGCGGCGCGGCCGCTTCTACGTCAGCGAGGTCACGGGTGGTGAGATCCACCGCGGTGTCGTGGGCACGGCGCAGACCCGCGAGTGGCTCAAGGGCGACGGCACCGACGGCCGGTTCACGGCGCGAGGCATCACCGTCGACGCGAAGGGCCGTGTGTACGTCGCCGGCGGTCCCAACGGCATCGGCACCGGGCGTCCGGACCTGTGGGTGTACGACAAGAAGGGCAAGCTGCTCGCGGCGCTGCGGGCGCCGGGCACGGACGTCTTCCTCAACGACGTCGCGATCGGCCCCGACGGGGCGGCGTACTTCACGAACTCGAACGACGCGCAGATCTTCCGCGTGGCCGAGGGCCGGCGTGGCTGGAAGGCCAAGCTGTGGTCCGACGCCAGCGCCAAGATCAGCCGCGAGGCGGGCTTCAACCTCGGTGGCATCGTGCTCACCAAGAACCGCCGCGCCTTCGTGGTCGCGCAGGGCAACACCGGCAAGCTGTGGCGCTTCAACGCCCGCACCGGCAACGCGACGCTGGTGCGGACCGGCTCGGCCGACCTGGTCAACGCCGACGGCCTGGTGCTGCGCGGCAACCGGCTCACCGTGGTGCGCAACTTCAGCAAGATGATCGCCAAGCTCGAGCTCAGCGACAACGGCCGCGTCGCCTCGCTGGTGCGCCAGAAGGCCACCTCGCCCGACCGGGTGCTGACCACCGCGAAGGTGCTCCAGGGCCGGATCCTGTACGTCGACAGCAAGTTCGACGAGCCGGTCGCCTCGGGTCCGTACCAGGTCATCACGGACCCGACCCGATGAGCAGGCGTCGCGCAGCCGTCGCCGTGCTCCCGCTCGCGCTCCTGGTGAGCGCGTGCGGGGGCGGCGATCCGGCCGGGACGCCGGATGCCTCGCCCGACACCGCGGCCGCCGTCGAGCGGACGCCGTCCGTGACCGCGGAGGCGGAGCCGGTGCCGGACCAGGCGGTGCTCGACCGGCGGCTGCGCGACGCGGCCTGGAAGAACGACGTGGCGCAGGCGCGCCGGCTGGTCCGCCAGGGCGCGGACGTCAACGCCAAGGACGACACCGAGCAGTCGGCGTACCTGGTGGCGACGAGCGAGGGCTACCTCGACCTGCTCCGGCTCACCCTGCGCCACGGCGCCAAGGTGAACGACAAGGACAGCTGGAACGGCACCGGCCTGATCCGCGCCGCCGAGCGCGGCCACGGCCTGGTCGTGGGCGAGCTGCTGCGCGCCGGGATCGACCGGGACCACGTCAACCGGATCGGCTACCAGGCGATCCACGAGGCGATCTGGCTGGGGGAGGACACCGCGTCGTACGCGACGACGGTGCGGGTGCTCGCGGCCGGCGGGGTCGCGCTCGACGAGGTGTCGCCCTCCGCGGGGCTGACGCCCCTGCAGATGGCCCGCGAGCGCGGGTACGACGGACTGGAGAGGATCCTGGAGCACGTGACCACCGCAGACCTACCAGCCGGCCAGGAGGCCGCGAACGCCGCGCTTCTGCGCGCCGCCCGGGCCGGGGACGCCGACGGCGTCGCCGTCGCCCTGCGCGCCGGCGCCGACATCGAGACCCGCGACGGCAACGAGCGCACGGCGCTGCTGCTCGCGTCGACGTACGACCGGGTCGCGGTCGCCGAGGTGCTCGTCGCCCTGGGCGCGAGCCCCGACGCGCTCGACGACCGGCACGACACCCCGTGGCTGGTGACCGGCGTGACCGGCAGCGTGCGGATGCTCGAGGCGCTGCTGCCGGCGAACCCGGACCTCACCGTCCGCAACCGGTACGGCGGCCTCTCGCCCATCCCGGCGGGCGAGCGCGGGCACGTCGACTACATCCGCCGGGTCGTGCAGACCGACGTCGACCTCGACCACGTCAACGACCTCGGCTGGACCGCGATGCTCGAGGCGATCGTGCTCGGCAACGGCAACGAGGACTACCAGGAGATCGTCCGGATCCTGCTCGCCGCGGGCGCCGACCCGTCGATCGCCGACCGCGACGGCGTCACGCCGCTGCAGCACGCCGAGCGCCGCGGGTACGACGCGATCGCGGCCCTGCTGCGCGGCTGAGCCGTAAGGCCGCTGAGCCTCAGTCGGCCGGGGCCAGCGCCCCGGCGGGCAGGCCCAGCTCGCCCTCGGCGACCGTGCGGACCATGTCGGCGATCGGCGCGCGCCGGTGCTCGACGCTGGTGTTGACGTAGGCGCTGGTCCCGTCGATCGCGACCAGGATCCGGGTCGCCGCGGCCCAGGCGTCGGTGCTGGTGAAGCGCCCGGAGGCGACGCCCGCCGCGACCACCTGCTCCAGGCGCCGGCACCACAGCAGCTCCTGGGCGACGACGTGCTCGTGCAGCACCGGGCGGTAGCGGGAGAGGTGCCGGGCGTTGAGCCAGAGCCGGCTCACGTTGTCGAACTCGCTGCTCGCGATCAGCCCGAAGAACGACCGGAAGATCGCCACGGCGTCGGCGTCGCCGGCGTCGAGGTCGCGCTCGGGGAGCAGGCCGTCGAGCTCGGCCAGCGTCGCGTGCGCGAACGCCTCGGCGACCAGGTGGTCGGCGGCGGGGAAGTAGTGCCCGACCAGGCCCGGCTGGACGCCCAGCTCGTCGGCGACCCGGCGCAGCGTGACGCACTCCAGGCCCTCGGTGAGACCGACCTGGGCCGCGGTCGCGACGATCTCCTGCCGGCGCTCGGCGGGGGCCTTGCGCACGCGCTTGGCCGCGGCACCTCTTGACGTCATGCGGGCCATGTTATTGAATGCGTGACCAACAACTTATTGGTCGTGCGACCAATAAGAGATCCCCCGGTCAGGAGAGCAAGTTGGACGACGCGCGCACCGATGCCCGCGAGCTGGCGGACTACGGCTACGAGCAGGAGCTCCGGCGGACGCTGTCGGCCTGGGCGGTCTTCGCCATCGGCTTCGCCACCATCTCGCCGGTGGTCGGCATCTACGCCGTCATCCAGCTCGGCTTCGCCTTCTCCGGCCCGGTCTGGATCTGGGCGACCGTCGTCGCCTTCCTCGGCCAGCTCCTCGTCGCCGTGGTCTACGCCGAGCTCGCCTCGCAGTTCCCCGTCACCGGCGGCGTCTACCAGTGGGTACGCCGCCTGGCCGGTCCCGCCTCGGCTGGCTGGTCGGCTGGATCTACCTCTCCGCGGCCGTCGCGTCGCTGACCACGGTCGCCTACCTCGGCGCGACCTGGCTCCACCTGCTCTTCACCGACAGCCCGCTCTCGGCCCGCGGTCACGTGCTCCTCGGCGTCGTCTTCGTCGCCGTCGCACTGGCGATCAACCTGCTCGGCGTCGAGCCGGTCAAGCACTTCCTCAACGCCGGGATCATCGCCGAGGGCGTCGCCTCGATCGCGGTCAGCCTGGTGCTGCTCGTCTTCGTGCACAACAACGGCTTCGGGATCCTCTTCGACACCCTCGGCGCCGAGGCCGCGGTCGGCGGGTCCGCCACGGCCGGCTTCCTCGCCTGCCTCGCGGTCGCCGGCTGGGCGTTCCTCGGGTTCGACGCGACCACGCAGGTCGCCGAGGAGACCGAGAACCCGCGCCGCAACGTCCCGCGGGCGCTGCTGCGCGCGTACCTCTTCGTCGCCTTCACCGTGCTGCTCACCGGCGTCGCGGTCACCCTCGCGCTGAGCAACCCGGAGGACGCGGTGAGCGGCGCGATCGCCGACCCGGTGTTCGCCGCGGTCACCGACGGCATCGGCACGTGGGCCGAGAAGCCGTTCATCGTCGTCGTGCTCATCGCCTTCTTCGCCTGCGCGATCTCGATCCAGACCTACATCGGCCGTGCGGTCTTCGCCTTCGCGCGCGACCGCCAGCTCCCGTTCTCGCCGGTCCTCGCGACCGTCGGGCACCGGCAGATCCCCTACGTCTCGCTGATCGTGACCGCCGTCCTCGCCGCGCTGGGCCTGCTGCTCGGCCTCAACGGCAATGCGGCCGCCACGCTCATCTCGTTCGGCTCGGGCGGCTTCTACTTCGTCTTCCTGGCCGTCGCGCTGACCGCGCTCGTCGCCCGGCTCACCGGCCGCTGGAACCCCGGCGCGGGCCAGGTCCGCCTCGGCCGTCTCGGCCTGGTCGTCAACGTGCTCGCTGTCGTGTGGCTGCTCTTCGAGGCGATCAACATCGCCTGGCCGCGCACCGAGCTCGCGCCCGTCGGCGGCAGCTGGGTCCAGGTCTGGGCGGTGATCCTCGTGTTCTCCGCGCTCTTCCTGATCGGCCTCGCCTACGTGCTGCTCGCCCGCCCCCACACCAAGCTCGCCCCCGTCCCCGCCCCCGCTGCTGACAAGGCCCCCATCCGATGAGCGCCCACCGTGCCCCTGCCGTCGTCCTCGACCCGGAGACCGGGCTCGGCCTGAGCGAGGTCGAGCTCCGCGCCCCGCGGGCCGGCGAGGTCGAGATCGACGTCCGCGCCGCCGGCGTGTGCCACTCGGACCTGCACGTCGTGTCCGGCGACTGGCCGGCGGACCGGCCGCTGGTGCTCGGTCACGAGGCGGCCGGCGTCGTCCGAGCCGTGGGCGAGGGCGTCACCTCCGTCCGGCCCGGCGACCACGTCGTGCTGTCGTGGTTCGCGCCGTGCCGCCGCTGCCGGCGCTGCGCGGCCGGCCAGGCCTGGCTCTGCACGGGGACCAAGGCCGTCGAGAACACGCTGCCCGACGGCTCCACCCCCTTCACGAGCCCGGACGGCGACGAGCGCTGGCCCTACCTCGGCCTCGGCGCGTTCACCGACCGGGTCGTCGTACCGGAGTCGGCGGCGGTCAAGGTGCCCGAGGAGCTGCCCTTCGCCGTCGGCGCGCTGCTCGGCTGCTCGGTCACCACGGGCGTCGGCGCGGTCACCCACACGGCCGGCGTCCGGCCCGGTGAGTCGGCGGTCGTCATCGGTACCGGCGGCGTCGGCCTGTCGGTCGTCATGGGCCTGCGGCTCGCCGGCGCCGACCCGATCGTCGCGGTCGACCTGTCCGCCCAGCGACTCGCCGCGGCGCGCGCCTTCGGGGCCACCCACACGCTCGACGGCCGCGAGGTCGACGTCGCGGCCTGGTGCCAGGAGGAGCTCGGCGGCGTGGACTACGCCTTCGAGGCGATCGGCAGCCCGCGCGTCATCGAGACGCTGCCCGGCATGCTCACCTCGGGCGGCGCCGCGGTGCTCGTCGGGATGGCCGCGCTCGACGCGAGCGGGTCGTTCAACCTCTTCGAGCTGGCCGACCAGGGCAAGCGGATCCTCGGCTGCAACTACGGCTCCAGCGTCGGTGAGATCGACATCCCCATGCTGGCCCGGCTCTACCTCGCCGGTCGGCTCCCGCTCGACGACCTGATCGGCACCACGCGGCCGCTCGCCGAGGCGGCCCTCGCCTTCGACGACCTCCGGGCCGGGACCGGGTTGCGCACCGTCCTCGTGCCCTGAGCCGGCGTGGCACGATCGGACCCGTGGAGTTCACCTTCTCGGGTCCGGTCGTCGAGTGGCGCGGCCCGGCGCCCTACTTCTTCCTCGAGGTGCCCGACGAGCTGAGCGAGGACATCAAGGAGGCAGCCCGCGGCCAGGAGTACTGGGGCCAGGTCGCCGTCGACGTCCAGGTCGGCGAGACCGGCTTCCGCACCGCGCTGTTCCCCAAGGACGGGCGCTACCTCGTCCCCCTCCGTGTCGCCGTACGACGCGAGGCGGGTCTCGAGCTCGGCCAGGTCGTCGACGCCGCGCTCGACCTCGCGCCTAGGGGGTAGCGGCTAACCTCACGAGGTGCCGTTGACCCTCGCTCATCCGGCTGTGGTGCTCCCGCTCCGCGGCCTCGGCCTGCCCCTCGCCGGGCTGGTGATCGGCTCGATGGCGCCCGACCTGCCGGTGTTCGCGCGTTGGCACGAGGGCTACGCGCTGAGCCACAGCCTCGTCGGGATCTTCACGCTGGACGTGGTGGTGACGCTCGCGCTGCTGGCGCTCTGGGACCTCGTCGGACGCGACGCGCTCGTCGACACCGCGCCGTCGCTCGTGCGGGACCGCCTGCCGGGGCGGGCGCGGATCGGGGCCCGCGCCTGGCTCCTCGCGCCGCTGGCCGCGGTGGTCGGCTCGGCGACCCACGTCGTGTGGGACCTGTTCACCCACTCCGGACGCTGGGGCGTGCGGCACGTCGCGTGGCTGCACGAGGTGCACGGCCCGCTGCGCGGCGACGCCTGGGCGCAGTACGGCTCGACCGCGATCGGCCTGCTCGTCGTCGGTGTGGCGATGCTGCTGCACCTGCGCCGCTTCCCGCCCGGGCCGCGCCGGCCGCGCCGGCTCCCGGCGACGGTCCTGCCCGCGGCCGTCGCCCTCGCCGTGGTTGCCGGTGTCGTCGGCGGGCTCGAGCACGCGGACTACGGGCTCGACATCGTGGCCTTCTGGACCGCCGTGTCCGGCATCGTCGCCCTCGTGGCGGGCCTGGCCCTCATCGCCGTGGCCTGGCTGGTCGTGTCGGCCCCGGCCCCTGCCGACGAGGTCAGCGACCCGGTCGCTCCCTGAGCGCCACCGGCTCCCCGGCGTACGACGTCAGGGTGGCGCGGACCTCGTCCGAGATCGCCCACGACGAGCCCGCCGTGGTGTCCCAGAAGACGACCGAGCTCTCCGCGACGAGCGCCGGAGCGTGGTCCGGCGCCACGCGCAGCTCGTAGGAGACGGCCGCCGACGACCGCCCGACGTGGCTCACCCAGATCCGCACCAGGAACGGCTGGAACGGCGCGAACCTCATCTCCGTGTGGTAGTCGACGCGCTGCGAGCCGACGAGCTCGGTGACGTGCGCCGGCATCTCGCGCAGCAGCCCCGGGCGGTCCGAGCCGGGCAGCGGCGCGTAGCGGAAGAACATCAGGCGCGCCTCGTCGAGCACGCGCAGCGCCTCGACGTTGTCGACGTGACCGCCGAGGTTGACGTCGCGCAGCCGCGCCTGGATCTCGCAGTCGAAGACGGTGCCCACGAGCGCATCCTCGCAGGCCCGCTCAGGGCTCGAAGCGATAGCCCATCCCCGGCTCGTTGCGGAAGTGCACCGGCCGGGCCGGGTCCGGCTCGAGCTTGCGGCGCAGCTGGGCCATGTAGAGCCGCAGGTTGCCGTGGGCGTTCTCGTAGCCCGGTCCCCACACCTCGGTGAGGAGCTGCTGCTGGCTCATCAGCCGGCCCGGGTTGCGCAGCAGCACCTCCAGGAGGTGCCATTCGGTCGGCGTGAGGCGGACGTCGGCGCCGGCGACGGAGACCCGCTTGGCGAGCAGGTCGACCTCCGTCGTACCGAAGCGGACGGGGCCCGGCTCGTCGGTGGCGGGGCCGCGCCGGACCAGCGCTCGCAGCCGGGCGAGCAGCTCGTCCATGCCGAACGGCTTGGTGACGTAGTCGTCGGCGCCGGCGTCGAGGGCGTCCACCTTGTCGACGCTGTCGCTGCGTCCGGAGAGCACCAGGACCGGGACGCTGGAGCCGCGGCGCAGGCGGGCGATGACGTCGACCCCGTCCATGTCGGGCAGCCCGAGGTCGAGGACGACGACGTCGGGGCGGGTCGCGTCGGCCAGGGCGAGGGCCTCGGTGCCGTCGCCGGCGGTCACCACCTCCCAGCCGCGGGCCCGCAGGTGGATGCCGAGCGCGCGCAGGATCTGGGGCTCGTCGTCGACCACGAGGACCCGGCTCACGCGCCCTCCTCCAGCGGCAGCGTGACGACCATGGTGAGCCCGCCGCCGGGCGTCGGCCGGGGGACGAGCTCGCCGTGCACGGCCTCGGTGAGCCCGCGGGCCAGGGCCAGGCCCAGCCCGATGCCGGTCGTGTTGTCGGCGTCCCCGAGGCGCTGGAACGGCAGGAAGATCCGCTCCTGGTCCGCCGCCGGTACGCCGGGCCCGTGGTCGACGACGTGCACCTCGACCGTGCCGGGCCGGTCGGCGGCGACCTGCGCGCGGACCAGCGGCGGCCGGTCCGCGGGCGCGAACCGCTGGGCGTTGGCGACGAGGTTGGCCAGGACCCGCTCCAGGAGGGCCGGATCGGTGCGCACCGCCGGCAGGTCGTCCGGTACGTCGAGCACCACCGCGCGCGGCGCGACCCCCAGGTCGTCCAGCGCCCGGGCGAGCACCTCGTCGAGGGCGGTCGCGCGGATCCGCACCGGCAGCGCGCCGGCCTGGAGCCGGCTGAGGTCGAGCAGGCTCTCGACCAGTCCGGTGAGCCGGTCGAGGGCGTCGTCCGCGGTGGCGAGCAGCTCGTCGCGGTCGTCGGGGGAGAGCGTGACGTCCCGGCTGCGCAGACCGGAGACCGATGCCTTGGCCGCGGCCAGCGGGGTGCGCAGGTCGTGCCCGACCGCGGTGAGCAGGGCCGCGCGCATCCGGTCGGCGGCCTCGATCTCGGCCGCCGCGGCGGCGTCCTCGGCCCGGCGGGCGGAGACGTCGACGACCGAGCCGACCACGATGGCGACCACCGCGAACGCCACCAGGGCGACGACGTTGTCGACGTGGCCGACCTCGAACGTGTGGTAGGGCACGGTGAACCAGAAGACCAGCAGCCCCGCGCCCAGCACGGCCGCCACGAGCGCGGGGCCGACGCCGCCGACGAGGGCCGCCATCACCACCACGACGAGGAACAGCACCACGTCGCTGGCCAGGTTGAGCCGGTCGCGCAGGGGCACGAGCACGGGCAGCAGCACGGGCGGCGCCGCCACCGCCACGGCGTACCCGGCGGCGCGGCGCCGTCGGCTCAGGTTGCCTCCCACGGTGCTCATTGTGCGCGTGCCGCCCACGCCCCGATCGCGAGGTACGCCGCGAGCCGCGCCAGGTCCGCCGGCGCGAACGTCAGCTCACCCAGGGTGTTGACCGCGAACCCCGTCGCCCAGGCCAACCCGGCCAGGGCCAGGACGAGCGCGAGCCGGCGGGGGAGCACGACGCACCAGGCCGTGGTGAGCGCGAGGAGCGCGGCGACGCCGTACCAGCCGGCGAGGGGGACGGCGACGCACACGGCCGCCCCGACCGCCTGGCAGGCGCCGCCGAGCCCGAGACGCACCTCGGCCCGGCCCGAGAGCCGGGCGGAGGCGGGTGCCGTGGTGCTCACCCTTCCAGTGAAACGCGGTCCGCGGCGCCCGGGGCGGCGCTGACAGGATCCTGACGGCGTCTTGTCGCACTCTTGTCGCGCACACCACTCGCGCGCGGGTGTTAGGGATCCGTTAGGCCCCGCCGATGCGGCCCGGAGCGCGGTTGCATGGGAGGTGTGAGCACCTCCACCGCACCATCGGCCTCCGAGCGCGCGCTCGGCGACCCGGAGGACGCCGCCGGCGACACCCACGGCCGCCCCTGGTGGCGGGTGATGTGCCTGACCGGCGTCGACTACTTCTCCACGCTGGGCTACCAGCCGGGCATCGCGTTCCTCGCCGCCGGGCTGCTCAGCCCGCTGGCCACGGTGGTCCTCGTGCTGCTCACGCTCTTCGGCGCGCTGCCGGTCTATCGCCGGGTCGCCCAGGAGAGCCCGCACGGCCAGGGCTCGATCGCCATGCTGGAGCGGCTGCTGCCGCGCTGGCGCGGCAAGGTGTTCGTGCTCGCGCTGCTCGGCTTCGCGCTCACCGACTTCATCATCACCATCACGCTCTCCGCGGCCGACGCGAGCGCCCACGTCGTCGAGAACCCGCACGTGCCGGCCTTCCTGCACGGCCAGGAGCTCTGGATCACCCTCGGCCTGATCGCGCTGCTGGGCGGCGTCTTCCTCAAGGGCTTCAAGGAGGCGATCGGTGTCGCGGTCGCGCTGGTCAGCGTCTACCTGACGCTCAACGTGGTGGTGATCGCGGTCAGCGCCGCGCACGTGCTCGAGAACGGTCACGTCGTCACGGACTGGACCCGGGCCCTCACCGTCGAGCACGGAAACATCGCGCTGATGATCGCGGTGTCGCTGACGCTGTTCCCCAAGCTGGCGCTCGGCATGTCCGGCTTCGAGACCGGCGTCGCCGTGATGCCCCACGTGCAGGGCGCACCCGACGACGACCCGGTGCGGCCCGCCGTACGGATCCGCAACACCAAGCGCCTGCTGACGACCGCCGCGGTCATGATGAGCACCTTCCTCATCTGCTCCAGCCTGGTCACCACGCTGCTCATCCCGCCGGCCGAGTTCGAGGAGGGCGGCCAGGCCAACGGCCGGGCGCTGGCCTTCCTGGCGCACCGCTACCTCGGGGACGTCTTCGGCACGGCGTACGACGTCTCGACGATCCTGATCCTGTGGTTCGCCGGTGCCTCGGCGATGGCCGGCATGCTCAACCTGATCCCGCGCTACCTGCCCCGCTACGGCATGGCGCCGGAGTGGGCCGGCGCGATCCGGCCGCTGGTCTGCGTGCTGACCGGCACGGCCTTCCTCATCACCTGGATCTTCGACGCCGACGTCAACGCCCAGGGTGGCGCCTACGCGACCGGCGTCCTGGTGCTGATGACCTCCGCGAGCGTCGCCGTCGCCCTCGCGGCCCGCAAGGCCCGGCAACGGGGCTGGACGATCGCGTTCACCGTGATCTCGGTGGTCTTCGTCTACACCACCCTCGACAACATCTGGGAGCGACCGGACGGCGTCAAGATCGGCGCCTGCTTCATCGCCGCGATCGTCGCGGTCTCGCTGCTCTCGCGCACCCGCCGCTCCCTGGAGCTGCGCACCACGGACATCGAGTACGACGCCAAGGCCGAGGCGTTCATCCGCGACTGCGCCCGTCGTACGCTCCGGCTGGTGGCGCACGACCCCGAGCACCACGACGTCGGCGCCTACCGCGCCAAGGTCCGCAAGATCGTCGAGGCGCACGGCATCCCGGACCCCGGCGACCTGCTCTTCGTCGAGGTCGTCGTCGAGGACTACTCGGACTTCGAGAGCCGGGTCGTCGTGAGCGGCTCGGTCGCGCACAAGGAGTACCGCGTGCTCACCGTGCACGCGGCCACCATCCCCAACGCGCTCGCCGCCGTCCTGCTCGACCTGCGCGACCGTACGTCGGTGCGCCCCCACATGTACTTCGAGTGGACCGAGGGCAGCCCGGTCGCCCAGATGGTGCGCTTCCTGCTCTTCGGCGCCGGCGAGGTGGCCCCCCTGACCCGCGAGGTGATCCGCCGGGCCGAGCCGGACCCGCGCCGCCGCCCCCACGTGCACGCCGGCTGAGCCGTCCGCGACCTGGCGGATGTCGGCGTACCGTCCTAGCGTCGGACCATGGCCCGCACCTACGAGAAGATCACCGCCGCCGACTTCAGCGCCGCCGAGGGCGTCGACGACTGGCGGGTGCTGTGGTGGCAGGCGTTCGCGCTCTTCCGGACGAAGACCTTCGCGACCGGCCTCGCCCTCGTCAACGAGATCGGCCGGCTCGCCGAGGAGGCGAACCACCACCCCGACCTCAACTTCCGCTACGGCGTCCTCGAGGTCCGGCTCTCCACCCACGACACGATGTCGCTGACCACCGCCGACCTCGACCTCGCCCGCGCCATCTCCGCCGCCGCCCGCGAGCTCGGCGTGGCCGGCGACCCGGCCGCGATCCGCACCTGGGAGTTCGCCCTGGACGCCGTCGACGTCGACGCCGTACGCCGCTTCTGGGCGGCGGTCCTCGGCTACGACCTGGTCGGCGACACCGACATCGCCGACCCGATCGGCCTCTACCCGCCCGTCTACGTGCAGCAGATGGACGCCCCGCGCGAGGGCCGCAACCGGATCCACATCGACCTCGGCGTCCCGCACGACGTCGCCGAGGCCCGGGTCGCCGCGGCCGTGGCCGCGGGCGGCCGGGTGGTGCGCGACGAGTTCGCCCCGATGTGGTGGACGCTCGCGGATCCCGAGGGCAACGAGGTCGACGTCGCCACGTGGCAGGGGCGGGACTGACCCGGGCTCAGCTGCCCACGTAGTCCGCCAGGTGCTCGCCCGTCACGGTCGCGCGCGCCGCGACCAGGTCGGCCGGCGTCCCCTCGAAGACCACGGTGCCGCCGTCGTGCCCGGCGCCGGGGCCGAGGTCGATGATCCAGTCGGCGTGGGCCATCACGGCCTGGTGGTGCTCGATGACGATGACCGACTTGCCGGCGTCGACGAGGCGGTCGAGCAGGCGCAGGAGGTTGTCGACGTCGGCGAGGTGGAGACCGGTGGTCGGTTCGTCGAGGACGTAGACGCCGCCCTTGTCACCCATCCGCATGGCGAGCTTGAGCCGCTGGCGCTCGCCGCCGGAGAGGGTGTTGAGGGGCTGGCCGAGCTTGAGGTAGCCGAGGCCGACGTCCTCCATGCGCTGCAGGATCGCCGCAGCGGTGGGGGTCTTGGCGTCACCGGTCGCGAAGAAGGCGTGCGCCTCGGCGACCGGGAGGTCGAGCACCTCGGCGATGTTGAGGCCGCCGAAGGTCAGCTCGAGCACCGAGGCCTGGAAGCGCTTGCCGCCGCACTCGTCGCACAGCGTCGCGACGGTCTCCATGAAGCCGAGCTCGGTGTAGATCATCCCGTTGCCGTTGCAGCTCGCGCAGGCGCCCTCGGAGTTGGCGCTGAACAGCGCGGGCTTGACGCCGTTGGCCTTGGCGAAGGCCTTGCGGATCGGCTCCAGCAGCCCCGTGTACGTCGCCGGGTTGCTCCGCCGCGAGCCCTTGATCGCGCCCTGGTCGATGACCACGACGTCGTCGCGCCCGGCGATCGAGCCGTGGATGAGCGAGCTCTTGCCGGAGCCGGCGACGCCGGTGACGACGCACAGCACCCCCAGCGGTACGTCGACGTCGACGTCGCGCAGGTTGTGCGAGGAGGCGCCGCGGACCTCGATGGCGCCGGTCGCCTGGCGCAGCTCGTCCTTGAGGGTGGCGCGGTAGGACAGGTGCCGGCCGGTGAGGGTGTCGGAGGCACGCAGGCCGTCGATATCGCCCTCGAAGCAGACCGTGCCGCCGTTGGTGCCGGCGCCGGGGCCGAGGTCGACGACGTGGTCGGCGATCGCGATCGTCTCGGGCTTGTGCTCGACGACGAGGACGGTGTTGCCCTTGTCGCGCAGCTCGAGCAGGAGGTTGTTCATCCGCTGGATGTCGTGCGGGTGCAGGCCGATCGTGGGCTCGTCGAAGACGTAGGTGACGTCGGTGAGCGCCGAGCCGAGGTGCCGGATCATCTTGGTGCGCTGGGCCTCGCCGCCCGACAGCGTGCCGGCGGGGCGGTCGAGCGAGAGGTAGCCGAGGCCGATCTCGACGAACGAGTCGAACAGGTGGAGCAGGTTGCCCACCAACGGCGCGACCGAGGCGTCGTCGATCTCGCGCACCCAGGCGGCGGCGTCGGTGATCTGCATGGCGCAGACGTCGGCGATGCTCTTGCCCTGGATCCTGGACGAGCGCGCGGCCTCGTTGAGGCGGGTGCCGTCGCAGGCGGCGCAGGTGCCGAAGACGGCGGCCCGCTCGACGAAGGCCTTGAGGTGGGGCTGCAGCGAGTCGGGGTCCTTGCTGAACATCGACTTGCGGATCTTGGGGATCAGGCCCTCGTAGGTGACGTTGATCTTGTCGACCTTGACCTTGCGCGGCTCGGCGTGGAGGAAGTCCTCGCGCTCGGCCTTGGTGTACTTGGCGATCGGCTTGTCCGGCGGCAGCACGGCCTTGAATGCCGCCACCATCCAGCCGTCGGCGGTGTAGCCGGGCACCAGGATGGCGCCCTCGACCAGCGACTTGGACTCGTCGAAGATCTGGGTGAGGTCGAGGTCGGAGACGGTGCCCCGGCCCTCGCACTGGGCGCACATGCCGCCGAGGTAGACCTCGTTCTTGACCACCCGCTTCTCGACCCGGCCGCCGGCCTTCTCGGTCTGCATCACGCCGCCCGCCTTGCGGGTGGGCACGTTGAACGCGAACGCCGTCGGCGGCCCGATGAACGGATCGCCGATTCGGCTGAACAGCACCCGCAGCATGGCGTTGGCGTCGGTCGCGGTGCCGACGGTGGAGCGGGCGTTGGCGCCCATCCGCTCCTGGTCGACGAGGATCGCGGTGGTGATGCCTTCGAGGACGTCGACCTCGGGGCGGGCCAGCGTCGGCATGAAGCCCTGCACGAAGGTGCTGTAGGTCTCGTTGATCATCCGCTGCGACTCGGCGGCGATCGTGCCGAAGACGAGGGAGCTCTTGCCCGAGCCGGAGACGCCGGTGAAGACGCTCAGCCGACGCTTGGGGATCTCGACGTCGACGTCCTTGAGGTTGTTCTCGCGGGCGCCCTGCACCCGGATGTTCGCGTGGGCGTCGGCTGGGTGGGCCGTTGCGGCCGGCTTGCTGGGGGGAGTCTTCGGCATGGGCCCATCATGGCCGATCGCTCCGACAGCGAGCCGGGATCAGCGCGAGGCAGCGCCGTCGAGCTGGGGCGCGACGAACCGGAGGCCGCCGCGCTGCCAGACGAAGTGGATGATCAGCGCGGCGGTGACCGAGCCGATGACGCCGAGTGCGAGGTCGCTGAGCGTGTCCTCGTACGCGAAGGCCCGCTCGGAGTGGCCGCTGATGAAGGCGTAGTACTCGGCGATCTCCCAGGCGATCGCGGCGGTCGCGCCGACGGCCAGCGCGCGCTCGACGACGCGGGTGCGGGTGGCGCTGTGGTGCAGCGTCAGGAGGATGACCGCGGCGGCGATGAGCCCGGTGTTGGCGAAGTGCATGAGGTCGTCGAACCAGGTGATCGTGTCGTAGAGGTCGAGCCGGTTGCCGAGGATGTCGGTGAAGCAGGTGACGGTGACCAGCAGGTCGGGCAGCCAGGGGAACGACGCCCGCTCCTTCCACGCGAGCAGCCAGATCACCGGGATGGTGAACGACGCCAACGGGTAGCCGATCGCCCGCGCCTCGGCGGCCTTGTCGCGCAGGTTGCCGCTGTCGGGGTCGATCACGGCGAGCAGCAGGAGCAGGACCAGCAGTGCCTTCGCGGAGACATCGGCGGTGCGGACGAGGGTCGGGGTCGGGTAGCGGACCGCGGCCAGCTCGGTCATGCGGGCTCCTGGTGATCGACGAGTGCCGATTGTGCCATGACGTCCGAACGGACCGTACGTTGAAGGGGGCGGGAGAACGCCGTACGAGGGAGGGACAGGACGTGGAGGGAGTCGCCGAGGTCGTGGCGCCGGGAGAACCGGCGGCACCGGAAGCGCCGGTCGCGACGTCGTACGAGGAGTTCGGCGTGAGCTGGATCCACCGGGTGCTGCACAAGGACCGGATCCTGCACACCATCGACCAGGTCCTGGGTGAGCAGATCGCCCTCGGGCCGATCGGGGCCGGACCGGGACGCGCGTTCGCGAGCGTGAGCTTCGTCGGGCGCTACCGGCCGACGACGGGTCAGCTGGTCCCCGGTGAGCTGCTGACCTATGCGATCGACCTGCCGATCAGCGTGGTCTTCGACCTCGACCTGCCGCTGGACCGGCTGACGTTCAACGCCGAGGTCGTCGTCCCGCTGGTGCTCGTCGTGCACACCGAGGCGCCGCTCCGGCTCCGCCTCGAGCTCAAGACGCCGACCGAGGACCAGATCGGGCTCGAGCTCAAGACCGACACCCGGCGCGGCGCGATGCTGCGCAAGGTCGCGGGTCTGGACGCCGAGTTGCGGCGGTTCCTGCTCAAGGTGCTCGACACCGAGCTGGCCAAGCCCTACGTGCGGCGCGCCACCTACCTGGACATGGAGGAGCTGATCGACGAGGCCTGGCCGGCCTTCACCGCGCAGTTCCTGCCGCGGGGACCCGAGGACCGACAGGCCTGAGCACGTCGAGCAGCGCGCCGATCGTCACCGCGGCGAGCGGGATCCACACGGGGATCAGCATGAAGGCGTAGATCGGCACCAGCTGGAGGAGATCGCGCATGCGCCGAGTCTCGTCGTGGCCGGTGCGGCGGGGCTTGTCGCCGGACACAGAGGCCCGCGGCGGGTTTGTCCTCCGCGCACTAACCCCGCGCTAGCCGCGCGCGGCGAACGAGCTGAGCTGCGGCTTCTCGTAGAGCGCCCGCAGCCGCTCGTAGCGGTAGCGGTTGTAGGCGAGCGGGTCGAGCAGCAGCCGGCGCGGCAGGGTACGACGGGCGAGCCGGACGAGCGCCAGGTAGAGCCGCAGCTCGGCCCGGCGCCGGCGGGTGTCGGGCGTGCCGAGGAGCTCGCGCATCCGTGGGTGCGCCGCGCCCTCGGCGCAGACCTTGGCCGGCCGGCCGAGCACCGGGGTGGCCAGCCGCCAAGCCGGCGTCATGAGCCGGTGCAGCCAGTGCGGCCCGAACAGGGTGGGCATCGGCAGCGCGTCGAACCGGCGGTGGGCCCACTGGAGGAACTCGTTGTCGGCGAGCTCGGTGGCCGCGACCGCGTCGTAGTAGGCCTCCGCCTCGACGGCGGTGGCGGGGATCCGGGCCTGCTCGCTGGGCAGGTCGAAGTCGACCAGGTGCAGGATCGTGGCGTAGACGACCTCGCGCTGCTCGGCGTCGAGCGTGCGCCCGTAGGTCGTCACGTAGCCGGTGTGGAACACGAGCAGGCTGGTCGTGCCGACCCACTTCCACAGCGCCGGGTTGAGCGCGCTGTAGCGCTCGCCGGCGAAGTGCCCGCGGCCGGTGCCGCGGACCTCGCCGTGCAGGCGCTTGAGCCGCTCCGCGCTGGCCCGGCGGTCGGCGTCGTCGCCGAAGAGCAGCAGCGGACCCCACAGGCCGCTGCGGATGCCACGGTCGGTGAAGTTCTGGGCGAACCGGCCCGAGGCGTCGACGGCGGCGGCGACCTCGCGGTAGGCGACCTGGTCGAGCGCGAGCCGGCCGAAGAGCGCGAACGCGGCCGGCGTACCGAGCCACCAGCGCACGTCCTCGGCCAGCGCGTGGTGCGGCTGGGACGGGTGCCAGGGAGCGACGGCGGCGTCGGTGGTCTCGGTCATGACAGGGTCCATGAACCCATCTGTCAACGCCTGTGTCAAGATGCTCGGGTGACCGACAACGCCCGGGTGTACGGCGGCCGCGCCGCCGCCGAGCGCGTCGCCGAGCGCCGCGGCCGGCTGCTCGCCGCCGGGCTCGAGCTGATGGGCACCCGCGGTGTCGCCGGGACGACCGTGCGCGGTGTCGCGGAGCAGTCCGGGATCGCGGCGCGGTACTTCTACGAGAGCTTCGCCGGCATCGAGGAGCTCCAGCTCGCCGTCTTCGACCAGATCGCCGCCGAGGCCGCGGAGCGCTCGGTGGCCGCGCTCGGCGCCGCGCCGGGCGGCGTCCGGGCGCGGACCCGCGCGGTCCTCGCCGCGATGGCCGACCTGTTCCTGGAGGACCCGCGCAAGGGCCGGATCGCGCTCATCGAGTCGATCACCTCGCCGGTGCTCGGCCCGCGCGTGCTCGACGAGGCCCGGCGGTTCGCCGGGATGCTCGCCGCGACGACCACGGCCGGCGACCCGAGCGCTGCCGCCGACGACGTGCCGGTCGAGCTGCTGCTGACCGCGCGCTTCCTCATCGGCGGCGTCGCGCACGCGCTCGGCGCCGCCCTGCAGGGGGACGTCGCGGTCGACCGCGAGCGGCTGGTCGACGTCCTCGTCGAGCTGTTCCTCGCGGTGGACCTCAGACGCTGACCGGGTCGGTCGCGAGCAGCTCGCGGACCCGCGGCGCCACCTGCGTGCCGAACAGCTCGATGCTGCGCAGCAGCTGGGGGTGCGGCATGGCTCCGTTGCTGTACTTCAGGTCGAAGCGCTGGATGCCGAGGTCGCGCACCGCGGCCGCGATCTTGCGGGCGACCGTCTCGGGGGAGCCGACGAACAGCGCGCCGTGGTCGACCTCGCCGTCGTACTGGGCCCGGGTGGCGGGACCCCAGCCGCGCTCGGCGCCGATCCGGTCCCGGCTCGCCTTGAAGTGCGGGTACATCGACTCGCGCGCCTCGTCGTCGGTGTCGGCGACGAAGCCCGGCGAGTGCACCGCGATCGGCAGCGCGGGCCGCTCGAACTCGGTGAGCGCGCGCCGGTAGAGGTCGGTGAACGGCGCGAACCGCGCGGGCTCGCCGCCGATGATCGCGATGGCCAGCGGGTAGCCGAAGCGGGCGGCGCGCACCACCGACTCGGGCGAGCCGCCGACGCCGATCCACGTGGGGATCGAGCCGCGCTCGGTGGTCGGGTAGGTCCGCGCGTTGCGCAGCGGAGCCCGCAGCCGGCCGCGGTCCCAGGTGACCGGCTGCTCGCCCTGGAGCTCGGTCCAGAGGTCGAGCTTCTCGCTGAAGAGCTGGTCGTAGTCGGCCAGGTCGTAGCCGAACAGGGGGAACGACTCGGTGAACGAGCCGCGGCCCAGCGTGATCTCCGCGCGTCCGCCGGACAGCGCGTCGAGGGTCGCGAACCGCTCGTAGAGCCGGACCGGGTCGTCGGAGCTGAGCACCGTGACCGCCGTACCGAGGCGGATGCGCTCGGTGCGTGCGGCGATCGCGGCCAGCACCATCTCGGGGCTGGTCACCGCGAAGTCGTCGCGGTGGTGCTCGCCGATGCCGAACACGTCGACGCCCACCTCGTCGGCCAGCACCGCCTGCTCGACGATATTGCGGATCACCTGGGGGTGCCCGAGGGCCTCCCCGGTCGCCGGGTCGAGCGTGACGTCGCCGAACGTGTCGAGCCCGAACTGCAGGTCGACGGGCTCACTCACCGTCGGCGGCCTTGGCAGCGTCGACGTCGAACTCGCGGACGGCGGCGATCACCTGGGCCAGCGCCGGCGCGGGCAGCGCACCGGCCTGGGAGAAGACGAGCGCGCCCTTCTTGAACGCCATCAGCGTCGGGATCGAGGTGATCTTGGCGGCCGCGGCGAGCTGCTGCTCCTCCTCGGTGTTGACCGAGGCGAAGACCAGGTCGTCGTGCTGCTCCGACGCCTCCTGGTAGATCGGCGCGAAGTTGCGGCACGGGCCGCACCAGGACGCCCAGAAGTCGACGAAGACGATGTCGTTGTCGAGCACCGTCTGCTCGAAGGTGCCCGCGGTGAGGTCGATGGTGGACATGTCTACTCAACGTTCGCGGGCGCGGATTGTTCCCGGTTGCGGTCGACGCCGCCGCGGATGCCGGGGACGGTGCCCCGGTCGTCGTACTGCCAGACGTGCCAGCGGCGGGCCGGCGGCCGTGCACCCAGGCGGCGGACCCACTGGGGATGGTCGGCCAGGTCGGCGGCGAAGCCGTAGCGGTCCTCGAGGTCCGGGTAGAGGTAGACGACCGTGCGGGTACGCAGCGCCGTGTCGACCGCGCGGAGGAAGGCGCGGACCTCGGCGAGGAGGACGGCGCGCGGGGGCGGCGTCGTACAGCTGCCGACGAGCTCGAGGTCGAGCGCTGGCGCGAGCGCCCGGGCGGCGGCCCGGTCGCGGCCGACGACGTCGAGGAAGTGGGCGGCCTGGGCGGCGCCGTCGGAGCAGAGCTGGAAGTAGTGGTAGCCCGCGACGTCGATCCCGGCGCGGGTCGCGGCGGCGCGGTGGGCGGCGAAACGGGGGTCGGTGAAGCCGGTGCCCTCGGTGGCCTTGAGGTAGGCGAACGTGATCCCGGCGCGGGCCACCCGGGGCCAGTCGATCGGGCCCTGGTGGTGGGAGGCGTCGATGCCCTCGCGGGGCGCGGCCGACGGCGTGGGTGTCAGCGTGGGTGTCGGCGGGGCGCTCGGGGCGCTCGGGGCGCTCGGGGCGCTCGGGGTGGTCGGGGCGCTCGGCTCCGCCGCGGGCGGGGCCGGCGGCGTCGCGTCGCACCCGGTCAGGGTCAGGACGAGCGCCGCCACGAGGCTCCACCGGGTCCGCACGGCACCAGCCAACCACGCGCGACGCGCGTACTGTCGTGCCATGCGTACGCGGATGCTCACCTCGGTCGTGACCGTACTCACCGCGCTGGCGGCGCTGCTCGCCGCCGTCCTGCTGTCCCCGGCGCCCGCGCACGCGGCACAGGGGGTGATCCGCGACGGGCGCGAGGCCGCGCTGCCCGCGCAGATGGACATCCTGCGCGTCGCCATCCGCAACCGCGAGGACCGGGTGGTGCTCACCCTGACGTTCCGCGACCTCAAGGTGCGGCGCAAGGCGCAGACCAAGGTCTTCATCGGCACCCGGCCCGGGACCGACGAGGGGTTCATCGCCTACAGCGGCTACCGGCCGGCGTCCGGTCCGGTCACCCAGCTCTGGCAGCCGACCGACCAGGAGTTCGGCGGCGTCCCGATCGCGTGCGCCGGGGTCAAGGGACGCTGGCGCTTCGACCGCGACACCGTACGGATCGTCGTACCGCCGAGCTGCCTGGCGAGCACGGCGGCCCGCTACCGCTTCAAGGCGGTCGCCGGCTTCTACCGGCAGGTCGGCGACTACACGGCCTTCCGCAGCGTCGCCCGCGGCTGACCGCCCCCTGACCGCCGAGCGCGTCATCCCCTAGCCTCGTCCCATGGGCGACACCGCACGCACCACCTACGTCCTCGTCGACGGCGAGAACATCGACGCCACCCTCGGTACGTCGATCCTCGGCCGGCGGCCGAAGTCGGAGGAGCGGCCGCGGTGGGAGCGCCTGCTCCAGTTCGTCGAGCGGCAGTGGGGCCAGGACGCGAGCGGCCTGTTCTTCCTCGCCGCCAACGGCGAGCTGCCGATGTCGTTCGTGCAGGCGCTGCTGGCGATCGGCTTCCGGCCGATCCCGCTGTCCGGTGGGGCGAACCAGAAGGTCGTCGACATCGCCATCCAGCGCACGATGGAGGAGCTCGCCCGCCGCGAGGCCGACGTCGTCCTGGTCAGCAACGACAGCGACTTCGTCGAGCACGTCGACACCCTCCTCGACGGGCGCCGGGTCGGCGTCGTGGGCTTCACGGAGTTCCGCAGCAGCGCCTTCCTCCAGCTCGCGCCGCGCGGGCTGGAGTTCTTCGACCTCGAGTACGACGTCAACTGCTTCAACGAGCGACTGCCGCGCGTCCGGATCATCCCGATCGACGAGTTCGACCCGGCCCAGTTCCTCTGAGGCGGCGCCCCGGACGATTCCGCCGCCAGCGGATTCGCTTGCGGACCGCCGTGGCGCGGGATGGGATGGGGCGATGAGGCTCCTCGTCCTGGGTGGCACCCAGTTCCTGTCCCGTGAGGTCGCGGCCGAGGCGGTACGCCGTGGCCACGACGTCGTCTGCGCCAACCGGGGCCGCTCGGGCTCGGTGCCACCAGGAGTCCGGGTGGTGCGCTGGGACCGCGGCGAGGAGCCGCCGGCCGAGCTGACCGACGGCGCGTCGTACGACGCGGTGGTCGACGTGGCCCGCCACCCCTCCCACGTGCGCCGCGCGCTGGCCGCCGTACCGGAGGCGCACTGGGTGTTCGTCTCGACCATCTCGGTCTACGCCGACGACGCCGACCCCGCCGGTCCGGGCGCCGGCCCGCTGCGCCCCGCGATCACCGAGGACGCCGGCGCGACCGAGAGCGTCGACGCCTACGGCGGCATGAAGGTCGCCTGCGAGCAGCTCGTCCTCGACGCCGTCCCGGGCGCGGCCGTCGTACGGCCGGGGCTGATCGTGGGCCCGGGCGACCCGAGCGGACGCTTCGCCTACTGGGCGCGACGCTCCACCGCGACCGGCGACGTGCTCGCGCCCGGCGCGCCGTCCGACGTGGTCCAGGTGATCGACGTCCGCGACCTCGCCGCCTGGGTGGTGACGCTGGCCGAGGACCGCACCGGCGGCGTCTACGACGCCGTCGGCGCCCCGCTCCCCATCGGCGACCTGCTGGCCGCGTGCCTGCCCGACGCCAACCTCGTGTGGGTCGACCAGGAGTTCCTCGAGTCCGAGGGCGTCCAGCCCTGGGCCGGACCCGACGGCATCCCGGTCTGGCTCCCGCGCCCGGCGTACGACGGCATGCTGGCCCACGACGCCGCCCCCGCCCTCGCCGCCGGCCTCGTCACCCGCCCACCCGCCGAGACCACCCGCGACACCCGCGCCTGGCTCGACGCCGACCCGGCGGCCCGGATCGCGGGCATCACCGCCGAGCGCGAGGCCGACCTGCTGAGCAGGTGGGGCAGTCAGGGGTTCTAGAGCGACCCCCTAGCATCCAGCGCGTGTTCCGCATCGCCACCGCCAACATCAACGGCATCCGTGCCGCCCACCGCCGGGGCTTCGGCGACTGGCTGGCGACACGTGGGTGCGACGTGGTCACCCTGCAGGAGGTGCGCTGCCCGGTCGACGCGCTGCCCGAGGGGGCGTTCGGCGACTACGAGGTCGCGTACGACGCGGGCGAGATCGCCGGGCGCAACGGGGTCGCGGTGCTCACCCGGGAGCCGGCCGCCGCGGTCCGCACGTGGTCGGTGCCCGACCCGGACCGGCCGCTGCACCGCGCGCTGCGCAAGCACGCGAACGAGGGGCGCTACGTCGAGGTCGACCTGGCCGGCGTACCGCTGACGGTGGCGAGCCTCTACCTGCCCAAGGGCGGGCTGCCCGCCCAGCTCCAGGACCCCAAGCGGATGCGCGAGGCGCCCGACGGCGGCGCCAAGTACGAGCGCAAGATGGCGTTCCTGGCGGGCTTCGCGCGTCATCTCGCGACCGCCCGCAAGGCCGCGGCGGCCAACGGCCGGGAGTTCCTGCTGACCGGCGACCTCAACGTCGCCCACGACCGGGCGGACGTCGCGAACTGGCGGCGCAGCAACCAGGTCGAGGGCTTCCTCCCCGAGGAGCGGGCGTGGCTCGACAGCCAGCTCACGCCGCGCACGCTCGTCGACGTCGTGCGCCGGCTGCACCCGGACGTCGAGGGGCCGTACTCCTGGTGGAGCTGGCTCGGGCAGGCCTACGCCAAGGACGCCGGCTGGCGCATCGACTACCACCTGGCGACGCCGGGGCTGGCCCGGACGGCGCGGACGGCCGTCGTCGACCGCGAGCACGCCGGCGTCCGGCTCAGTGACCACGCGCCGGTGGTCGTCGACTACGCGTTCGGCTGAGGCCTACCGCCAGGCGCGGACCCAGTCGACGGTGAGGGTCGAGGTGGTCGGTGACGACAGCCGTCGGGCCGCCCAGCCGGAGCCCCAGATCTGCGCCAGGACCAGGTTGAACGGCTTGTCGAACGGCGCGGGCGCGCGGACGTTGGTCGGCACCCAGCGGTGGGACCAGCAGAACTGGCCGTCGTAGAAGAACCGCATCTCGGTCGGCGACCACTCGACGGTGTAGGTGTGGAAGCCGGTGGTCGCCGTGGGCACGGCGCAGTCGCGCCCGGTGCTCTCCTGGCGGCCCTCGCCGACGTAGTGGACCGACGGGTACACGTGGGTCTGGTCGTTGCCGAACCACTCGGCGACGTCGATCTCCCCGGAGAGCGGCCACTTGCCGTACGCGTGGTCCTCGGGAGCGAGCCAGAACGCGGCGTGGCCGCCGGTGGCGTCGGAGAAGCGGAGGCGGGCCGAGAACCGCCCGTAGGTCTGCGTGAACCGCGCGCTGGTCGTGACGGTCGCGACCTCGGAGCGGGTGGTGACCGGGGCGAAGGGGCTGCGGCACAGGAACATCTGGGGGTGGATGGTCGCGGTCAGGCGCAGCGTCCCGCCCGCGACGGCGACGGTGCGGGCGTTGTCCCGGTAGCACCCGCCCTGCCCGGTGAACACGCCGGTCCGCGCCGTGTCCTGGGCCATCCAGCGGGTGCGGTCCAGCGCGGTTCCGTTGAAGTCGTCGTGGAAGCTGCAGGACCAGTACGTGCCGTCGGCGCGCTGCGGGCGGGGGCCGCAGGCGTCGGAGGGCGCCGAGGCGGCCGGGACGGCGACGTGCCGGACGCGGCGTGACTTGCTCGCCCGGCCCGCGGCGTGGGCACGGAACACGCGCGTACGACCGGGGGCCGGCAGGGTGATCGTGAACCGCCCGGCCGCCGAGGACCGGCGGACGGCGACCGTGGCCCACCGGCCGCTCGTGCGCATCTGCAGGCGGACGGAGGTCCGGGGCCGGGCGAGTCCGCGGAAGGTCACGGACGTCCCGGCGCGGACGGGGCGCTTCAGCACGGGGACCGCTCGCGCGTGGGCCGCCGCGGCCGCGGCCTGCGGCACGCCGGCCGACGGGGTCGCGGGCGCCGGTGCCACCAGCAGGCCCAGCGCGAGCGTCGCGACGACGGTGGCGACGGCGATCCGCCGCCGCCGGAACCGGGTACGCCGGCGCTCGGACGGTGCTGCTCCCACGCTGACCATCGCTGCTCCTCGTTCCGCGTGCGCTGACGCCTCGACAGGGTCGTTTCGGCACGAGCTCGCCACGCGGGCGAGGTCGGCGTCACAGTAGTGGGACGAGGTCGGCGAGGCGAGGGTTCGGCGCAATTCTCCTCAGGAGTCGATCCGGCGCTCGCCGGCGACGGGCACGACCGCGACCGCCAGCAGCGGCAGCGCCGCCGCGAGGGCGTACGCCGCGCCGTACCCCCAGGCGGCGATGGTGAGTCCCGCGACGGGCGGGACGGCGACGGCGGCGACGTGCTGGGCGGTGTTCTGCAGGCCGAGGGCGCGTCCCGACCAGAACGGGCCGGCGCGCTCGGCGACGGCGGTGAAGGCCAGGCCGTTGTCGGCGACGGTGACCGCGGACGCGACGACGAGCAGCCCGACGGCGAGCACCGTCAGCGGTGTCGAGCCGGCGGCGCCGGTCGCGGCGAGGCCGAGCAGGGCCATGGTGGCCGCGGCCAGGAAGGCGACGGCGCGCATCGGCCGCATCCGGCTGCCGACGAGGTCGGAGGCCCAGCCGGCGCCGATCCGGGCGGCGGCACCGGCGGCCTGGGTGCCGGCGACGACCAGGCCGGCGACGCCCGGCGACCAGCCGAGGTCGTCGACCAGCCAGGTCAGGCCGAAGGTCCACACCAGGAACTGGGGGACGACGAGCAGCACCGACGCGGCATGGATCCGGGTGAGATAGCTGTCCGCCCGGTAGGGGTTGGCCGTGCCGACCCCGCCGGTCGCGGCTGGTCGGGGCGGGTCGAGGACGACCAGGGCGACGAAGCCCATCATCAGCACGGCGGCCCCGGTCGGCACCCACAGGGCCGGGCCGATGCCGTGGTGATGGGCGATGACGGCGACCGTGCCGGCGGCGAGCCCGACGCCGAGCGGCTGACCCGTCTGCCGGATCCCCATCGCGATGCCGCGCCGCTCGGGCGGGAACCAGCCGACCACGACCCGGCCCGAGGCGGAGTTCGTCGCGGCGGCGCCGACCCCGGCGAAGCAGAGGGCGGCGGCCATCGGCCACGGCGAGGCGAGGACGGCGGCCACGCCACCGCCGACCGCGGTGACGAGCAGCCCGGCGAGCAGCGCGAACCGCTCCCCGCGCCGGTCGACCACCAGGCCCCAGAGCACCAGGGTGAACATCATCCCGGTCATCGACGCCGCGGCGACGACCCCGGCCTCGGCGAGGCTCATGCCGTACCCGCCCTCGGCGATCGGCCGGTGCAGCTCGGGGATCAGGAAGCTCGGCGCGGTGACCATCGCGGACGTCGCGGCCTGAGCGCCGGTGCCGGCCGCCAGCATCGCCCAGCGGCGGGCGGCGGAGACCGTCGCCGGCGCCGGGCGGCGCGCGGCGGAGGTCGTGCTCATGGCCCCAGTAGACGCCCGCGGGCCGGCGCGGGACCGCCGGATCTCATGGGAGGAGGTGTGAGAAATGCGGCACCCGCGCCGGCCCGGCCGGGCCGGCGGCCCAGCGACCTAGCGGCCGAGCAGCTTGCGCAGCACCGCGAGCCCGGTCAGGGCCGCGATCGCGCCGAGGACCGCCGCCTGGAGCGGGGTCGGCTGGGGAGCACGGAGCCGAGGTCGAGCGGCGGGTTCTCCGCCGGGGCGACCGGGCGCGGCGCCGCGGCCGCCGGGGCGGCAGCGGCCGCAGCCGAGGCAGCGGCGGAGGCAGCGGCGGAGGCAGCGGCGGGAGCGGCGCCCCGTGGCTGGGTCAGCTCGTCGGCCAGCCGGGTGGCGAACTGCCCGACGATCTTGTTGCTCACGTCCTGCATCAGCCCGCGCCCGAACTGCGCGGGCCGGCCGGTCACGTCCAGCTCGGTGGTGACGTGGACGGCGGTGTTGTCGCGGTCGAGCTCCTCGAGCCGGGCGGTGATCCGGGCGGCGGCGGTGCCGTTGCCGCGGGCGTCCTTGGCGCGCCCGTCCATCACCATCACGTGGTCGGCGGCGTTGCGCTCGAGGATGGTGGCGGTGCCGAGGTAGTTGAGCATCACCGGGCCGAGCTTGACCTTCACCGCGCCCTCGAGGACGTCGCCCTCCATCCCCGCCAGGGTCGCCCCGGGCAGGCACGGCGCCACGCGCTCGAAGTCGAGGAGGGCCTCCCAGGCTCGGTCGGTGGTCACCGGCACGGTGAACGTGTGGTCGAGCTGCATCTCAGATCTCCTTGGGTACGTCGAGGGCGGGGGCGGCGTGGGGTGCGTCGGCGTGCTGACCCGGCTCGGAGCGGTCGGCCGCGAAGCGCAGCAGGTGGTAGACGACGATCGTGCCGACCCCGCTGAGCGCGATGCCCGCGAAGACGTAGTCGCCGAGCGTGAGCGTGTAGTTCGCGGCGCCGACGACGAGGCCGAGGGCGGCGGTCGTGAGGTTGACCGGGTCGCGGAAGTCGACCTCCGCGGCGACGTACATCCGCAGGCCCATGCAGGCGATCATGCCGAAGAGGATCGTGGAGACGCCGCCCAGGACCCCGAGCGGGACCGCGCCGACGAGGGCACCGAACTTCGGGCAGATGCTGAGCGCGATCGCGATGCCCGCGGCGATCATGTAGGCCGCGGTGGAGTAGATCCGGGTCAGCGCCATGACGCCGATGTTCTCGGCGTAGGTGATCTGGCCGGAGCCGCCGAACAGGCCGGACACGGTGGTCGCGACGCCGTCGCCGACGATCGCGTTGCCGATGCTGGAGTCGAGGTTGCGCTCGCACATCGCGCTGACCGCCTTGACGTGCGCGGCGTTCTCGACGACGAGCACCAGCAGCACCGCCGGTACGACGAGCAGGATGGCCTGCAGGCTGAACGTCGGCGTGGTGAACTCCGGCCAGCCGAGCCAGGCCGCCTCGCGCACCGGGTCCAGGTCGACCCGGCCGAGCCCGGCCGCGAGCAGGTAGCCCGCGGCGACGCCGATGAACACGGCGAGCCGGCTGATGAACCCGCGCAGCAGCACGCTGACCAGCACGACGACGGCGAGCGTGACCGAGGCGAGCAGCCCGTCGTCCTGGTAGCTGGACCACGCCACCGGCGCGAGGTTGAGGCCGACCATCGTGACGATGGTGCCGATCACCACGGGTGGCGCGATCCGGTCGATGATCTGGTAGCCGACCTGGTTGATGATCAGGCCGGTGATGATGAGGGCGACGCCGGTGGCGACCAGGCCGCACAGCGCGGCCGCGTAGCCGCCCTGCGCCTGGGCCGCGAGCACCGGCGCGATGAACGCGAACGCCGAGCCGGTGTACGACGGCACCTTGTTCCGGGTGATCACCAGGAACAGCAGCGTGCCGACGCCGCTGAAGAACAGGGTGGTGCTCACCGGGAAGCCGGTGAGGATCGGGACCAACGTCGTCGCGCTGAACATCGCGATGACGTGCTGGGCGCCGAGTCCCGCCATGCGCGGCCAGGCCAGCCGCTCGTCCGGCGTGACCACGCGTCCCGGGATGACCTTCTTGCCGTCCCCGTGCAGGGACCAACTGAGCAGTGCCATGGAGGCTCCTCGGATGTGTATCCGTTCACCGGATACGGCCTACGAATATTCGCCAAGTAAGTCCCTGCCTTGCCCGGGTTGTCAATAGTCACTGGGCAAAAGAATTCTCCCCAAGCGTGCCCCCTTGACAGCGATCGGAACCGAGGGCTCTACTTCATTCAGCGAAATCAACATTCGCTCAGCGGATAGGAGCAAGTGACATGGCAGGTTCGTTCAGGGTCTCGGTGGACACCGGTGGGACCTTCACTGACGTGATCGGGGTCGACGCCTCCTCCGGAGAGCTGTTCGCGGTCAAGACCCCGAGCAACCGCGAGGACCCGAGCCGCGCGCTCCTCGAGGGCGTGGCCAAGGTGCTCGAGGCCGCGGGCAAGACGCCCGAGGAGATCGAGCTCGTCATCCACGGCACGACGACGGCGACGAACGCCGTCCTGGAGCACGAGTTCGACGGCATCGGGCTGCTGGTCACGACCGGCTTCCGGCACCTCGTCGAGATCGCGCGCCAGTCGGTGCCGGACGGCTACGGCAACTCGTACTTCTGGGTGAAGCCGCCCCGGATCGTCCCGCTGCACCTGGTGCGTGAGGTCCCCGAGCGCCTCGCGTACGACGGTGCGGTGCTCGAGCCGCTCGACCTCGACGCCGTGCGCACCGCCGCGGCCGAGCTGGTCGAGTCCGGCGTCAACCGGCTCGGCGTGTGCCTGCTGCACGCGTACGCCAACGACAAGCACGAGCGCGAGATCGGCCAGATGCTCGCCGAGGAGTTCCCCGACCTCTTCGTCTCGCTCTCGTCGGTGGTGCTCCCCGAGTACCGCGAGTACGAGCGGGCGATGACCACCCTCATCGACGTGATGGTCAAGCCCTACTGCAAGACCTACCTCGGCGCCGCGCAGCGCGACCTCAACGAGGTCACCGGCGGCCGCCCGTTCCTCATCATGCAGTCCAACGGCGGTGTGGTCTCGGCCGAGACGGCCGGCGACAAGCCCGTCACGATGCTGCTCTCCGGCCCGGCCGGCGGCGTCCTCGGCGCGATCGAGGCGGCCCGCAGCGCCGGCGTGCGCGACCTGATCACCCTCGACGTCGGCGGTACGTCGACCGACGTGGCCCTCATCGAGGACCTCAAGATCCGGCTCACCAGCGAGACCGTCATCGAGAACTACCCGGTCAAGGTGCCGATGATCGACATCGCCACCGTCGGCACCGGCGGCGGCTCGATCGCCTGGCAGGGACCGGGCGAGTCGCTCAAGGTCGGCCCCAAGAGCGCCGGCGCCTACCCGGGCCCGATCTCGTACGGCCGTGGCGGCACCGCGCCGACCGTGACCGACGCGGCCGCCATCCTCGGCCGGCTCCCCGACGCGCTCGTCGGCGGTGAGCTCAACCTCGCCAAGGACGCCGCTCGCACCGCCTTCGACGCCTTCGGCACCCAGTTCGGCCTCAGCGCCGAGGAGGCCGCGGCCGGCGTCCTGGAGGTGGCGGTGATCGGCCAGGTGGCCGGGATCCGCCAGGTCTCCACGCTCAAGGGCCGCGACCCGAGTGCCTACGCCCTCGTCGCCTTCGGTGGCGCCGGGCCGCTGCTGGCCAACGAGGTCGCCGAGGCGCTCGGCATGCGCCGGGTGCTCGTGCCCCCGACGCCGGGCAACCTGTCCGCCTTCGGGCTCCAGGTCTCCGACGTCAAGCGCGACTACGTCCGCACCCTGGTCCGCGACCTCGACGCCGGCAACGACGCCACCGTCGTGGACGAGATCGAGAAGGTCTGGCTCGAGCTGGAGGCCGCGGGGCGCGGCGAGCTGCGCGCCGAGGGCGTGCCGACCGAGCAGGTCTCGCTCGTGCGCGGAGCCGACCTCCGCTACGTCGGTGAGGGCTACGAGGTCTCCGTCGTCATCGACGACCTCGCCGGCGACGCCGCCGTGCGGGCCGTCGAGGCGGCGTTCCACGAGGAGCACAACCGGGTCTACGGCTTCTCCTACGCCGGCGAGCAGCAGGTCGAGGTCGTGGCGCTGCGCGTCCAGGCCCTCGGCGAGCTGCACCGCCCGACGCTGGCCACCGCACCGAAGACCGGGAGCGGCGGCGCGCCCGAGCCGACGGGCAGCCGCTCCGTCTACTGGCGCTCCACCGGCTGGATCGAGTGCCCGACGTACGACCGGGCGAGCCTCGGCGACGGCGACGCGGTCGCCGGCCCCGCGATCGTCGAGGAGTACGGCTCCACCTACGTCGTCCCCACCGGCTGGGACGCCACCGTCGACCACTTCGGCAACATCCTCAGTGAAAGGAAGGACGCGTGAACACCACCAGGAAGCTGGGGCCGATCGAGCTCGAGGTCATCACCGGGACGATCCGCTCGGCCGAGGTCGAGATCGAGGCGGCCGTCGAGCGCGCCGCCCGCTCGCCGATGATCCGCGACCAGCACGACTACCGCGTCGGCCTGTACGACGCCCGCGGGCGCAAGCTCACCGGTCGCTCCTACGGCAGCCTGATCGAGCCCGTCTTCGAGTTCTTCGGCGACGACATCAACCCGGGCGACGTCTTCTTCTGGAACGACCCCTACAACAGCGCCGGGTCCTGCGGCCACGTGCCGGACCTGTGCACGACCGTGCCGATCTTCGTCGGCGACCGGCTGATCGGCTTCAGCCAGGTCTTCGGCCACCACGACGACGTCGGCGGCTGCGTCCCCGGCAGCCTCCCCGTGCAGGTCCACGACCAGTGGGGCGAGGGACTCGTCGTCCCGCCGATCAAGCTCTACGACCGCGGCGTGCTCAACGAGACCGGCTTCCGGATCATCGAGCGCAACTCGCGGCTCTCCGAGCACCTGCGTGGCGACATCGACTCCGAGATCGGCGCCTGCCAGCTCGGCTCGCGCCGCCTGGTCGAGCTCGCCGAGCGCTACGGCATCGAGACGCTGGAGGCGGGCTTCGACGGGATCATCGAGAACTGCGCGCGGACCATCCGCGAGGAGCTGTTCCCGAAGATCGAGGACGGTGTCTACACCTTCGAGGACTACATCGAGTGTGACGGCTTCACCCGTCAGCTCTTCGCGATGCGGGTCACGATGACCAAGACCGCCGACAAGATCACCCTCGACTTCAGCGGCACCGACCCCGAGGCCGAGGGCCCGATCAACTGGGCGATCGACTACTGCGACGGCCGCTTCGTCCGCAAGTGGATGGCGCCGGTGCTGCGCTGCCTGGCCAGCTCGCCGGAGCGCGCGGCCGAGATCGACATCAACGAGGGCGCCCTCGACGTCATCGACGTGGTCTTCCCCGAGAAGGGCACGCTCATCACGCCGCACTTCGGGCGGCCGACCGGCCTGCGGTTCTTCATCCTGCTGCGCTCGCTCGGCATCTTCGCTGGTGCGCTCGCCAAGGCGACCGGCGGCCAGATGCCGGCCGACCACGAGACGATCCGGATCTGGGGCATGCACAGTCGCGACGAGCAGGGGAAGCTCAGCCTGTTCCGCGAGGTGCTCGGCGGCGGCGGTCCCGGCCGGCCGTGGGCCGACGGCAGCGACGTCGTCCACATCGTGCCCAACTCCCGGAACCTGCCGGCCGAGTTCTCCGAGCAGCGCTACCCGGTGCTGGTCGAGCAGCTCGCGCTGCGGCCCGACTCCGGCGGCGCCGGCAAGCACCGCGGCGGCCTCGGGTACGACAAGCGGATCCGTGCGCTCAAGGACTGCATGCTCCTGTCGAACGCCGACCGCACCGACCTCAACCCCTACGGCGTCAACGGCGGCCAGGCCGGCGGCAACTACTCGATCCTGCTGCAGCGCGCCGACGGCACCGAGGAGGTGCTCGACGGCATGGTCGACAACGTCCCGGTCCGCGAGGGCGACGTCGTCCGGCTGTGCACGACCGGTGGCGGCGGCTGGGGCGACCCGCTGGCCCGCGACCCCGAGACGGTCCGGTACGACGTCCTGTGCGGCAACGTCACGCTGGCCGCGGCCGAGGGCTTCTACGGCGTCCGGCTGGTCGGCGAGGGTCCCGGGCTGAGCGTCGACACGGCCGGCACCGAGGAGCTGCGCGCCAAGCTCACCGCCGAGCGCGGCGACGTCGCGATGTTCGACCGCGGCGAGCACTTCGAGCGGATCAAGGCCGACGGCGGCGTGCGCTGGCCCGAGGGCTGGAGCGACCCCGACGACTGCCTCGCCGGGCGGTCCTGAGGAGCATGGGACCGACTGCGCCGGAGGAGGTGCCGATGAACGACGTGACCTGGGTAGTGTGGGATCAGCCTCACGAGCTACGAAGGGAGGGTGGTCGTGGCCGACAAGAAGGGCCGGACCGGCAGCAGCGCGGCGGCGGCCGAGGCCTCCTCGCCGACGCTGCAGGGAGTCTCCCGGGCGCTCCGGGTCCTCGACGTGGTCGCCCAGCGGCCGATGCGGACGACCGAGCTGTCCGAGGAGCTGGGCATCTCGTGGGCGACGCTGCAGCGGACGCTGGCGCAGCTCGAGGCCGACGAGTTCATCACCCGCGACGAGCGGGGCAACTTCCACATCGGGCGCAAGACCTGGCTGCTGGGCAGCACCTACCTGGTGGGGCACCGGCTGATGGAGCTCGCGGTGCCGCTGCTGACCCGCGAGTCCAGCCTGGTGCCCACCTCGGTGCTCCAGCTGGTCGAGCGCAGCGGCGACACGACCGTGGTGCTGTTCTCCCGCGAGGCGGCCTCCAAGGAGGTCATCACCCGGACGACCTACGGTCACCACTTCCCGCTGCACTGCGGCTCCAAGGGCTGGGTCTTCCTGGCCAACGCGGAGCCGGAGTTCATCGACCGCTACCTCTCCGAGCCGCTGATCTCGCTCACCCCGGCGACGGTCACCGACCCCGACGAGCTGCGCGAGCGGCTGGCCGAGGTGCGCGAGCAGGGCTATGCCGTGACGGTCGGCGACGTCCAGTCCTTCACGGGCTCGGTGGCGGCGCCGGTCTTCAACGACGAGGGTCAGGTCGAGGCCTGCATCTGCGCGGTCTCGCGCCGGTCCAGCCTGACCGGCGACAAGCAGGAGCAGATCGTCGAGCTGGTGCAGCGCGTCGCGCAGACGCTCTCGCTCGGACTGGGTTGGCAGCCGTTGCGGCACGCCAAGGTGGTCCAGCGGAGCTGACCCGCGGCGTCGTGCCGGCCGGAGCAGGAGAGCGCGCATGAAGCCGTCACGGTTCGAGTACGTCCTGCCGCGCTCGATCGAGGAGGCGGTCGCCGCCCGGGTCGAGCACGCGGACACGGTGGTGCTGTCGGGCGGGCAGAGCCTGGTCCCGACACTCAACTTCCGGTTGTCCAACCCGGAGGCGGTCATCGACCTGCGGCTGGTCCCGGGGCTGGCCGACGTCCGGGTCGACGGGGACTGGATCCACGTCGGCGCCCGGACCCGGCAGCGCGACCTGGAGCTGGACGAGGTGGTGCACGCGGCGAACCCGCTGATCCGGGAGACCCTGCACCACGTGGCCCACCCGGTGATCCGCAACCGCGGCACCGTGGGCGGCAGCATCGCCCACGCCGACCCGTCGGCCGAGCTGCCGTGCCTGCTGCTGTGCCTCGACGGCGAGGTCACCGCCCACGGGCCCGACGGCGCGCGGACCATCGACGCCCAGGACCTCTTCGAGTTCATCCTGTCCACGTCGCTGGAGCCCGAGGAGATCCTCACCGAGGTGCGGTTCCCCGTGCTCCCCGACCGGACCGGCTGGTGCTTCACCGAGTTCGCCCGCCGGCACGGGGACTTCGCCCTCGCCGGGGTCGCCGCCACGCTCACCCTGGCCGAGGACGGCTCGGTCGCGTGGGGACAGGTCGCCGCCTGCGGCGTCACCACCACGCCGGTCCGGCTGGTCGCCGTCGAGGACGCCCTGCTCGCCGACGACGCCGACCCGTCCCGGTTCCCCGAGATCGCCCGGCTCGCGGCCGACGTCGTCACCGTCCCCGACGACGAGTCCTGCTCCAGCGCCTACCGGCGCGACCTGCTGGTCGGCCTGGTGGAGCGCGCGCTCCGCACCTCCTTCGAACGAGCCACCGCACGAACCTCCCGAGAGGTCACCTCATGACGTCCTCGATGTACCGGTCGCCGGTGAACGACGACCCCACGCTCGACATCTCGCTGGTCGTGAACGGCCGCAAGGTCGAGGCCGCGGTCAGCCCGCGGCTGCTGCTCAGCGACTTCCTGCGCCACCACCTCGGCCTGACCGGCACCCACGTGGGCTGCGAGCACGGCGTGTGCGGTGCCTGCACCGTGCACATCGACGGCCGGGCGGCGCGCAGCTGCCTGACGCTCGCCGTCCAGCTCGACGGCGCGACGGTGCGCACCGTCGAGGACCTCGAAGGTCCCGACGGATCGCTGAGCCCGGTCCAGGAGGCGTTCCGCGACTGCCACGGCCTCCAGTGCGGCTTCTGCACGCCCGGCTTCCTGATGTCGGTCACGGCCCTCCTCGACGAGGACCCCGACGTCGCCGACGCCTCCGACGCCGAGATCCGCGAGCGGATCGCCGGCAACCTGTGCCGCTGCACCGGCTACCAGGGGATCGTCGCGGCCACCCGCCAGGCCGCCGAGACCATCCGCGACGCGAAGGAGCAGGCCGATGGCTGAGCCGCCGATGGTCCACACCGGAGCCCGCGTACGCCGCAACGAGGACCCGCGGCTGCTGCGCGGCCAGGGCCGCTACGTCGACGACATCCCCCTCGAGGGCTGCGTCCACGGCGCCTTCCTGCGCAGCACCGTCGCCCGCGGCCGGATCGTCGCGCTCGACACCACCGAGGCGGAGCAGGTGCCCGGCGTCCTCGCGGTCTACACCTGCGACAACATCGAGGGTCTCGACCGCGAGATGCCGCTGCTGATCCCGCACCCGTGCATCACCCACGGCCGCACCCAGCGCCCGCTGGCCCGCGACGACGTCTACTACGTCGGCCAGGCGATCGCGTTCGTCGTCGCCGTCGACCGCTACGTCGCCGAGGACGCCGTCAGCCGGATCTCGGTCGACATCGAGCCGCTCCCCGTCGAGGTCGACATGGAGCGGGCCGTCGAGGACGGCGCGCCGCTGGTCCACCCCGACGTCCCGGCCAACATCGCGGCGTCCCTGGTGCAGAACTGCGGCGACGCCGACGCGGCGTTCGAGCGGGCCGAGCACCGCACCAAGATCCGGGTCCAGGTCGACCGCAGCACCGGCGCCCCGATGGAGTGCCTCGCCACGGCGGCGCGCTGGGACCCGGTCTCCGGCGAGCTGGTCGTGTGGGACGGCACCCAGGCGCCGATCGGCCTGCGCGGCGCGCTCGCGTCGCTGTTCGACCTCGACGAGGACAAGGTGCGCGTCATCGCGCCCGACGTGGGCGGCGGCTTCGGCCCCAAGATCCACTTCCCCTACGCCAACGAGGTGCTGGTGCCGCTCGCGGCGATGCAGCTCGGCCGGCCGGTGAAGTACATCGAGGACCGCTCCGAGAACTTCGTGCACATGTCGCACGAGCGCACCCAGATCCACGAGATCGAGCTCGCCGCGACCAAGGACGGCGAGGTGATCGGGCTGCGCGACGTCTTCCTGCACGACACCGGGGCGTTCATCCCCTACGGCATCGCGGTCGCCCAGGTCGCCTCGACGGCGATCGCCGGGCCCTACCGGATCCCGAACATCGAGGTGGAGTTCCGCTGCGTCTACACGCCGACGGTGCCGGTCACGCCCTACCGCGGCTGCGGACGCCCGCAGGCCAACTTCGCGCTGGAGCGGGCGATGGACCAGCTCGCCGAGGAGCTCGGCATCGACCGCTTCGAGATCCGCCGGCGCAACCTCATCGCCGACGACGAGTTCCCCTACAAGCGTGAGGGGCTGATCTTCGCCGACGGCCTGCCGGTCACCTACGACTCCGGCCAGTACGGCGCCGCGCTGGCCCTGCTGGAGGAGGAGCTCGACATCCCGGCGTTCCGCGCCGAGCAGGAGCGCGCCCGGGCCGAGGGCCGCTGGCTCGGGCTGGGGTTGTCGTTCTACGTCGAGGGCACCGGTCTGGGCCCCTACGAGGGCGGCCGGGTGCGCATCCACCCGATCACCGGCAAGGTCTACGTCAACACCGGCCTGACCACCCAGGGCCAGGGGCACGCGACGTCCATGGCCCAGCTCGTCGCCGACCAGCTCGGCGTCGCGGTCGACGACGTGATCGTCGTCGAGGGCGACACCGGCGTCTACGACTGGGGCGTCGCGACCTTCGCCAGCCGCGCCATGGTGGTCAGCGGCAGCGCCATCCACAAGGCCGCCGTCAAGGCCCGCGAGCGGGTCCTCGAGATCGCCGCCAACATGCTGGAGGTCGACCCCGCCGACATCGAGCTCAAGGACGGCGCCGCCGGCGTCCGCGGCACCACGACGACGATCCCCCTCGCTGCCATCGCGACCGTCTCGAACCCGCTGCGCTACGCCTTCAACGACGCCGCGCAGATCGCCACCCAGTTCGCGCCCGCCAGCAAGGGCGACGGCCCGCCGCTGCCCGGCGACGCGCGGCCCGGCATCGAGACCGAGCAGTTCTACAGCCCGCCGCACGCCACCTGGGCCTACGGCGTCCACGCCGCGATCGTCGAGGTGGACCCGGTCAGCTACGACCTCCAGGTCAAGCGCTACGTGATCGTCCACGACTGCGGGAAGATGATCAACCCGATGATCGTCGAGGGCCAGATCGCCGGCGGGGTCGCGTCCGGCATGGGCGGCGCGTTCTACGAGAAGCTCGAGTACGAGGCCAACGGCAACCTGCGCAACGCCAGCTTCATGGAGTTCCTCATGCCCTACGCGACCGAGGTCCCCCACATGGAGATGCACCACCTCGAGACGCCCACGCCCCTCAACCCGATCGGGGCCAAGGGTGCCGGCGAGGCGGGCACCATCCCGGTCGCCGCGGTCATCGCCTCCGGCATCCAGGACGCCCTCGCCCACGAGGGGATCGACCCGCTGTGGCACGTCCCGCTCAACCCGAGCGTCCTGCACGACGCCGTCCGGGAGGCCCGGTCGCGATGAGCACCAGCGACCTCTGCTTCCGCACCGCCCGCGAGCTCGTCGGCCTCATGGAGGCCGGCGAGGTCTCGGCGGTCGACGTCGCCGAGGCCCACCTCGACCAGGTGGCCGCGGTGAACCCGGCGGTCAACGCCGTCGTCTCGCTCGACCCCGAGATCACCCTCGCCGACGCCCGCGCGGCGGACGACGCCCGCGCCGCCGGCCGGTCGCTCGGACCGCTGCACGGCCTGCCCATGGCGTTCAAGGACACCCACGACGCCGCGGGGTTCCCGACGACGTACGGGTCGCCGATCCATGCCGGCAACCGGCCGGCCGAGAGCGAGCTGCTGGTCGCCCGGCTGCGCGCCGCGGGCGTCGTCCGGCTGGGGAAGACGAACGTGCCTGAGTTCGCGTCCGGCTCGCACACCTTCAACAACCTCTTCGGCACCACCCGCAACCCCTACGACATCGCCCGCTCGGCGGGCGGGTCCAGCGGCGGGGCCGCCGCCAGCCTGGCCAGCGGCATGCAGCCGCTCGCCGACGGCAGCGACATGGGCGGCTCGCTGCGCAACCCGGCGTCCTTCTGCAATGTCGTCGGGCTGCGGCCGTCGCCGGGCCGGGTGCCGATCCATCCCGCTCCGCTGCCCTGGCAGACGCTCGCCGTCCAGGGCCCGATGGCGCGCAATGTCGACGACCTCGCCCTCATGCTCGGCGTCGTCGCCGGCCCCGACGACCGCGTGCCGCTCTCGATCACCGAGGACCCCGCGGTGTTCACGAGGACGCTCGAACGCGACCTCACCGGTCTCCGGATCGGCTGGTCGCCCGACCTCGGCGGCGCCCTCCCGGTCGAGCGCGCCGTCGTCGACGTGATCCGCAAGCGCCTGCACCTCTTCGAGGACCTCGGCTGCGACGTCATCGAGGTCGAGCCCGACTTCTCCGGCGCCGACCGCTGCTTCCGGACGCTGCGCGCCTGGCAGTTCCAGGCCACGTTCGGCGACCTCCTCACGGCGTACCCGGGGCAGCTGAAGCCCAGCCTGGAGGCCAACATCCGCGAGGGCGCCGAGGTCACCGCCGCCGACGTCGCGATGGCGTCGAGGATCCAGGGCGAGCTGTTCCAGCGCTTCGCGGCCGCCTTCGCCGACGAGTACGACGTGCTTGTGCTGCCGGTGAGCCAGGTGCTGCCCTTCGACGCCGACCTCGAGTACCCCACCGTGATCGAGGGCGTCGCCCAGCAGACCTACCTCGACTGGATGGCGTCGTCGTACTACGTCAGCGCCGTCGGCCTGCCCGCGCTGTCGGTGCCCGCCGGCTTCAGCGACGGCGGGCTGCCGGTCGGGATGCAGCTCGTCGGGCCCTACCGGCAGGAGCGGCTGCTGCTGGAGGTCGGGCGCGGTCTGGAGATCGCCGCCGGGGACGGCGCCTTCGTCCGGCCCCCCGTCGGTTAGTCGGTGGTCGGCTAGTCGCCGCTCGGCACGATCGCCGAGATCACTGTGCCGTCGGCCCGCTGGATCCCCGCCGGGTAGGGCGGCTCCCCCTCCAGCCGCGGACCCTGGTGCGCGAGCGGCAGGGTCACCGCGGCGCCGGGCGCGAGCTTGACCACCTCGCCGCGCACCGAGACCGTGAGCGGCCCGTCGCCGTGCTCGATCACGAGGTCGAGCTCGCCGGTGCGGACGGTGACGCGGAGCCGGGTGCCGAGCAGGGTGACCCGGTAGGTCAGCGACGACCAGCCGTCGGGGAGACGCGGATCGATCTGCCATTGCTGGTCGCCCGCGGCCGAGCCGATGTCGCGGAAGCCGCCGAAGCCGGACACCAGGGCGCTCCACACGCCGCCGGTCGAGGCGACGTGCACGCCGTCGGCGGTGTTGTTGTGGCGGTCGGCGAGGTCGACGAAGAGGGCCGACATGAAGTAGCGCAGGGCGAGCTCGTGGTAGCCGACCTCGGCCGCGACGACGGACTGCATGACCGCCGAGAGCGTCGAGTCGCCGGTGGTGATGGGGTCGTAGTAGTCGAAGTCGGCCTTCTTCTGCTCGGGCGTGAACTCCTCGCCCTGCAGGTAGAGCGCGAGGACGACGTCCGCCTGCTTGAGCACCTGGAACCGGTAGATCACCAGCGGGTGGTAGTGCAGGAGCAGGGGCCGCTTCTCGAGCGGAGTGTTCTCGAGGTCCCACATCTCGCGCTCCAGGAAGTGCGCGTCCTGCGGGTGGATGCCGAGGAACTCGTCGTAGGGGATCGACATGGCCTGGGCGGCCTCGGCCCACTCGTCGGGCTCGTCCGCTGTCAGCCCGGTACGCCGGACGAGGCCCTCGTAGGCCTCAGGGTCGTCGCGCTGCAGCTCCCACACGGCGCGGGCAGCGCGACGCAGGTTGAAGCGCGCGAGGACGTTCGTGTAGAGGTTGTCGTTGACGACGGTCGTGTACTCGTCGGGCCCGGTGACGCCGTGGATGTGGAACGTGCGCCGCGACTCGTCGCGCCAGAACCCCAGGTCGGCCCACAGCCGGGCGGTCTCGACGAAGATGTCGACCGCCTCGCGCGCCAGGAACTCCTCGTCGCCGGTGGCGCCGACGTACTGGCTCAGGGCGTAGGCCACGTCGGCATCGATGTGGTACTGCGCCGTGCCGGCCGCGTAGTACGCCGACGCCTCGTGACCGTTGATCGTGCGCCAGGGGAACAGCGCGCCCTTCTGGGAGAGCTCGCGGGCGCGGTGCCGGGCGCTGGTGAGCAGCGCGTAGCGGAAGCGCAGGGCGTTCCGCGCGGCCCACGGCATCGTGTAGGTCAGGAACGGCATCACGTAGATCTCGGTGTCCCAGAAGTAGTGACCGCCGTAGCCCGAGCCGCTCACCCCCTTGGCCGCGATGCCCTGGCCCTCGGCGCGTGCGGAGGCCTGGAGCACGGCGAAGAGGTTCCATCGGATCGCCTGCTGAATGGCGGGCTGGCCGGGAACCTCGACGTCGGCGCGCGCCCAGAAGTCGTCGAGCCAGGCGCGCTGGGCGGCGTACTGGCGGGGGAGCCCTTCTTCGTGGGTGCGGTCGAGGGTGCGCTCGCAGCGGTCGATCAGCTCGCGCGGGGGCACGGTCTGGGCGGTGTGGAAGGCGACGATCTTGGTCAGCGTGACCGGGACGCCGGGCTCGGCGGCGATCCGGTAGATCACCTTGGCGAGGTCGTCCTCGGAGTGCACGCTCATCGAGCAGGAGGACGTCGTCTCGAGCGTGTGGTCGGCGACGACGCCGACGGTCATCCCGCTCTGGACGGTGCGGTAGCCGAGCTTGATCCGGCCGGTCTCGGCGTCGGCGCCGTGGATCCGGGGCAGGAGCACGCGCCGGTCGAACGCCTCGGCCTTGCGCGGGTCGGCGGCGCCGCTCGGGGGCGTGCCCGCGAGCTCGGCGTCGGCGATCGGCTGCTCGACCTCCTCGTCCTGCCGGTTGACCAGCTGGGACGAGATCGCCAGCGAGGCGTGCTGGTCGAGCAGGGTCACCTCGAAGGTGAGGACGGCGAGGTGGCGCTGCTCCAGCGGCACCATCCGGGTGCTGCGCACCCGGACCCGCTTGCCGCCGGGCGTGCGCCACAGCAGGTCGCGCGAGAGCACGCCGCTGCGGAAGTCGAGCGCGCGCTCGTACTCGATCAGGTCGGCGACCGAGACCTGCAGCGGCTCGTCGTCGACGTAGAGCCGGATCACCTTGGGGTCGGGGACGTTGACGATCGTCTGCCCGATGCGCGCGAAGCCGTAGGCCTCCTCGGCGTGCGAGATCGGCCAGGTCTCGTGGAAGCCGTTGATGAACGTGCCGTCCTGGTAGGCGTCGCGGCTCTCGGAGTAGTTGCCGCGCAGGCCGAGGTAGCCGTTGCCGACGCTGAACAGCGACTCCGTCGTGCCCAGGTCGGAGCCGTCGAAGCGGGTCTCGACGAGCCGCCACTCGTCGACGGGGAAGCGGGTGCGGTCGAGCGGGTCCTCCACCGACGGTGCGACGTGCGACGGGCCGGGGCCCTCGGGAGCGTTCATCGGTCCTCCTCGGCCGGGTCGGCACCGGGCAGCAGCTGGGCCAGGTCGGTGACGACGAGGTCGGCTCCCGCCGCGGTCAGGGCGTCGGCCCCGGCCCCGCGGTCGACCCCGATCACCAGCCCGAACTCACCGGCGTGACCGGCGGCCACCCCGTTGATCGCGTCCTCCAGGACGACGGCCCGCGCGTTCGTCGTCCCCAGGACGGTGGCCGCGTGGGCGAACGTGTCCGGGGCCGGCTTGCCGGGCAGCCCCAGCTCGGCAGCCAGCCCGCCGTGCATGACGAAGGCGAAGTCCTCGGTCATCCCGGCCGCCGCGATCACCGCGGGCGCATTGCGCGAGGACGAGACCACCGCCAGCGGGATGCCCCGCCGGTGCAGCTCCTCGACCAGCCGCTTCGAGCCCGGGTACGCCGTGACCCCCTCGGTGGCCAGGATCGCGCTGAACGCCTCGTTCTTGCGGTTGCCCAGCCCACAGATCGTCTCCGCCGTCGGCGGGTCGTCCGGGCTGCCCTCGGGGATCGTGATCTCGCGCGAGGCGAGCAGCGAGCGCACGCCGTCGTACCGGGGCTTGCCGTCGACGTAGGAGAAGTAGTCCTGCTCCGTGTACGGCGCATAGGCGACCCCGTCCGCGGCCGAGCGCGTCGTGAGGTACGTCGTGAACATCGCCTCCCAGGCGTGCATGTGCACCTCGGCTGTGGGGGTCACCACACCGTCGAGGTCGAAGAGCACCGCATCCCAGGCCTGCCAGTCGAGCGTCGTCCGAGCCACCGGAACAGGCTAGCCCGGCGACCTGGTCCGACCCCGCACCGCGAGATCGGATGACACACTCGTGCCCTTCTCGACAGGAACAGGACATGGGACTCTCCACGCCGTCGCCGCGGGAGCGTGAGCAGCGCTTCCGGGACATCTACGACGCGGCGTACGTCGACCTGCTGCGGTTCGTGCGCCGGCGCGTGCACCCGACGCACGCCGAGGACGTCGTCGGCGAGGTCATGCTCATCGCCTGGCGCCGCCTGGACGACGTTCCGGCCGACCTGCCCGCCGCGCGCGCCTGGCTGTTCGGCGTGGCCCGCAAGGTCCTCCAGAACGCCCGGCGCCGCGAGGACAAGCACGACGCCGTCGCCGTACGTCTCGCGGAGGCCCAGGACGATCCCGAACCCGTGGACGCCGGCCATCACCCCGACCTCGTCGCCTGCCGGATCGACCTGGGCGCGGCGTGGCCGCTCCTGAGCGCGACCGACCAGGAGGCGATCGCGCTCGCCGTCCTCGACGGGCTCACCGCGCCCGAGGCGGCCACAGTCCTGGGCATCTCGGCGACCGCCTTCCGGCTGCGGCTCTCCCGGGCGCGGCGCACGCTGCGCCGGCACCTCGATCAGACCGACGCGGCCCGCGCTCCTGAACCCGTCCTCCCCGCTTCCGAGAGGAGCCCACGATGAGCAAGCCCACCGCCGACCTCGTGCTGCTCACGTCCGCGCTGCGCCACCTCGACCCCGCACCGGATGCCGGGTTGAGCCAGGAGGAGCGCGACCGCGCTGACGCGGCCTTCGCGCGCATCGTGGCGACGCCCCCCGGTGCTCCGGTCCCCGTCGAGCCGGACCGACCCCACCGGCGCCGTCGGCGTCGCCGGATCCGGAACCGGCTGCTGGTCGCGGCCGGACTGGCCGGTGCCGTCGGCCTCGCCGGCCCGGCCCTGCTGCTCGGCGGCGGCAGCGCGTACGGGACGTGGACCCCGAAGCCCGAGCCCCTCACGGCCGCGGCCGCGATCGAGGCCGGGGCCACCTGCCGCGCCGCGCTCGCCGTACCCGATCGTGGGGAGCGGGTCGCCCTGGCGGAGCGGCGAGGCACGTGGACCTACGTCCTCCTGACCGGTCCCCGCGGGGAGGCTGCTTGCGTGATGCCCGAGGCCCTCGTCGCCAGCGGGCGCCCCGACGACCGCGAGCGGAGCAAGGGCTTCCTCGGGACCTACACGCCCGACCCCTCGGCGCCCCCGGTCCTCGCCCCCGACGGCCTCGACGAGGACAGCACCATGGAGAGCAGCACCGACGAGGGATGGCTCGTGTGGACCTCGGGCTACGTCGGCAGCGGCGTCACCGGGGTCACCGTGCACACCTCCACGGGCCTCGACATCGAGGCCTCGGTCGCCGGCGGCCGGTACGCCGCGTGGTGGCCGTCGGTCGAACAGAGCTCCGAGCACCCGTCCGAGACGTGGTCGTACACCGTGCACCTCGCCGACGGGAGCACCCGGCGCAGCACCGGCTGACGGCGCGATCCGGGTCACACCAGGGGTCGTTCGGGGTCACACCCGATGTATCGAGTGGTCTCATCTGGTGGAATACCGTCCATGCGGCTCCCCCTCCTCGGCCCGATGCTCGGCCCGGTCAAGCAGCGCGTCGGCGTCTGGCTGCTCAACCGGACCATGCGCAACGGCATCGACCTGCGCAAGCTGCGCTTCCTCCCCGAGTCGGTCACGCTCCCCCTCAAGCGCGACGGCCTGGACCCGCTCCCGGCGATGATGAAGGTCCAGGGCGAGGAGCCGGTCAAGAAGCTCGCCGACCTGTTCGGCAAGGGCGTCTGGCTCGTCAGCGGGTACGACGAGTCGCGCGAGGTCCTCGCCGGCGGTGCGGAGGTCTGGTCCAACGACCTCGGTCAGTTCGTCTCCCAGGAGGGCCGCTCCGACGAGGAGCAGATCGGCGGCCTCGGCATGACCGACCCGCCGCTGCACACCGCGCTGCGCCGCTACCTGACCCCCGAGTTCACGATGCGCCGGCTGGCCCGCCTCCAGCCCGGTATCGAGCAGATCGTCGGCCAGCGCCTCGACGCGATGGCCGCGGCCGGTCGCGACGGCAAGCCGGTCGACATGGTCGAGGAGTTCGCCTTCGCGGTGCCCTTCGACGTCATCTGCGACCTGCTCGGCCTGCCCGTCGACGACCGGGCCCGGTTCCTCGAGCTCGGCGTCGCGCGCTTCGACCTCACCGAGGGTGGTGCCGGCGCCTTCGGGGCGGCCGCGCACACCCGGGAGTTCCTCATCAACGCGGTGCGCGAGCAGCGCGCCGACCCCGGTGACGGCCTGATCGGCGCCCTGCTCAAGGAGCACGGCGACGAGCTCGACGACGTCACCCTCGGCGGCATCGCCGACGGCGTCTTCCTGGGCGGCTACGAGACCTCCGCGTCGATGCTGGCCCTCGGCGCCTACCTCATCGCGACCACGCCCCAGGCCGGCGAGATGCTGCGCTCCGACGACGCCGAGCAGGTCAACCGGGTCGTCGAGGAGCTGCTGCGCCACCTGTGCGTCGTCCAGCTCGCCTTCCTGCGGTTCGCCAAGCAGGACGTCGAGATCGGCGGGGTGCTGATCAAGGAGGGCGACGCGGTCGGCGTCTCGCTCCTCGCCGCCAACCGCGACCCGCGCCTGGCGCCGGACCTCGACACCTTCGACCCGAGCCGCGAGCCCACTCGCCACCTGGCCTTCGGCTGGGGCATGCACCGCTGCGTCGGCGCCGAGCTGGCCCGGATGGAGCTGCGCACCGCGCTGCGGATGCTCGCCGAGCGGTTCCCCGACCTGGCCATGGCCAGCGACATCTCCGACCTCGACTTCCGCAAGCTCTCGGCCGTCTACGGCGTGGAGGCGCTCCCCGTCCTCACCGGCACCGAGCGCGAGCCGGCCTCGGCCTGAGCACGATGGCCGGTCCCCTGCGCATCGTCGTGGTCGGCGGCGACGCCGCCGGCATGAGCGCCGCCCACCAGGCGCTGCGCGCGGCCAAGGCGACCGGTCGGGACGTCGAGGTCACCGTGATCGAGGCGACCGGGCACACGTCGTACTCGGCGTGCGGGATCCCGTACTGGATCGCCGGTGACGTCGCCAGCGGCGACGACCTCGTCGCCCGTACCGCCGACGAGCACCGGGCCGCGGGCCTCGACCTGCGCCTGGGCACCCGGGTGGTCGCGATCGACCGCGAGCGCCGCACCGTCCGGTACGACGCCGCGGACGGCGCCGGTGAGCTGCCCTACGACGAGCTGGTGCTCGCGACCGGCGCGACGCCCGTCGTACCGGACTGGGCGCGCGCCGACGGCGCCCTGGTCACCGGCGTGCACCCGGTCAAGAACCTCGACGACGGCGCCGCCTGGCTCGACCTGCTCGCCGCTTCTGCCGGTCCGGCCGTGGTCGTGGGCGGCGGCTACATCGGCGTCGAGATGGCCGAGGCCCTGCTGCGCCGCGGCTTCGGCACCGCCCTGGTCACCCGGAGCCGGGTGATGAGCTCGCTCGACCCCGACCAGGGCGACCGGATCGAGAAGGCGATGGCCGGCGCCGGCGTCGCACTGCGCACGGGGCACACCGTCGAGCGTCTCGACCTCGACCCGGACGACGGCCGGGTCCGCGGCGTCGTCCTCGACTCCGGCGACCGCCTCGACGCGGCCCTGGTGGTGCTCGCGATCGGCGTCGAGCCGGCTACCGTCCTGGGTGCCGCCGCCGGCCTCCCCCTGGGCGAGTCCGGCGGCTACCTGCCCGACCCCGGCGGCCGGATCGCGCCCCACGTCTGGTCGGCGGGCGACTGCTGCGAGATCGAGCACCGCGTCTCCGGCCGGCGGGCCTTCCTGCCCCTCGGCACCCACGCCAACAAGCTCGGCCGCGTGGTCGGCGACAACCTCCTCGGCGCCGACCGCCGCTTCGGCGGCGCCACCGGCACCGCCATCACCCGCTTCGTGGCGGGCGACGTCCACCTGGAGATCTCCCGCACCGGCCTCAGCACCGCCGAGGCCACCGCCGCCGGCCACGACGTCGCCTCGCTCGTCACCGAGGGCACCACGGCCAGCGGCTACATGCCCGAGGCCGAGCCGATCGCGACCAAGGTGCTCGCCGACCGTCGTACCCGGCGGCTGCTGGGGGTCCAGATCGTCGGCGGCCCCGGCTCGGCCAAGCGCATCGACGCCGCCGCAGCCGCCCTGTGGGCCGAGCTCGACGTCGACGACCTGGCCGGCATGGATCTCGCCTACGCTCCGCCGTTCGCGACGGTGTGGGACGCGCTGCAGATCGCGGCACGGCGGCTGGCCGAGCGGATCTGAGTCGATCCGCCCGGCCCGAGCCGTTCCTGGTGGATGCCTAGCGGCTGGTCGTCAGCCGGTACTGGCGCACCGCGAGCGGCGCGAACACCGCGATGATCCCGACCACCCAGATCAGCGTGTAGGCCACCGGGTGCTGCAGTGACCAGGCATCGGAGCCGGGGCCGACGCCGGTGTTGCCGAAGAGGTCGCGGCTGGCTTGGGTGACCGCGGAGACCGGGTTCCACTCGACCACCGGCTTGAGCACGCTGTTGAACGAGCTGGTCGGCACGAAGGCGTTCGAGACGAACGTCAGCGGCATGATCACGATGAACGACGCATTGTTGATCACCTCGACGCTCGGCACCATCAGCCCGACCCACGCCATCACCCAGCTGATCGCGTAGCCGAACACCAGCAGCAGCGCGAAGCCGGCGAGCGCGTCGAGCGCGCCCTCGCGGATGCGCCAGCCGACGAGCAGGCCGGTCAGCGCCATGATGATCAGCGACAGGACGTTATAGACGACGTCGGACGACGTGCGCCCCACCAGCACGGCGGAATTGGACATCGGCAGCGACCGGAACCGGTCGATGATGCCCTTCTGCATGTCCTCGGCCAGGCCGGCGCCGGTGAACGTCGCGCCGAAGACGATGGTCTGGCCGAAGATGCCGGCGATCAGCCACTCGCGGTAGTTGACGCCGGGGGTGTCGATCGCGCCGCCGAAGACGTAGGCGAAGAGCAGCACGAACATGATCGGGCTGACCAGGACGAAGACCAGGATCTCGGGGACCCGGACGATCTTGATGAGGTTGCGCTGGGCGACCACCCAGCCGTCGCTGACGGCCTGCGTCATGGTGCTCACTGGGCGGCCTCCGTGCTCTCGTTGCGGTCCGTGCTGTCGTGGCTGTCGTGTCCGGTGAGGCTGAGGAAGACGTCGTCGAGGGTCGGTCGGCGCAGGCCGACGTCGAGCACCTTGACGGCCTCGCGCTCGAAGCCCTGGAGGACGCGCAGCAGGTCGCCGGCGGCCTCGTCGCCGACGGCGGCGCCGAGCTCGCGCCCGGCACTGGTGACCTGGACCTCGCCGACCGCGACCTCGTTGAGGATGCGGGTTGCGGCCTCGGTATCGGCCGCGTTGGTCAGGACGACCTCGATGCGCTGGCCGCCGGTCTGGGCCTTGAGCTCGTCGGCGGTGCCGTGGGCGATCTGGCGTCCGTGGTCGATGACGACGATGTCGTCGGCGAGGACGTCGGCCTCCTCGAGGTACTGCGTGGTGAGCAGCAGCGTGGCGCCCTCGCCGACCAGCTCGCGGATGACGTCCCACATGAGCTGGCGGCTGCGCGGGTCGAGCCCGGTGGTCGGCTCGTCGAGCACGATCACCGGCGGCGCGGCGACGAGCGCGCCGGCCAGGTCGAGGCGGCGGCGCTGGCCGCCGGAGTAGGTCTTGGTCGGCCGGCTCGCGAACTCGGTGAGGTCGAAGCGCTCGAGCAGCTCCTGTGCGCGGGCCCGCGCCCGCTGCCGGCCCAGGTGGTAGAGCCGGCCGATCATCACCAGGTTCTCGTACGCCGTGAGGTGCTCGTCGACCGCGGCGTACTGACCGGACAGGCCGATCTTGGCCTTGGCCGCCGCCGGCTCGGCCAGCACGTCGATGCCGGCCACGGTGGCGCTGCCCGCGTCGGGCTTGAGCAGCGTGGTCAGGCAGCGCACGGCGGTGGTCTTGCCGGCGCCGTTGGGCCCCAGGAGGGCCAGCACCTTGCCCTCGGGCACGGCCAGGTCGAGGCCGGCCAGGGCCTCGACTTCCTTGTAGCGCTTGACCAGTCCGGTCGCGCGGATCATCGGTTCGCTCATCGGTCCTGCGTCCCCTCGTGCCTCTCGGATGCCCTGTGCTTCGCACCCTAGAGACCGCCACCGACAACGGAATTCATCGCTCGCGCGGGCGCCGGGTGCGCAATTGAGGCAAGGCTCGCTTTCCTGGAACGGTTCAAGAAAAGGTGGCAAGGTGGGTGTCACCGCAAACCAGAGAACGAACGAAAGGGAGCAATCTCCATGGCCGCCACCGCGACCCAGCACCGCACCCGCCAGCACGTCTCGCACCCCGCCTTCCGCGCCGACGAGACGCTCGCCGGTCACCTCCAGCAGGTCCTCGTCGACCTCAACGACCTCGCGCTCCAGGGCAAGCAGGCCCACTGGAACGCCGTCGGCCCCAACTTCCGCGACCTGCACCTGCAGCTCGACGAGATCGTCGACGCCGCGCGTGAGTTCACCGACGACGTCGCCGAGCGGATGCGCGCCCTCTACGTCGTCCCGGACGGCACCTCGGCCCGCACCGCCGCGCAGTCGAGCCTCCCCGCCTTCCCCGGCGGCGAGGTCGAGACCGGCGCCGCGATCGACGCGATCGTCGCCTCCCTGTATGCCGTGGCCGGCACGGCCCGCCGCGTCCACGACGAGGTCGACGCCGCCGACCCGACCACGGCCGACCTGCTGCACACGATCCTCGAGCGCGTCGAGCAGCTCGCCTGGCTGACCGACGCCGAGCGCCGTACGCCGGGCGCCTCGGTGCCGGAGGCGATCGTCGTCTGACGCACCACTAGACAGATCAGCCGACATGTCTCACTCTTGAGGCATGTCGGCTGAACTGTCTCATGACCACGGCTATCGCCCGGGCGGCGGCGCCGCCTGGCGCGAGCCGTGGTCCGGCTACGCCTGGCTGCGCGAGCACGACCCCGTCCACCACGTGGTGCCCGCGGGCCGCCCCGAGCACGACCACTACGTGCTCTCCCGCCACGCCGACGTGCTCGCCGCGGCGGTCGACACCACGACGTACTCCAGCGCGGCCGGCCTCACCGTCGAGTACGGCGAGCTCGAGCGGATCGGCCTGGCCGACAACCCGCCGTTCGTGATGACCGACCCGCCGGTGCACACGACCTTCCGCAAGCTCGTGGCCCGCGGGTTCACCCCGCGCCAGGTGCGCGACGTCGAGCCGGCGGTGCGCGCGTTCGTGGTCGAGCGGCTCGACCGGCTGCGCGCGGCCGGCGGCGGCGACGTCGTCACCGAGCTGTTCAAGCCGCTGCCGAGCCTCGTCGTGGGCCACTACCTCGGTGTCCCGCCCGAGGACCAGGGCCGCTTCGACGACTGGAGCGGCGCGATCGTCGCGGCCAACGTGGCCGGCGAGGGTGCGGGCGCCGCCGACGACGCGGCCGGCGCGACCATCGAGATGATGGGCTACTTCACCGCCCTGGCCGAGCGCCGGCGCCACGACCCGGGCGACGACACGGTCTCCCAGCTGGTCCAGGCGGACGTCGACCTGCTCTCCGTCCTCGCCTTCGTCTTCACGATGGTGGCCGGCGGCAACGACACCTCGACCGGCGCCCTCGGCGGCGCGGTCCAGCTGCTCGCCGAGCGACCCGACCAGCGCGCGCTCCTCGCCGCCGACCCCGACCTCCTGCCCGACGCCGTCGAGGAGTTCCTCCGGCTCACCTCGCCGGTCCAGGGCCTGGCCCGGACGACGACCCGCGACGTCACGCTGCACGACACCGTCATCCCCGCGGGCCGCAAGGTGCTCCTGCTCTACGGCGCCGGCAACCGCGACCCGCGCAAGTACGGCCCCGACGCCGAGCACCTCGACGTCCGGCGCCGCCCGACCCAGATCCTCAGCTTCAGCCAGGGCCACCACCACTGCCTCGGCGCGGCCGCCGCGCGGCTCCAGATCACCGTCGCGCTCCAGGAGCTCCTCGCCCGGATCCCCGACTTCGCCGTCGACCACGACGCCGTCACCTGGGCGCCCGGCCCCTACGTACGCCGCCCGCTCTCGGTCCCGCTGGTCGTGGCCTGAGGTGAGCGCCGCCTGGGTCGACCGCCGTACGGCGGCGGAGGAGCGGATCCTCGACGCCGCGGGCGAGCTCTTCGCCGCCGCCGGTGCCGCCGGTGTCGACGGTGTCGCCATGGGCCGGATCGCCACCGCGGCGGGCTGCTCGCGCGCCACGCTCTACCGCTACTTCCCCGACCGGCCTGCGCTGCAGCGGGCGTTCGTGCAGCGTGAGGCGGTCCGGGTGGGGGCGCTCGTCGCCGCCGACGGGGCCGCCACCGTCACCGACGCCGTGCTGTCGGCGCTGCGCCACGTGCGTGCCGCGCCCACGCTGGCCGCCTGGTTCCGCGCGGGGGACGCCGGACGCGCTGCCGGACTGGCCCACGACTCCGAGGTCATCGCCGCGCTCGGGCTGACCGTGGTGGCCGACCGGGACGCGGCGCAGTGGCTGGTCCGGGTGATCGTGTCGCTGCTGACCGTGCCGGGTGGCGACGAGGACGCCGAACGCCGGCTGGTCGAGCGGTTCGTCGTACCGGTGATCGCCCTGGGTAGCCCCTGATCGGTCCCTGGCCGGCCCCTGAGCCGCCCGGGAATGCGCCCGATCTCCCCTACGGTGGTGCCCGTGGCAGCGGTGGTCTGGGTCTACACGGTTCTGACGAGCCTCGTGCTGGCGATCGGCCTCGGGGCGGTGATCCGGCGGATCCTCGGCGCCCGGGTCGGCTGGCTGCGCACCGTGCTGGTGGCGTGGATCGCCCTCCTGGTGGGGATCCCGGTCACCGGCAAGCTGGCGGTCACCGCCGGCGTCGGTACGTCGAGCGGCGAGCTGACGACGTCCCAGGGGACGGCGATCGCCTTCATCCTGGTCAGCTGCCTGTGGGTCTTCGCGGCCGCGCTGGCGGTCGTCATGCTGACCGAGGTGCTGCTCCCGTCGGGCACGGTGCCAGGCCCCGGCGAGGTCGTCGGCCGGACCCGCTCGTGGGCCCGCCGGACCCGGCGCTACCTCCAGATCGCCCGTGCCGCCACCGGTTCAGGGCTCGGTGCTGTGCTGCGCGGCGGACCGTCGTCGGCCTCCTTCGGCCCGGCCCTCGCGTCGGTCTTCAACAAGTCCGGCGTCACCTTCGTCAAGCTCGGCCAGATCCTCGCCACCCGCGACGACCTGCTCCCGGCCGACACCACGCGTGCCCTCGCGACGCTCCAGTCCGACGCCGACCCCGAGCCGTACGACGCCGTGGCCGGCACCATCGCGGCCGAGCTCGGCGGCCGGCCCGACGCCCTCTTCGCGACGTTCGACGTCGTTCCCCTCGCCGCCGCGTCCGTGGCGCAGGTGCACACCGCGACCACCCACGACGGCCGCGACGTCGTCGTGAAGGTGCAGCGCAGCAAGGCGCGGCGCCAGGTCGAGGTCGACACCGAGATCCTGCTCCGGCTCGCCCGGACCGCTGAGCAGCGCTGGCCCTGGGCCCGCGACATGACGGTCTCCCGGCTCGCCGCCGGGCTCGCGCAGTCGCTGCGCGAGGAGCTCGACTACCGCATCGAGGCCGAGCGCACGGCGTCCGGCGCCGCGGCCCTCCGCGGTCGCGACGACATCGTCGTCCCCGCGGTCGACCTCGGGCTCAGCACCCGCCGGGTGCTCGTCATGGAGCGGCTGCACGGCGTACCGCTCTCGGCGGGGGACGCCGCCGTCGCCGGCCTCGACCCCGAGCGCCGTACCCACCTCGCGGAGACCCTCATCGGCGCGCTGCTCGACACGGTCTTCGTCAGCGGCTTCTTCCACGCCGACCTGCACCCCGGCAACATCCTCGTCCTGGACGACGGCCGGCTGGGCCTGCTCGACTTCGGTGCCGTCGGCATCCTCGACAGCGAGACCCGCCAGCTCCTCGCCCTGCTGCTCTTCGCGATCCTCAGCGACGACGCGGTGTCCGCGGTCGACGCGATGGCGCTCGCGTTCGACGTACCGGACGACCTCGACGTGCCCCTCCTGCGCCGCGAGCTCGGCCGCGAGATCGCCGCCCTGCAGCTCCAGGACACCATCAGCGGCGACACCTTCGCCCGCATCTTCGCGGTCCTGCGCCGCCACGGCATCGGCGTCCCCGGCGACGTCGCGGCCGCCTTCCGGACCCTCACCTCCGTCGAGGCCGCCGTCACCCTCCTCGACCCCACCAACAGCCTGCTGTCGTCGGCCCGCGACCAGCTCCCGTCCCTCCTGCGCCGCCTCGCCGCCCCCCAGCGCCTCGCCGCCCAGGCCGCCAGCCAGGCCGGCGTCGTCGCCGCCATCGCCCGCCGCCTCCCCGAACGCCTCGAGCACGTCACCGGCGCCCTCAGCGACGGCACCTTCACCGTCCGCACCCGCGCCTTCGGCGACGCCGAGGACCGCGCCTGGCTCCGCGACCAGGTCAACAACGGCCTGGCCGCCGCCTTCGGCATCACCGCCTGCGTCCTCGCCGTCCTGCTCGCCCTCAGCGACAACGGACCCCGGCTCACCGACGACCTGTCGTTGTTCGGGCTGCTGGCGCTGGCACTGGGGTTCTGCGGGGTCACGCTGGCGCTGCGGGTCGTCGTGCGGTTGTTCCAGCGGCGCGAGAGCCCCTAGTCCTCCTGATATCCTTCGATATCAGGAGGTGGCGCGATGACTGACCTGCTCATTCGGAACGTGCCCGACGAGGACCTGCGGCGGATCGACGACAAGGCTCGTCGGCTCGGCCTGTCACGGGCCGACTACTTCCGTCGGCTGATCCTCCAGGAGGCGGCGCGCGGGGTCGACGACGCCGAACCGGGCACCGACGTCTTCGCGCGGTTCGCGGACCTCGCCCAGGACCTCGGCGACGACGACGTCATGAGGGACGCCTGGTCATGACCGACTGGCTCATCGACAAGTCCGCCCTCGTCCGGCTGGCGCACGCTGCCGAGCGCGACGAGTGGCGCGAGCGCTGCCGCCGGGGTCTGGTCCGGATCACCTCGCCGACGCTGCTCGAGGCGGGCTTCTCCGCACGATCGGCCGACGACTGGCAGGCGCTGGTCGCCGGTCCGCCCGTGTCGTGGTTCCCCGTCGAGTACCTCACCCCCGCCATCGAGCGCCGTGCGCTCGACGTCCAGCGCATCCTCGCGGCGCGTGGCCAGCACCGCGCCCCGTCGGTGCCCGACCTGCTGATCGCCGCGACGGCCGAGCTGGCGGGGCTCGTCGTCCTCCACCTCGACAAGGACTTCGAGCTCATCGCCGACGTCACCGGTCAGCAGGTCGAGCGCCTCGGCCTCACTGCGTGATCAGCGCCGCCGCCACGCGGTCCTCCAGCGGAGGAGTCAGTGCGTCGTCGCCCGAGACGATCTCGACGCGCTCGATCCGCCCGGTGAACCGGAACCCGTTGCGGGTCCCGTAGTCGTCGGTGACCGGCGTGCCGCGGTCGATGCCGACGTCGAGCGTCTGGTCCATCGAGAACATGTGGGGCAGCGACCGCTCCAGGCGGCCCTCGGCGACCTTTGCGCCGTCGAGCACGAGCGTGATCGAGGCGCCCTTGCCGAAGCCGCCGCCGTCGTACGCGAAGACGAGCTCGACGTCGTGCTCGCCGTCGGTCAGCACCGTCGCCGACCGCACGTGCGTCCAGTCGATCGCCGCCCGGCTGTAGGCCCAGGTGACGACGCCCTCCTTGACGTAGAGCGACCACCCGCCGAAGTAGCCGCCCTGCGCGACGAGCACGCCCGACGTCCCCGGGCCTCCCGCGAACCGCGCCCGTACGACGTGCGACGCGTTGCGCACCGGCGGCACCGCGTCGTCGCGCAGCCGTCCCGAGGTGGGCCCGAGGACGATCGAGGTCGGGGGAGCGGGCCGGCCGGTGCCGCCGGCGTTGAACCGGCGGGCGAGCTTGTCGTCCATGGGGAGCACGTGGTTGCGCCGTGCCTCGGCCAGGAAGAGCTCCTGCAGAGCGGCGAGCCGCTCCGGCTCGGCGGCCGCGAGGTCCCGGGCCTGGGTCCAGTCGGTCGTGGTGTCGTAGAGCTCCCAGCGATCGTCCTCGAAGCGCGGCGTCTCCACCGACGCCGGGTGCCAGGGCGCCTTGTGCGCGGCGACCGCGGTCCAGCCCTCGTGGTAGATCCCGCGGTTGCCGAACATCTCGAAGTACTGCGTGGTGTGCCGTTCCGCGGCCTGCGGCTGGTCGAAGGAGTAGGCGAACGAGACGCCGTCCAACGGTGCCTGCCGGACGCCGTCGATCGTCTCCGGCACCGGTACGCCGGCCACGTCGAGCAGCGTCGGCAGCACGTCGTTCACGTGGTGCCACTGGCGCCGCACCTCGCCGCGTGCCCGGATGCCCGCGGGCCAGTGCACGACGAGCCCGTTGCGGGTGCCGCCGTAGTGCGAGGCGACCTGCTTCGTCCACTGGTACGGCGTGTCCATGGCCACCGCCCAACCGGCGGGGTAGTGCGCGTAGGTGTCCGGCCCGCCGAGCTCGCCGGGTCGCTCCGCGATGAAGCGCGCGATCCGCTCCGGGTCCTCCTCGATGCCGTTGAAGTGCAGCCCCTCGTTGAGCGTCCCGGCCGGCCCGCCCTCGGCGGAAGCCCCGTTGTCACCGAGGATGTAGAGCACGATCGTGTTGTCGAGCTCGCCGCGCTCGCGCAGCGCGTCGATCACCCGGCCCACCTGGGCGTCGGTGTGCTCGGCGAACGCCGCGTAGAGCTCCATGAGCCGTTGCCCGGTCTCCTGCTCCAGCGCGGAGACGTCGTCCCAGTGGGGGACGCCGGGCGTCCAGGGCGCCAGCTCCGCCTCCGGAGGTACGACGCCCAGTGCGCGCTGCTTCTCGAGCGTGATCTCGCGTTGCCGGTCCCACCCGTGCGCGAACTCGCCGCGGTAGCGGTCCCGCCACGAGTCCGGGACCTGGAAGGGCGCGTGCGTCGCGCCGAACGCGAGGTAGCAGAACCACGGCTTGTCGGGCGCGTGCGTGCGGACGTCGCCGGTCCAGGCGATCGCGCGGTCGGCGAGGTCCTCGGACAGGTGGTAGCCCTCGGCCGCGCTGCGCGGCGGGTCGACGAACGTCGTACCGTCGACGAGCGTCGGCTCGAACTGGCTGGCCTCGCCGCCGAGGAAGCCGTAGAAGCGGTCGAATCCCTCGCCCGTCGGCCACCGGTCGAACGGTCCTGCCGCGGTCTGCTCCCAGGGCGGGGTCTGGTGCCACTTGCCGAAGGCGCCCGTGCTGTAGCCGTTGCCGCGCAGGACCTGCGCGAGCGTGCCGGCGTCGCGGGGGCGCAGGCCGTCGTACCCCGGGGCGCCGGTGGAGATCTCCATGACCGTGCCGACGCCGACCGCGTGGTGGTTGCGACCGGTCATCAGCGCGGCCCGTGTGGGCGAGCACAGCGCCGTGGTGTGGAAGCGCGTGTAGCGCAGGCCGTCGTCGGCGAGCTGCTCGGCGACGGGCGTCCGGCACGGGCCGCCGAAGACCGAGGGGGCGCCGAATCCCATGTCGTCGAGCAGGACGACGAGCACGTTCGGCGCTCCCTCGGGGGCTTCGAGCCGCTCCCGCCCCGGCAGCGGACCGTCCTGGTCCCGTACGTCGACCTCCGCCTCGAAGGCGGCGCGGGCGCGGTGGAAGGGCAGGTGGGCGCGGGGATCGTCGGACACGGGGTCTCCGTTCATGAGGGGGTCGAGAGGGAATTGCCGCACCGGAAGCCGACATTGGCCGAGGCCGAGTCGGGGGTGTTGCTGCTGCGGGCGGCGACGCGGTAGCGGTTGCAGTACGAGTCGTGGCAGAGGTAGGAGCCGCCGCGCATCACGCGGGTGTGCCCGTGCCGGGGCCCGTGCGGGTCGTCGGCGGGGGAGTCGGCGTAGTAGCCGGCGTCGAACCGGTCGGCGCACCACTCCCAGACGTTGCCGACGGTCTGGAAGAGGCCGTAGCCGTTGGGTCGGTAGGACTTCACCGGTGCCGTCGTCAGGTGGCCGTCGTCGAGCGTGTTGTGCCGGGGGAAGTCGCCCTGCCACACGTTGAGCCGCCAGGCGCCGCCGTCGTGCAGCTCGTCCCCCCAGGGGAAGCGGCGGCCCGAGAGGCCCCCACGTGCGGCGAATTCCCACTCGGCCTCGGTCAGCAGCCGCTTGCCCGCCCAGCGGCAGTACGCCTGCGCGTCGTGCCACGTGACGTGCACGACGGGGTGGTGCGGCAGGTCGCCGATCGACGACAGCGGTCCGGCGGGGTGCCGCCAGTCCGCGCCCTTGACCGCGACCCACCAGGGCGTCGTGTCGAGCCGGTGCAGGACGTCGGCCCGGGTGGCCTCGACGGCGAGGTGGAAGACCGCGGAGACACCGAGCTGCTCGGCCTCGGTGACATGGCCGGTGGCGCGCACGAACCGCGCGAACGCCGCGTTGGTCACCGCCGTCTCGTCCACGAGGTACGGCGCCAGCGTCACCTCGTGCACCGGACCCTCGCCGTCAGCGGGATCCCCGTCGCCGAAGGGGTCACCCATCGCGAACGTCCCGCCGGGGATCGCGCGCTGGCCGCGGGTGTCGCGCCGGTCTGCCGGCGGCCGGTACGGAGCCGCGGGACCGACGGTGAGCAGGTCGCCCTGGCCGACCGATCCCGCGCAGCACGCGCCGCTCATGACGCGAGCTCGCGCACCCGCCGGCCGCGGCGCCGGCTGGGGTCCGGCACCGGGACGGCGTCGAGCAGCCGTCGCGTGTAGTCCTCGCTCGGGTGCGTGAACACCGCGCTCACGGGGCCTTCCTCGACGAGCCGTCCAGCGCGCAGGACCGCCACCCGGTCGGCGACCTGGTGCACGACGGCGAGGTCGTGGCTGATGAACAGGCAGGCGAAGCCGAGCCGCTCCTGGAGGTCGCGGAACAGCTCCAGTACGCGCGCCTGCACCGACACGTCGAGCGCACTGGTGGGCTCGTCGGCCACGAGCAGGCTCGGCTCCAGCGCGAGCGCACGGGCCAGGGCAATCCGCTGCCGCTGGCCGCCGGAGAGCTCACGCGGGCGCCGGCCGGCGTACGACGCGGGGAGCTGGACCGCTTCGAGGAGCTCGGCCACCCGGGCGTCGCGCTCACCGGTGGTGCCGACCTGGTGGATGTCGAGCGGCTCGCGGATGCTCGCACCGACGCTGAGCCGCGGGTCGAGCGAGGCCTCCGGGTCCTGGTGCACGAACGCCAGACCACGACGGAGGTTCCGGCGCTCGGAGCGAGGCGCGGCCAGCACGTCCCGGCCGCGCAGCAGCACCTGCCCGTCGGCCAGCGGGACGAGGCCGGCGGCGAGCCGGCCGAGTGTCGTCTTGCCGGAGCCGGACTCGCCGACCAGGCCGAGCACCTCACCCGGCGCGACGGTGAGCGAGACGTCGCTGATCGCGGGGAAGGCCCGGCCCCGACGGCTCGATCCGTAGTGCACGTGGACGTCGCGGAACTCCACGGCCGGGGTCACCTCGTCCGCGACGATCGCCGCCGCCGCGGGGACGGCCGGGCCCGGCGTCGCCTGCGTGCCGGCCTCGGGGAGGCGCAGCACCGACGCGAGCAGCGTCTTGGTGTACGGCTCCCGCGGGTGGGCGAACAGCGCGCGGGTCTCGCCCTCCTCGACGACATTGCCCGCCTGCAGGACGACGACCCGGTCGGCGATCTCGGCGACCACCCCCATGTTGTGGGTGATGAGCACGATCGCGGTGCCGGTCTGCTCGCGGATCCGGTCCAGCAGGCGCAGGATCTCGGCCTGCACGGTGACGTCGAGCGCGGTGGTCGGCTCGTCGGCGAGCAGCACCTCCGGCTCGTTCGCCAGCGCGAGGGCGAGCACCACCCGCTGCTTCTGGCCGCCCGAGAGCTGGTGGGGGTACGAGCCGAGCCGGCGCTCCGGCTCGGGGATCTCGACCGCGCGGAGCAGCTCGATCGCCCGCTCCCGTGCGGCTTTCCGCGATCGGAGGCCGTGCGCGCGCAGTGCCTCGCGGAGCTGCCAGCCGACGGTCCGCACCGGGTTGAGCGCGGTCTGCGGCTCCTGGAACACCATCGCGATCCGGGCACCGCGGAACCGGTCGAGCTCGGCCTCGGGCAGCCCGAGGAGCTCCTCGCCGTCGTACCTGATGGATCCGGTGGCCTGCGCGCCCGGCGGCAGCAGGCCGAGCACCGCACGCGCGGTCATCGACTTCCCGGAGCCCGATTCGCCCACCAGGGCGAGGATCTCGCCGCGTTCGAGGGCGACCGAGACATCCTCGACGGCGGGCCGGGGCTGGGCGAACGAGATGGCGAGGTGCTCGATCTCGAGCACAGGGGACACAGGCGACTCAGGCACGGCGGGCCTCCGCGAGGGACTGGGAGATGAGCAGGAGACCGAGGACCAGCGCCACCACGACGGCGAGCGGGCCCACGGCGAAGAACGGCGCCTCGTGCAGCAGTCGCACGCCGTCCTTGATGAGGGAGCCGAGCGAAGGGTGCGGCGGCCGGACACCCAGCCCGAGGAAGCTCATCGCGCCCTCGATGAACACCGCGACCGACATCGACACGGCGAGCTGGACGGTCAGCGGCTCCAGCGAGTTGGGGAGGACGTGCTTGCGCAGCACCCACCAGGGTCCGGCGCCGACGACCTGCGAGGCCTCGACGAACGGCATCTCCCGCACGGTCCGCACCGATGTGCGCACCAGCCGCCCGAAGACCGGGATCTCCAGCGCCACGATGACGACGCCGACCGTGAGCACGCCGGGGCCGAGGAAGGCGGTGAGCAGGATGCCCAGGATGAGCGCGGGGAACGCGAGCAGCAGGTCGAACGCCCGCTGCGCGATCACGTCGGTCACCGTCCACCAGCTCGTGACCAGGCCGATCAGCACGCCGGCGGCCGCGCCGACCGGCACCGCCGCGAACACGATGACCAGGTCGACCCGGATGCCGTACAGCGTGCGGGACAGGATGTCGCGGTTGAGCTCGTCGGTGCCGAGCCAGTGCCCGGGGCCGGGCCCCAGCAGGTTGGCGCCCTTGATCTGCTCCGTCGGCCCGTACGGCGCGAGCAGCGGCCCGAGCACGCCGAGCGCCACCACCGTGCTGACGAGCACGAGCCCCACGAGGCCGCGGCCGTGGCGCAGCGCGTGCAGCAGGCCGTCGCGTCGTACGGGCGCGGGATCGCCGGGGACGGGACCCACGGGGACCGGGCTGAGCGGCTCCTCCAGCGAGACGTCGAGGGTCATCAGGAGACTCCGTTCAGCCGGACGCGCGGGTCGAGCCACGCATGGATGACGTCCGTGGCGAGCTGGGTGAGGACGAAGACGACCACCGAGAGCAGCAGCAGGACCTGCACGACGGGGTAGTCGCGGGCCGAGATCCCCTGCTCCACCAGGCGTCCGAGGCCCGGCCAGGCGAAGACCGCCTCGACCAGGATCGCCCCACCCAGCAGGGTTCCGAGCTGCAGGCCGAGCACCGTCACCGTCGACGGCAGCGCGTTGCGCAGCGCCTGGGTGAGCACGATCCGGCGGCGAGGGATGCCGAGCGCCCGCGCCGTCGTCACGTACGGCTGCCGCATCTGCGTCCGCAGCGCCTCGGTGAGGAACCGGGTCAGTGCCGCCCACGCGGGCAGCGCCAGCGCGATGCCCGGGAGGATCAGGTACTGCAGCGCGATGTCGGGCTGCGCGAAGAAGCCGGCCGGCGGCGTCCCCCCAGCGGGGAGCACGGGGAAGCGCACCGCGAACACCAGCACCAGCACGAGCGCCGTCGCGAACGTCGGCACCGCCACCGCCGCGGTGTTGAGGGCCGAGAGCAGCGAGTTGAGCCAGCGCCGGTCCCCGACCACCGCCGCGGTGCTGGTCACGATCGCACCGACGGTGGCGAGGACGAGCGCGAACAGCGTCAGCACGACGGTGTTGAGCGCACCGTCCGCGATCAGGCTGCCCACGTCCCCGCCCAGCTTGTACGACGGACCGAGGTCGAACCGGGCCAGGTCGCCGAGCCAGTGCACGTACTGGCTCCAGAACGGCTGGTCCAGCCCGAGCTGCGTGCGGATCGCGTCCCGCGCGGCGGGCGTGGCGTCCGGCCCGGCGAGCACCGTGACGGGGTCGCCGGGCACCAGCCGGATCAGGGCGAAGATCCCGATCGACGCGAGCGCCGTCACGAGGAGGGCCGAGCCCAGCCGGCTGAGGAGGTAGCGGGTCATGACGCTGTGCTCACTTCGACAGGTACGTGTCGTAGAAGACCGGCTCGCCGCGCTTGGTCTGCCCGATGCCGTGGACCTGCGTGCTGCTGGCGTCCTGCGGCAGCGTGATCGCGATCTCCAGCAGGAACGAGCCCTTGAGCAGCGCCTGGCTGAGCGTGGCGTAGTCGGCGGTGTCGACCGCGTCGGGCTTCTCCTTCCAGACCTTGTCCGCGATCGCCTGGTAGTCCTTGTCGACGTAGAGCGAGGCGTTGTGCTCGGCGTTGAAGGGGTACGCCGACACGGCGAGCGTCGACGGCGTCCAGTTGGCGTAGCCGTGGCTGAGGATCCACAGCGCCGGGAACTTCGCGCCGATCAGCTGCTGGATCACCTGCGCCTGCTCCTGCGGGTCGAGCTCGACCTCGATGCCCACCTTGGCCAGGTCGGCCTGCGCGATCTGCGCGATCGCCCCGTAGATGGGGTTCTCCGAGGGATAGGTGAGCGGCAGCTTCGGGATCTTCACGCCGTCGGCCTTGGCCTCGTCGACGAGCTTCTTCGCCTGGTCGAGGTCGTAGTCGTAGGTGCCGTTGGCCGTCGCGTCGTACGCCGGCGAGTAGTCCGGCCACGGCAGGCTGATCGGGACGCCCGCGCCGCGGAAGACCTCGTCCACGACCCGCTTGCGGTCCAGGGCGTAGGCGATCGCCTGACGGACCCGGACGTCGGAGAGTGCGGGGTTGGTGACGTTCGTGCCGACGTACACCTGGCCCTCGGCGCCGTCCCACTGGTTGACGTTGAACTGGTCGTCCTTGCCGAGGCTCTCGAAGTCGCGGTACGACGCGCCGAGGATCAGGTCGAGCTGGTGCGAGCGGAGCTGGGCGACCTGCGCCTGCGGGTCCGGGATGACGCTGACGTCGATGCCGTCGAGCGCCGGCTTGCCGCGCCAGTAGTCGTCATTGCGCGTGAACTGGATCTTGGCGCCCGGGCTCCAGCTCGTGAACTCGAACGGGCCGGTGCCGACGAACGCCTTGCCCTCGCGGAGCTGGTCGATCGTGTCCTGGTCGATGATCGGCAGCATGTCGAGCAGGTCGAAGATGTTGCTCAGCGGGTGCGCGAAGGTCAGCGTGATCGCGTGCTCGTCGGTGGTGTCGAAGCCGGTGATCGCCGCGGCCGTGCGCTGCAGCTGCACCGTCCAGGCCGGGTCCGCCCAGGTCTTGATGCTGAACTCGACGTCCTTGCTCGTGAACGGCCGGCCGGAGTGGAACTTCACGTCGTCGCGCAGCTGCAGGGTGAGCTGCTTGCCGTCGTCGGAGAGCTGCCACGACGTCGCGAGCGAGGGCTTCGGGTCCAGGCTGTCGAGCGGGTAGTCGATCAGCGAGTCGTAGACGCTGCCGATCAGGACGTTGATCGAGTCGCTGGAGTTCGTGAAGATCCGCGCCGGAACGATGTCCTGGAGCGCGCCGACCCGCAGCGTGCCGCCCTCCTGGCGCTCACCCGAGCCGCTCTTGAGCTCGTCGACGGCCGACGAGCAGGCCGTCGCCGTGACCAGGGTCAGCAGCGCGACGAGCGCGCCGGCCAGGCGGATCAGGTGCCGGCGGGAGCGCTGGTGCGCGCGGCGGTGCGGGTGGGCGGAGACGGGTGTGGACACGGGTGTTCCTTTCGGGGACGGAGACGGGTCCGAGAAGGGGGGCGAGGGGAGGGAAGGGTCAGGCGCCGCGACGGCGACGACACGCCCCGGCGGTCTCGACGCAGCCCTGGGGGTCGTCGAGGACCGGTCCCAGCGCGACGGTGCAGGCGCTGATCGCCTGGATGTCCGCGCCGAAGCGGGTGAAGGAGACGGGGACCGCGTGGTCGAGGGCGGTGTGCTCGTCGTAGGACCCGACGACGGTGTCGAGCTGCTCGGGGTCGCCGGTGAACGCCTGCCCGACGAGGACGACGCGATCCGGCGAGAGCATGTCGCGCACCGAACCGGCGACCGCGCCGAGCGTGCGCGCCCGGTCGGCGGGGGAGAGCGACGGCACCGTGGCCGCGAGGCAGCCGGTCCGGCCGCACGAGCACGGGATCCGCGAACCGGTGGGGAAGTGGGTCAGGCTCGCGGCCCGGGTGACGTCGGTCTGCACGCCGCGATCGACCGCGACCGACCAGCCGAAGGTGTCGCGGGCGTAGACGTAGAGCGTCATCCCGCCGATCCCGTGCCGGCGGTGCAGGAACTCCGATGCGGCGACCGCGGAGATGTGGTCGCCGGTGCGGACCGGGAGGCCGGTCAGGTCGCGCAGCTCGGCCTCGCGCTCGGTCGGCACCAGGCCGAGCTCGCGCCAGGGGGAGACGAGGCCGGCCGCCAGCGGGACCCGGTCGGGGAGCGTGCCGAGGAGGGCGGCGCCGACCCGGCTCAGCTGCTCGAGGTCGGGGTCCGCGCCGAGCGGGCGTCGTACGGTGCGGGAGGCGAGGACGCGGCCGGTGAGGTCGCCGAGGGCGACCGTCGCGATCCGGCGTCCGACGTGGAAGCCGAGGGTGACGTAGTGCTCCGCGTCGATCTCGACCGGGACGCCCGGGCGCCCGGTGAGTCCGGGGCGAGCGAGGTCGGGGCGCTCGCGGAGCAGGCCGAGCTCGGCGAGCTGGGCCGCCGTACGGCCGACGGTGGCGATGCTCAGCCCGCTCGCCGCGGCGATCTCGTCACGAGACGCACGGCCGGCGGAGCGGACGTGCTCCAGCACCTGGGCGGCGGTCGGGCTGAACCGGCCGCGGGACACGGTGATGATCGGCGAACGAGGCACGCCGTCCTCCTTCCGAGTCCGTGGCGGGGTGCCGAGGTGAGCAATTGTCTATCAACTGACTCGACAAACTGTAGATCACCGTGGAGGGCGTCCCACAACTTCGTCCCGCGATCCGGTCGGGTTCGGATCACGGTGAGCGGAACCCTTGTCCGGTGGGGCTTTCCGCCTCACCGTGGACCCTCGTTCCCCACCCCCGACGACGAAGGACCGCCACGTCATGACCATCAGCCTCGACCGGACGACCGCCGCGAACCCCGCCTCCGCCGCCCCTGACGGGCTCGCCGTCAGCAAGCTGGGCAGCCGGATCGGCGCGCGCATCGACGGCGTACGCCTCGGTGCCGACCTCGCGCCCGAGACCGTGGCGGGCATCCGCGCGGCGCTGCTGGAGCACAAGGTCGTCTTCTTCCGCGGGCAGGACCACCTCGACGACGACGCGCAGATCGGCTTCGGCGAGCTCCTCGGCCCGCTCACCACCGCGCACCCGACGGTCAACACCGGCAGCGCGCGGGTCCTCGCGCTCAAGGCGACCAAGGGGATGGCGGCCAACTCGTGGCACACCGACGTCACCTTCGTCGACCGGATCCCGGCGTTCTCGGTGCTGCGCGGCGTCACCATCCCGGAGTACGGCGGCAGCACCGTGTGGGCCAACACGGTCACGGCGTACGAGACGCTGCCGCCGCAGCTCAAGGCGCTCGTCGACGACCTCTGGGCGATCCACACCAACGACTACGACTACGCCAACCACTACTCCGAGGAGGGCGAGGCCAACACCCAGTTCAGCCGCTCGGAGTTCGCCTCGACCGTCTACCAGACCGAGCACCCCGTCGTCCGGGTCCACCCCGAGACCGGTGAGCGCTCGCTCCTGCTCGGCCACTTCGTCAAGAACTTCGTCGGCTTCAACGCCAAGGAGTCGGCCGCGCTCTACAACCTCCTGCAGGACCGGGTGACCAAGCTCGAGAACACGGTCCGCTGGACCTGGGCCGACGGCGACGTCGCGATCTGGGACAACCGCGCGACCCAGCACTACGCCGTCGCCGACTTCGACACCCAGCTGCGCGAGGTCCGCCGGATCACCGTGCAGGGGCCGGTCCCGGTCTCGATCACGGGTCGCGAGAGCCGGGTGGTGGCCGGCTCGGCCGATGTCTACAACCGGCTGGACGAGCTGATCAGCTGACCGTTCCTCTCCACAGGTACGTCGCCACGGCGATCTTCTCCACAGGCGGGCTGCGCCGGATCCCTTTGTCGGGGGTCCGGCGTAGCGTCTTTTCCATGACTCCCGCCGACCTGCTGACCGATGGCCTGGGCCGTGTCCTCGACTCTGTCGAGGCCGTGCTCGACGGCCTCTCCGACGACCTCCTGGTGCAGCGCCCCGCCCCCGGTGCCAACCCGATCGCCTGGCTCGTGTGGCACCTGACCAGGGTCCAGGACGACCACGTCGCCGATGTGGCCGGCATCGAGCAGGTCTACACCGCCCAGGGCTATGCCGACCGGTTCGCGCTGCCGCTCGACGTCAAGGACCACGGCTACGGCCACACGAGCGAGCAGGTCGGCCTGGTCCGTGCCCCGGCCGGCCTGCTCCTCGACTACTACCGCGCCACCCATGCGGCCTCGCTGGCCTATGTCGCGACGCTCGGTGCCGACGACCTCGACCGGGTCGTCGACACCCGGTGGGACCCTCCGGTCACCCTCGGGGTCCGCTTGGTCAGCGTGATCGACGACTGTACGCAGCACGCCGGGCAGGCGGCGTACGTGCGGGGGGTGCTGCTGGGCTGAGCCGATCACCGCGGCCCTCCATCCCCAGGGCGACGACGGCTGCGATCGCGCCGATGCCGGCGATCCACCACCAGACGGTCTCGAACTCGGCGAGGCCGGGCGTCGTACCGGAGGACGTGCCGAGCAGGCTGACGAGCACGCTCACGCCGAGGGCGAGCGCGACCTGGCGGGCCATGGTCACGATCCCCGACCCGGTCGAGGCGTCCGCGACGGGCAGGTCCGCGATGGCGGCGGCGGTGACGTTGGGCATGACCAGTCCGACGGCGACGCCGATGGCGATCCAGGGGAGCAGGTAGCCGGTCACGTACGACGGTTCCGCGGTCAGCACGTGCGCCTGCCAGGCCGCGCAGGAGGCGAAGATCGCCGAGCCCGCGGCGATGAGGTGACCGGGCCGGGCCCGGGGGAGCAGGCGGCCGACCGTGATGCCGACGACCGCGACGGCGAGCGGTCCCGGGGTGAGGGCGAGCCCGGTGCGCAGCGGGGAGTAGCCCCACGCCCGCTGCATCCAGAGGATGCCGGCGAGCAGGGCCATGGCGAAGCCCATGTTGAACACGACGGTGGTCAGGTTCGCGAGGGTGAACCGCCGGTTGCGGAACAGGTGCGGGTCCACCACGGGTGCGGGGTGCCCGGCGGCGACCAGGCGGACGCCGATCGCGGCCGCGACGGCGACGCCGAGAGCGGTGAGGGTGGCGAGCGAGGTCCAGCGCCAGGCGTCGGCCTGGACGAGGGCGAGCACGAGGGCGCCGACCGAGGTGGCGAGCAGGAGCGCGCCGAGGACGTCGGGGCGCGGGGGCACCGCGGCGTCGGCGGCGGTGTCGTCCTGCAGGTCCGGGACGGAGCGGACCGCGAGCGCGATCAGGACCAGGCCGGCGGGGACGTTGATCCAGAACGCCCACTCCCACGAGAGCTGGACGAGGACCCCGCCGACCGAGGGGCCGACGGCGGCGGAGACGGCGCCGACGAGGGCCCAGAGGCGGGCGACGGCGGCCCGCTTCTCCGGGGGCGCGGCGGCGACGAGGAGGCCGAGGCTGGCTGGCATCATCGCGGCGGCGCCGACGGCCTGGACGACGCGGAACCCGACGAGTGTCCAGACGTCCGGGGCGAGGCCGGCGCCGAGGCTGGCGGCGGTGAACAGCGCCATGCCGACGACGAAGACGTTCTTGCGGCCACGGCGGTCCGCGACCCGGCCGAGCGGGACGAGGAGGGCGGCGAAGGTGACGGCGTAGGCGTTGAGGATCCAGCTGAGCGCGCCGAGATCGGGTTCGCCGAGGTCGCGGCCGATGTCGTCGAGGGCGACGTTGACGATGAACAGGTCGATCCCGGCGAGCCAGACGGCGCCGGTGAGGACCAGGAGGACGAGGGGGCCTCGCTGACTTCTGTTTTCCATAGTCAGCACCGTAGGGATCTGACTATGGTCTTGAAAAGCCAGACCGGTATGATGTGCGTCATGCCCTTCCAGCTCGAAGGCCGCCTCGCCACCCGCGACGTCCCTCTCGGCGACCACTGCCCGATCTCGCGATCGCTCGAGGTGGTGGGCACGCGCACGGCGATGCTGCTCATCCGCGAGGCCTTCTACGGCGCCAGCCGGTTCGACGACCTGGTGCTCCGGGTCGGCGTCACCGAGGCGGTCGCCGCGCAGCGGCTCAAGCAGCTCGTCGCGGCGGGGGTGTTCGCCAAGGAGGCCTACCGGGAGCCGGGCCAGCGCACCCGCCAGCGCTACGTCCTCACCGAGGCCGGGCACGACCTGATGCCGATCGTGGTCGCCTTCCTCGACTGGGGCAACCGGCACACCGAGGCCCCCACGTCCGCCCGTCCGGACATCAGCCACGCCGACTGCGGCGAACCGGTCCGCGCCGTGGTGCGCTGCGCCGCCGGGCACGACGTACCCGAGGACGAGGTCGTGGTCAGAGCCCCGCGGCGAGCTCGCTGACGATCGTCGCGGCCGATGCCTCGCGCGCCGCGCGGTAGCCCGTCCCCGCCCACAGGTGCAGCCGCTCCGGGTCGCCGGCCCGGGCCGCGGCGCGGCGCAGGTCGCGGGTCAGGTGGTGCAGCTCCGGATATCCGTACGGCGCCTCGGCGTGGTGCCGCGCCGCGAACCCGTTCGCCAGCGCTCGCGCCGGGCGCCCGGTGAAGCAGTGCGTCACCGTGGTCCGCGCGTACGCCGGATCGGCGAGCGCGCCGCGGTGGGTCGCCGACGTCCCGGCCTCGGTGGCGCGGAGCAGCAGCGTGCCGACCGCGACCGCCTCGGCGCCCGCGGCGAGCAGCGTCCGGACGGCGTCCGGACCGTCCACCCCGCCCGCGGCGACGACCGGCAGCCCCGACACCGCCCGGACCGCGCGCACGACGTCGGCCGTCGGCCCGTCCCCGATGGGCCGCCGCGGATCGAACGTCCCGCTGTGCCCACCGGCGCGCGGCCCCTGGACGACGAACCCGTCGACCCCCGCTTCCTCCGCGGCCCGGGCCTCGTCGGCCGTGGTCACCGTGGCCAGTACCCGCGAGCCCGCTCGCCGCAGCGCCGCGATGTCCGCCCGTCCGGGCAGGCCGAAGGTCAGCGAGACGACCGCCACCGGATCAGCCAGGAGCAGGTCGACCTTGTCCCGCCACGCGTCGTCGTCGTGCCGCGGCACGGCCGGGAGGTCGACGCCGAGCGCCTCCGCCTCGCCCCGGAGCGCGTCCGCGTAGGCCCGGAAGGCGGCCGGCTCGATCGCCCCGTCCTGCGGCACGAACAGGTTCACGCCGAACGACCGCCCGCCGGAGCCCCGGTGCGCCGCGCCCAGGTCCGCCGCGAACGCCTCGGCGCTCAGGTAGCCCGCCGGCCAGAACGCGAACCCGCCCGCGTCCCCGACCGCCGCGGCGAGCGCGGGCGTCGAGGGTCCGCCGGCCATGGGCGCGGCGACGAGCGGGAGGTCGGAGTCGAGCAGGGGCGACGACGGCACCCGTCCAGGATCGCGCACCCGGTCGCGGTCAGCGAGCGGTCGTGCTCGACGTCACCTGGTCGCCCCACGCGGCCCGTGCGCCGGAGTCCCCGACGCGATAGATCTGTACGCCGGCGGCGAGCGCCGCGACGATGCCGAGCGCGGCGACGGCGCGCAGCACGTGGGGGCCGCCGGGAGTGGTGCGGCCCGCGGCGGCCCGCCGTCCCGACCAGGTCAGCGCCGTCGCGAGCACCAGGAGCGGGAGGGCGAACCAGATGAGCTGCTCGCCCAGCGCCGCGTGCTGCCCGGGATCCCCGACGTGCCGCTCCAGCGCCTCGCCGCTCGAGGTGGCCACCGGCAGGAGCGCGGTCGCGACGAGGGCGGCGGCCACCACGAGGTGGCCGTAGCGTCCCCGCCACGCTGGCCGTACGGCGATCGCCAGGGTGCCGAGCGCGGCCAGTGGCAGCAGCACCACGACCGCGTGGACGACGAGCGGGTGGACCGGGAGTCCGTTGATCAGGTCGAACATGACGTCAGCGTCGCGTCTCGTACCTGCCACCCACCTGAACGGCGAGCGGCCGGTCACCACGCTATTTGCAATTCAGTTGCAAGAGCGACAAATTGGCAACATGTCCGACTACGTCCTCCCCGACCTCCCCTACGACTACTCCGCGCTCGAGCCGTACATCTCCGGCGAGATCATGGAGCTGCACCACAGCAAGCACCACAACGCCTACGTCACCGGCATCAACACGGCCGTCGACCAGCTCGCCGAGGCCCGCGACCAGGAGTCCTTCGGCAGCCTGTCGACGCTGGAGAAGAACCTCGCCTTCCACCTCGGCGGCCACGTCAACCACTCGGTGTTCTGGCCGAACATGTCCCCCGACGGAGGCGACAAGCCGACGGGCAAGCTGGCCCAGGTGATCGACGAGTACTTCGGCGGCTTCGACAAGTTCCGCGCGCACTTCCAGGCCAACGCGCTCGGGGTGCAGGGCTCGGGCTGGTCGGTGCTGACCTGGGACACGCTGGCGCAGCGGCCGTACATCGTCCAGCACTTCGACCACCAGGGGAACGTGCCGATCTGCATGGTGCCGCTGCTCATGCTCGACATGTGGGAGCACACCTACTACCTGCAGTACAGGAACGACAAGGCGTCCTTCGTGCAGCAGTGGTGGAATATCGTCAACTGGGCCGACGTCGAGCGCCGGTTCGCGGCGGCGCGGGCCCAGACCCCGGGTCTGATCGCATGACCGACCAGGCCCGCCGGGCCGAGCTCGTTCCGGTGGTCGAGGCCGCGCAGCGCGTGGCCGGAGTGATCGCGGCGCGGGGGCGGGGCGACGCGGAGGGCGCGCGGGACCTGCTGCGGACGTTCGCCGACGAGCGCGAGCTCGCTGGAGGTGCGCTGCTGGTGGCCGAGCTGAGCCTCGGGCTGCTCCGGTCCGAGACGGGGGAGTCGCTCGACGACTGCGTGCGCGCGCTGTGCGTCGAGATGGAGTCGAGCCTGCGCTGAGACCTCAGCGGCGCCGGCGCAGCAGGACCTGGTTGTAGAGGAGGTAGCAGCCGGACGCCTGGTACTCCAGCGTGCCGGTCACCCGCCCCCGGTGGAACCGCAGGCGGAGCTCGCCGACGACCCCGGCGCTCGTCCGCCAGGTCCGGACGGCGCGCCCGCGGCGGATCACCGTGCGCGGCACCCACAGCCCGATCGACTGCGTCCACGCGCTGGAGCCGCGGTAGCAGGAGAAGACCACCGAGCGGCCCCATCCCTTCATCACCTTGCGGCCGCCCTTGCTCACCACCTGCAGGCGGATCGGCCAGCCCTCGGCGGCGCGCGCCGGGCCGGCGTCCGCGTGGTCCCGGGCGGACGCCGGAGGGAGCACGGCGACGCCGAGCACGAGGGCGAGGACGACGACCGGGAGCGCCGAGTGCAGGAGCCGAGGAGTGGTCATCTCCTGACGGTAGACAGGCTCGTGCCACGTGCTGGGGCGGGTGATACGTGGAGTCGCACCTAGGGCGTGGGACGGGCCGCGGTGGTGATCCGGTACCGCACGAACGACGGTACGGCGAGCGCCGCCACCACCGTCAGCACGACCACCAGGACGCCGCCGCCCGCGGCCGCGGCCGCCGTTCCCACCATGGCGGCGGACGCGCCGTGGGCGACGTCGGCGAGGCGGGGTCCGCCGGCCACCACGACGATGAAGATGCCCTGGAGCCGGCCGCGGACCTCGTCGGCGGCGGCGGTCTGGAGCATCGAGGTGCGGAAGGCCGCCGAGGCCATGTCGGCGGCGCCGCCGATGACGAGCATCAGGACGGCGACCGCGAGCCATGCGTGCACCGACCCGGGCAGCGCGTCGGCCCCGAACACCGCGAGGCCGAAGCCGACCATGGCCAGGCCCCAGACGATGATGCACCAGATGACTGCGCGGCCCTGTCCGCTCACCCGGGACACCCACCCGGAGAAGACGCCGCCGAGCACGGCGCCGAGGGGGATGCCGGCGAAGAGCAGGGCGAACGCCAGGCCGCCCTCGTCCGGGCCGAGGAAGCTCTCGTGCGCGACCTGGGGGAACAGTGCCCGGGGCATGCCGAAGAGCATCGCGATGATGTCGACGACGAAGGACATCATGAGCACCGGCTGGGTGCGCAGGTAGGTGATGCCCTCGATCACCGAGCGCAGCCCCGGCGTACCGCTGGTGATGCCCTCGATCGGCAGCGGCGGCAGCCGCAGCACCGCCCACAGCGTCGCGAGCAGGCAGATCGCGTCGGCGAGGTAGAGCCAGGCGAAGCCGGTGAACGGGATGAGGACGCCGGCGATGAGCGGTCCGCCGATCGCGCCGGCCTGCATGACGGTCATGTTGAGCGAGTTGGCCGCCGGCAGGATCTCGGCGTCGAGCAGCCGCGGCAGCACCGCCGAGCGGGTCGGCTGGTTGATCGCGAAGAACGCCTGCTGCACGGCGAACAGGCTCAGGAGCAGCCAGACGTTCCCGGAGCCGAGCGCCGCCTGCACCCAGAAGAGCGCGGCGGTGCCGATCAGGCCGGTCGTGGTGACCAGCAGCAGCGTGCGCCGGTCGAAGTGGTCGGCGAGCGCGCCGCCCCACAGCCCGAACACCACCAGCGGCACCAGGCCGAAGATCCCGGTCAGGCCGACGTACGCCGACGAGCCGGTCTCGGCGTAGATCTGGGCCGGCACCGCCACCACCGTCAGCTGGGCGCCGACGACGGTGATGATGTTCGCGGTCCACAGCCGCCGGAAGTGCGGGTTCTTCAGCGGCCGGGTGTCGGCCAGCAACCCGCGAAGACTCACCGAGCCAGGCTACGGACCCCGTCGGCGCGACGATGAATCGGTGCCCCTGCGACGGTCGACACGTCCATGAGCACCTCCCCGAGCGGGGTCGGCCCGCTGGACATCACCTTCACCGAGACCCTGCGCCAGAGCGACGCCCCGGGCGGCTGGACCTACGTCATCTGGCCCGACTCCGTCGACCGGTTCGGTACCCGCGGCCGGGTCAAGGTCCGCGGGACCGTCGACGGCGCTCCCTTCGAGACGTCGTTCATGGCGCTCGGCGACGGCACCCACAAGCTGCCGGTCGCCACCGCCCTGCGCGTCGACTCCGGCAAGCGCGCCGGCGACACGGTCGAGGTGCACCTCACCGAGCGCCTCGCCTGAACGAGCCCGCCCGGCCGGCCAGACCGGCCGAGCGGGCGCGGCCCTCAGCAGCCGCAGGTGAAGTAGGTGACGTCCCAGTGGTTGCCCTCGTCGGCGTACAGGTTGCCCGACGCGGCCTTGTAGAGCGGCGCCCCGTCGCCGCGCAGCCCCTGGTAGACGTACGTCGCGTGCACCCAGCTGGTCAGGCAGCTCGTCCGCGAGAAGTCGAGCTTGTAGCCGTTGGCATGGCTGTAGGTCCCCGACGCGTGCCCGACCTCGGTCCCGCCGGTGATGGTCAGCGCGCAGCCGCTGGCCCGCTTGAGCGTGACCGCGCCGTCGACGCTCGCCTGGCGCAGCCCGTCGAAGGACGTGCAGGTGGCGACATTGCGGTTGGTGCACCCGCCGGTCGACGTCCAGCCGACGGCGTTGGCGCGGAAGGTCGCCTCGGCTTGGGCCTGGGTCACGGCAGAGGCGGGGACGGCGGTCGCGACGACCGCGGTCAGGGAGACGAGGCCGGCGAGGACGGCCAGCACGAAGGACTTGCCCGAGAAGGTCATGGCTCCATCCCCACACGGCACCGGTTCCGGGTCAAGAGAGGCTGCCGAGTGTTCATCCGCTGAAAAACTTCGTGCCAGGCTGTCGTACCGGACGTCCCCCCTTCGTGGTGAGGGTGAGCGGCGGTCATCGGGGCCACCGCAGCACCCCACCAGAACCCAAGGAGCAGAACCATGACGCAGTACCTGCTGTCCGTGCACGGCAACGAGGAGGAGTACGCGGCGGTCCCCCAGGAGGAGTGGCCCGAGATGTTCGCCGCGGTCGACCGGTTCAACGACCAACTCCGCACCGACGGGGTGTGGGTCTTCGCCGGCGGCCTCGAGGGCGCCGAGACGGCCACGGTGGTCGACGGCCAGGGCGAGGCGCCGGTGTTCACCGACGGTCCCTACCTGGAGACCAAGGAGCACATCGGCGGCTTCTGGATCATCGACGTGCCCGACCTCGACGCCGCCCTCAAGTACGCCGCCGCCGGCTCCAAGGCCTGCCAGGGCAAGGTCGAGGTCCGCCCGTTCCAGGCCGAGCCCCCGGCTGCCGAGTGAGCCCTGCCGACGCAGCCGTCGAGCGGATCTTCCGCGACGAGCACGGCCGGCTGATCGCCTCCCTCGTCCGCCGCTTCGGTGACATCGACATCGCCGAGGACGCGGCGGGGGAGGCGCTCGTCGCCGCGCTGGAGAAGTGGCCGGTGGACGGCGTGCCCCCCAACCCGGGGGCCTGGCTGACCACCACCGCCGGCAACCGGGCCATCGACCGGTTGCGTCGCGAGAAGCTGCGGGACGGCAAGCACCAGGCCGCTGCCATGGCGTACGACCCCACACCCCACGAGCCCACCGGCGTCATCGAGGACGACCGGCTGCGGCTGATCTTCACCTGCTGCCACCCGGCGCTCGCGCCGGAGGCCCGGATCGCGCTCACCCTGCGGCTGCTCGGCGGCCTCACGGTCGCGGAGATCGCGAGCGCCTTCCTCGTCCAGGAGACCACGATGGCGCAGCGCATCACCCGCGCCAAGAGCAAGATCAAGGGCGCCCACATCCCCTACCGTGTGCCGGAGCCGGCCGACCTGCCCGACCGGGTGGGCGCGGTGCTGGCCGTGCTGCTGCTCATCTTCAACGAGGGCTACCTGTCCTCCGGGGACGGCGACCCGGTCCGCGCCGAGCTGACCGGCGAGGCGATCCGGCTGGCCCGCACCCTCCACGAGCTGCTGCCCGAGGACCTCGAGGCGACCGGGCTGCTCGCGATGCTGCTGCTCACCGAGGCGCGCCGGGCGGCGCGGGTGCGCGACGGCGAGCTGGTCCCGCTCGACGAGCAGGACCGCGGCGGCTGGGACCGGACGCTCATCGCCGAGGGCCACGACCTGGTCCGGGCCTGCCTGAAGGCCAACCGGCCGGGCCGCTACCAGGTCCTCGCCGCGGTCAACGCCGTGCACACCGACGCGCCGAGCGCCGCGGCGACCGACTGGTCCCAGGTGGTCGCGCTCTACGACCAGCTGGCCCGGATCGATCCCTCGCCCATCGTCGCCCTCAACCGCGCGGTCGCGGTCGCCGAGCTCGACGGACCCGAGGTGGCGCTGGCGATCGTCGAGCGGCTGCCCCTCGACGGCTACCACGCCTGGCACGTCACCCGGGCCGAGCTGCTGCGCCGGATCGGGCGCAGCGCCGACGCCCGCACCCAGTACGACGCCGCGCTCGCGGCCTGCGACAACACCGCCGAGCGTGCGTACCTCACCCGGCGCAGGGGGCAACTGGCAGGCTGAGTCCATGACGTCCGTGCCGCTCGCCCCGCTCGACCTGCCGACCTCGTCCGACGCCTGGCCCGCCTGGGTCCGCGACCGCTCCGCTGCCGAGCTGGCCCGCGCGACCGCGCTGGTCGACGACCTGCGCGCGAACCCGCCGGCCGACCCGTTCGCGGTGCTGCGCCAGTGGGACCGGGCGGCCGGCCACCTCGGCAATGTCGCCGCCCTGGGCTCGCTGTTCGGCAACGTCCACCCGGGCTCCGAGGTGCGCGACCTCGGCGACGCCGCCGAGCAGGAGGCGGAGCGGGTCGCGACCGCGTGGGGCCTCGACCGCGCCCTGTACGACGTGTTCGCCGCCCTCGACGACAGCGCGGTCGCCGCGGACCCGGTCGCCGCCCGGCTCCTGGCCAAGGTGCGCAACGACTTCCGTCGCTCCGGCGTCGACAAGGACGAGGCGACCCGGACCCGCATCGCCCAGGTCCGCGAGCGGATCACCGAGCTCGACCAGGAGTTCAGCCGGGTCACCCGCGACGACGTCCGCACGATCCGGGTCACCCCCGCGCAGCTCGACGGGATGCCCGCGGACTGGCTGGCCGAGCACCCCGTCGACGACGAGGGCATGGTCACCGTGACCACGGACTACCCCGACTCGGTGCCGGTGCGGATGTTCGCCCGCGACCAGGAGGTCCGCCGCGCCATCACCGTCGCCTTCCTCGACCGCGGCTGGCCGGCCACCGACGCGCTGCTGACCGAGCTGTTCACGCTGCGCCACGAGCTCGCCACCACGGTCGGCTACGCCGACTGGCCGTCGTACGACGCCGACGTGAAGATGATCGGCGAGGGCCCGGCGATCCCGGCGTTCATCGACAAGATCGCCGCAGCCGCCGAGGAGCCGATGCGGCGCGACCTCGACCAGCTGCTGGCGCGCTACCGCCGCGACTTCCCCGACGCCACGGAGGTGCCGGGCTACGACTACAACCACTACGCCGAGCTGGTGCGGGTCGAGCAGTACGAGGTCGACGCCCAGCGGGTGCGCACGTACTTCGACTTCGGCAAGGTCCGCCAGGGCCTGCTCGACGTGACCGGCCGGCTGTTCGGGCTGCGCTACGAGCCGGTCGACGTACCGGTGTGGCACGAGGACGTCACCGCCTACGAGGTGCTCCGCGACGGCGCCCCGATCGGCCGGATCTACCTCGACCTGCACCCGCGCGAGGGCAAGTACAAGCACGCCGCGCAGTTCACCCTGACCGACGGGGTCGCGGGCGAGCAGCTGCCCGAGGGGGTGCTGGTCTGCAACTTCTCCCGGGGCCTGATGGAGCACGACCACGTGGTCACGCTCTTCCACGAGTTCGGCCACCTGCTGCACCACGTGCTCGCGGGGCACGGCGACTGGTTCCGGTTCGCCGGGGTCGCCACCGAGTGGGACTTCGTCGAGGCGCCGAGCCAGATGCTCGAGGAGTGGGCGTGGCACGCGGACGTGCTGCGCACCTTCGCCACGGACGCCGCGGGTACGCCGATCCCGGCCGAGCTCGTCGCCGCGATGCGCGCCGCGGACGACTACGGCAAGGGGATCTACGCCCGCACCCAGATGTTCTACGCCGCCATGTCGTACTGGTTCCACGCCGACCGCGCCGACGCCGCGGCCGGGGCGCCCGACCTGACCGCGCGGATGATCGAGCTCCAGGAGCGGTACGCCGCGCTGCCCTACCTGCCCGGCACCCACATGTTCGCGAGCTTCGGCCACCTCGGCGGCTACAGCTCGGCGTACTACACCTACATGTGGTCGCTCGTCATCGCCAAGGACCTGTTCAGCGCCTTCGACGAGTCCGACCTCTTCGCCCCCGCGGTGGCCCACCGCTACCGCGACCGGGTCCTCGCGCCGGGCGGCTCCGGCGACGCCGCCGACCTGGTCGCGGACTTCCTCGGCCGGCCCTTCGCCTTCGACGCGTACGCCGCCTGGCTCGCCCGCTGAGCGGAGGCTGAGCGCTTCGCCCTTGCGTCGGGGGCGAAGTCGGCGTACGGTTGCGATATATCGCGATAGGAACACGAACTGTTTCCGCGGTATCACGAACTCAGCAATCGGGCTCACGAGGCCCACCAGTGCGAAGGAGGTCCCACCATGGGACGCCACGAGAACTTCAACCCGTACGACGACCGCGACCCCTGGGGTCGCCGCGAGGGCCGTGAGGGCCGGGGCGGTCAGCGCCGGCAGCGCGGCGGCTTCGGGCCCGGTGGCCCGGGCGGCGGCGCCTGGGGCGGCTGGGCCCAGTGGGGCGAGCCGCACCGCGGGCACCGCGGCGGACCCGGTGGCCCCGGCTTCGGCGGCCCCGGCATGCCCCCGCCGTGGCTGGCCGGCCTGTTCGGCCTCGGCCGGCCCGAGCCGGGCCGCGGCCCGCGGGTCCGCCGCGGCGACGTCCGCTCGGCCATCCTGGACGTGCTCCGCGAGGCCAACCAGCGCGAGGAGTCGCCCAACGGCTACCAGGTGATCCAGGCGATCACCGACCGCAGCGGCGGCGTGTGGAAGCCGAGCCCCGGCTCGGTCTACCCGACCGTCCAGCAGCTCCAGGACGAGGGCCTGGTCGAGATCGACGACGAGGCCGGGCGCCGCGCCCTGCGGCTCACCCCCGAGGGCGCCACCTGGTGCGCCGAGCACGGCGACGAGCTCGCCGCCGTCTGGGCGCCGTTCGACCGCAGCCGCGAGAGCGGACGCGGTCCCGTCGACCAGGGCCACGCCGACCTCAAGGCCGAGATCGGCCAGGTCATGGGGGCGATCTGGCAGATCGTCACCGCCGGCTCCGACGCCCAGCGCAAGGCCGCCGTCGACGTGCTCGTCGAGGCCCGGCGCAGCCTCTACGGCATCCTCGCCGACGGTCCGACCGCCGGCAGCGACCCGGCCGACCCCGCCGACCCGGCGGATCCCGCCGACCCCGAGGACCCGGCCGACCCGGCCGACCCCGAGGACCGCGACGACGCCTGACCCCGGCACCGTCGTTCCCTGAGCGAAGGGCCCCGCACGCGACCCGTGCGGGGCCCTTCGTCGTCCGCGCGGCGCCGGATCTGCGTAGGCTCCGTGCCGTGAGAGCCCGACGTGTGCCCGTCCTGCTCGCCGGCGCCGGCTGCCTGGCGTGGCTGACGCTGACGTCCGGGTACGGCGCCGCGGCCGCGTCCGGTCAGGTCGACCTCGGCGGTGCGGACCTCCCCGCGCGGACGAGCACCGACCGCGGCAAGCCCACCACGATCGCGCCCGGCCTGTGGCGGGCGTCGCCGCTGGAGCCGGACCTGCCGCAGTACTTCCGCTACGACCGGCGGATGTCGGGCAGCCGGGTCCACATCGGTGTCGCCGGCCTGCCGCCCGGTGCGAGCGGCGACGGCCTCCGGATCAGCGCCGGCGTGGCGACCTCCGGCAGCACCGACCTCACCGACTGCGGCACCGAGGACGACTCCGCCGAGAGCAACGTCCCCCAGGCCGTCCTGGGCGAGCGGGTCGTCGTCGGCGGCGAGACCGGCAGCACCGGCGACGCCTGCCGGGCCGCGGGCACGGTCCGGATCGAGGTGAGCCGGACCGGCTCCGAGCCGGCCGCGATGCCGTACGTCATCAAGATCGTCGAGGAGGCGCCCTCGGCGGCGCTGCCCGAGGACGCGGAGCCCGAGGACGAGCCGTCGTACGCCGTGCCGGAGCCGGTCGCCGCGCCCGACGCCGTGGCCGGTGCGACCTCGTTCGACGACGCCCCCGAGCTCGACGCCCGCGACGAGACGGTCACCGTGACTGCCAAGGTCCGCCAGGGCACCGAGCGGCTCTGGCGGGTGCCGCTGACCTGGGGTGACCTGCCGGTGGTCCGGGTCGACGTGCCCGTCGCCCCGGGCGACGACTTCGACTACGGCGGCCCCGCGGTGACCCTGCACCTCGTCGACCCGCTGCGCGCTCGGCTGCGCTACACCGACTCCGCGGGCGACGACTCCCCGACCGGCGACTACCGCGGGGCTCCCGAGGACGAGCCGGGCGAACCCACTCGCCTGGTCGCCGCGGGCTTCCCGGTGAGCCAGGTCGACGAGCGGCTGCCCGGCGACTACTGGGTCTCGCTCGCCGTCGCGCCCGCCGCCGAGGACAAGGACCCGGTCGACGTGCCGGTCACGATCACGGTGTCGGTCGAGCGGACCTCGGACGGCGCGCCGGCGTACGACAGCGCGGTGCTCTCGCAGGACAAGTCGGCCGGTCCCGAGGGCTACTCCCCGGAGCAGCCGTTCCTCGTCGGCGAGGACACGTTCTCGCAGGTCGCGTCGGGCAGCCCGGTCGCCGACGGCGACGGCTGGTTCAGCACCCGGCGCTGGGCCGGCCTCGGCTTGGCCGCGGCCAGCGCGGCGTGCCTCGCGGCCGGTGCGGTCCGGCTGCGCTCCCGGCGCGGCTGAGCGGGCTCAGCCCAGCAGCAGGACGAGCGCGACCAGCAGTCCGAGCAGCCCCACGCCCAGCAGCACGTAGGCATCGCGCGGCGCCCGGGTGCGCACCGCCGCCACCGGTGCGTCGAGGTCCGGCCGGGTCCGCGGCGGGGGCGGTGGGGGAGGCGGCGGCGGGTACGGCGCGGTCGGCAGGTTGGTCGCGGAGACGTCCGGCGTCGGCGGGAAGTCGTCCGGTACGCCGAGGTCGTCGGCGAGCGCCGGGTCGTCCCAGCGGGCCACGAGCCCGCGCAGGGCGGGATGCGTGCGGAGCTCGGCGGCGCTCGGTCGCCGCCCGGCGTCGTACGTCGTGGCGGCGGCGACCACCTCGAGCACCGCATCGTGCTCGGGCACACCCGTGCGCAGCGCCGCGACGTCGATCGGCGCGGGCTCGCCGTCGCTGGGCGGACGGCGTCCGGTCAGCATCTCCAGCACCACGATGCCGAGCGCGTAGACGTCGGCGCTAGGGTCGGGATCGGCGCCGCGGTAGAGCTCGGGCGGCATGTAGCCCGGCGTACCGATCATCATCGCGACGTGGGTCAGCCGCGGCTCGTCGCTCGGCACGGCGATCCCGAAGTCGGTCAGCCGCAGGTGCGGCCGGCCCGTCCCGGTCGGCTCGAGGAGCAGGTTGCCGGGCTTGATGTCACGGTGCACGATGCGGGCCGCGTGGACCGCCTCCAGCGCCTGGAGGGTCTGGTCGGCGAGCACCGCGATCCAGCGCGGCGGCAGCCTCCCGCCGTGGCGCTTCATCAGGCTCGACACCGAGCCGCCGCGCACCAGCGGCATCGTGAACAGCACCCGGTCGTCCACGCCCGCCCACGACTGCGGCGTCACCACGTGGGTGTGGTCGATCCGCACCGACTGCTCGCGCACGAACCGCAGCAGCATCGCGGCATCGGCCTGGCGCAGCATCTTGGCAGCCTTGACGTCGCCGGCGGTGCGGTCGAGGACGCGCCACACCGTCCCCATCCCGCCGGTGGCGATGGGGTCGAGCAGCTCGTAGCGCCCCGCGAAGACCTCGCCCATGGCCGCGAGCCTAGCGAGCGTCCGCCCTCAGGCGAGCCGGACCGCGCGTTGGAGACGTAGGTGTCGGTGCCGGCGTTCCAGACGTGCGCGACGCCGGCGACCCGGCCGCCGAGGGTGGCGCGCTCGCGGGCGGACCACTCCAGGAAGGCGTCCTCGGTGATCGTCCAGACCTGCTCGTGGTCCGTGGGCGTCGCCTCGCGCAGGGCATAGCCGGCGGGCGGCGATCGCGGCGCCCGGGGTCCGGCTGCGCTCCCGGCGCGGCTGAGCGGGCTCAGCCCAGCAGCAGGACGAGCGCGACCAGCAGTCCGAGCAGCCCCACCCCCCGCCCCCGGTACGACGGCAGCACCGCCGCGTCGTACCGCTCCTCGCCGAGGTGCTCGGCGTAGGCGACCATCCGGTCGCCGTCGAGCACCGCGACCGAGCTCGCCCCCAGGTCGTACGACGGCCGCTGCCAGTCACTGAGCAGGTCGGCCTCCTCGACCTCGACGCTGCCGAGGTCGTGGCGCTCCTGCTCGGCGGTCACCGCGAAGGCGGCGGGCGCGTCGGCGAGGGTGAGCGGGCGGGTGGTCAGCCCGGGCGGCAGCGGAAATGCGGACACCCGGGCGAGTCTGGACGACTCACCCGGGTGCCGGTGCGCGAATGCGCGAGGCGCGGTCGGGGACCGCGGAGGATCAGGCGTTCTTGATCGCGGAGATGTCGAACTCGAGCTTGATCTTCTCGGAGACGAGGACGCCGCCGGTCTCGAGCGCGGCGTTCCAGGTCAGGCCCCAGTCCTTGCGGTTGACGGTGACGTCGCCCTCGAAGCCGACGCGGATGTTGCCGAAGGGGTCCTTGGCCGAGCCGTTCTCCTCGAACTCGATGGTGACCGGCTTGGTCACGTCCTTGATGGTGAGGTCGCCGGTGATGGACCACTCGTTGCCGTCGCGGGTGACGTCGGTGGAGACGAACTTCCACTCGGGGTAGGTGGCGACGTCGAAGAAGTCGGGGGAGGTGAGGTGGCCGTCGCGGTCGGGGCTGCCGGTGCTGACGCTGGCGGGGTTGATGGTCAGGGTGACCGAGGAGGCGGCGGGGTTGGCGGTGTCGATGTGGGCGGTGGCGGTCCAGTCGGTGAACTGGCCGCGGACCTTGGTGACGACCGCGTGGCGGGCGACGAAGCCGAGGCGGCTGTGGGCGGTGTCGAGGGTGTAGTCGCCGCTGATGTCGGTGAGGGCTGCGGACTCGGTCATGGTGCTGGGCTCCTTGGTGGTGGCGAGGTTCGTTGAATCGTCAACGACTATGGAACCAATGGTGACACGTCAACCATTCCCGGGCAAGGCGTGTCCTGGGTCACAAAGATGAACGTGCAGAGAAATGCGGCCCCGGTTCGGTAGGTTCCGGACGTGACCGCGATCCCCCGACTCGTCGCTCTCGCCGTGCTCCTCGCCGGCCTCGCGGTCGCGGTCCCGCCGCCGGTCCTCGCGGCGCCGGTCGCTGCGGCAGCACCCGCCTCGGCGGCGGGCCCGGCCGTCCCGGCCGCCTCCGCGGCGCGGCCGATCGACCGTCGTACGGCGCAGCGCTTCGCCCGTGCCTGGGGTCGGCTCGCCGACCAGGGTCGCTGGCGCCAGGTGCGCGCCCGCTCGGTGGGCGGCTCGCACGGCGTCGCGCTGAGCGAGGTCAAGTGGTACGAGCGCACCTACGGCGGCGACCGGTACGGCGCGCTGGCCGGCGCCGGGAGCTGTGAGCGCTCGCTGTGGAAGCGCTCCGCGGTGGTCTGCTACGCCGGCGCGGGCGCGGAGATCCACGTGGTCCGGGTGCACGGGCGGCTCAAGGTCGGCGCGTTCGCGGTCCTCGACTGAGCACGTGCGAAGGCCCGCCCCCGGTCGTCGGGGGCGGGCCTTCGTCGTCGGTACGAGTCGAGCTGGGTCAGGCTGCGTGCGAGTGCGCGGCCACGGGCTGGCCGACCTCGACCCAGACAGCCTCCATCCGCGTGCGGCCGTCAGCGCCGGTCACGGGCAGCCAGCGCATCTCGAGATGAGTGGTCACGTTGGTGTTGGTCATGGGTCACCTCCTGTTCACCTTGTGTTCACCAAGATAGCACGCCCTCCACTCCGCGGGCCAGAAAACGGCTCGGACCGGCTCCAACGCTCCACCTCGACCCCTGGAATCGGCCGCCAGGCGGCGCCCGTCCTCCACTGAGCGCATCTCGCCGGTGAGACGTCGTCGAAGGGGTCTGCTTCTTGCCCGATTCCGGGCATGAAATTGCACAACGTCCCGCGATCCGGCACGCTCCTCCGGGTGTACGTCGACCCGCGGCTGCTGCGCCACGTCCAGGACAGCAGCGGGATGGACGCCGCCGAGGCGGCGCGACTGATCCAGGACGTGCTCGCCTTCCACGACGAGCCCGTCGAGGAGTGGGTCCGCCGCCGGCACCGCGAGCTGAAGACCTACGGCGCGCGCAACGAGCAGATCTTCACCCGGCTCCGCGAGGAGCTCCGGGCGACCGTCGTCGCCCCGCCGGACCTCTCCGAGCGGCAGCTGCGACGGATCATCTACGGCTGAGGGAGAACCAGAAGACCATGTGCGGCATCGTCGGCTACATCGGCGCCCAGCAGGCGGCCCCCGTGCTCGTGGAGGGACTGACCCGCCTCGAGCACCGCGGCTACGACTCGGCGGGCCTGGCCGTCCTCGGCGGCAGCGGGCTCAAGGTGGCCAAGCGCGCCGGCCGGGTGCGCGACCTCGCCGAGACTTTGCCCAAGCGCTTCGGCGGCAAGATCGGGATCGGGCACACCCGCTGGGCCACCCACGGCCCGGCCAACGACACCAACGCCCATCCGCACTCCGACACCGCCGGCCGGGTCGCGGTCGTGCACAACGGGATCATCGACAACGCCGCGGCGCTGCGCGCCGAGCTCGCCGACGCCGGTGTCGTCCTGGTCTCCGACACCGACACCGAGGTGCTCGCCCACCTCGTCGCCCGCTCGACCGCGGCCACCCTGGAGCAGCGGACCGCCGAGGCGCTGGCCCGGGTCGAGGGCACCCACGGCGTCGCAGTCGCGCACGCCGACTTCCCCGACCGGCTCGTCGTGGCCCGCAACGGCAGCCCGCTCATCATCGGCGTCGGCGACAAGGAGATGCACGTCGCCTCCGACCTCGCCGCGCTGGTCCGCTACACCACGACCGTCGCGCACCTCGACGACGGCGAGATGGCGACCGTGACGGCGAGCGGCTTCACGACCTACCGGATCGACCCGTCGGGGCTCTCGGCCACCGACCGCCCGGCCAAGGAGGTCGACATCGACCCCACGGCGTACGACGCGGGGGAGCACGACTCCTTCATGCACAAGGAGATGCGGGAGCAGCCGGCCCGCGCCGAGGCGGTACTGCGCGGACGGCTCGACGAGCGCTTCGGCACCGGTCACCTCGGCGGGCTCAACCTCGACGCGCGCGAGCTGCGCGCGATCCGGAGGGTCAAGATCCTGGGCTGCGGGTCGGCGTACTACGTCGGTGAGATGGGCGCCTCGCTGATCGAGGAGCTGGCCCGGGTGCCTGCCGACGCCGAGCCGGCCAGCGAGTTCCGCTACCGCAACCCGATCATCGAGCCCGACACGCTCTACGTCGCGGTCAGCCAGTCCGGCGAGACGATCGACACCCTCCTTGCCGTCCAGGAGGTACGCCGCAAGGGCGGTCGCGTGATCGGCCTCGTCAACGTCGTCGGCTCGGCGATCGCCCGCGAGGTCGACGGCGGCATCTACCTGCACGCCGGCCCGGAGGTCGCGGTCGCCTCGACCAAGGCGCTGACCAACATGTACCTCGCGTTCGCGATGCTCGCCATCCAGCTCGGCCGGGTGCGCGACCTCTCGATCGCCGACGGCAAGCGCCTCATCGCGGCCCTCACCGCTCTCCCCGACCAGATCGAGCAGGTGCTCGCCACCGAGGAGGACCTGGCGCTCGTCGCGAAGCGGCTGGCCGAGGCCGAGAGCCTGTTCTTCGTCGGCCGGGTGCGCGGCTTCCCGGTCGCCCGCGAGGGCGCCCAGAAGTTCAAGGAGATCAGCTACCGCCACGCGGAGGCCTACCAGACCAGCGAGCTCAAGCACGGTCCGCTCGCGCTGATCTCCCCCCAGGTGCCGACCGTCGCGATCGTCCCCGACGACGAGCTCGTCGAGCGCAATGTCGCCGCCCTGGAGCAGATCGCCGCCCGCGGCGGCCCGCTCGTCGTCGTCACCCACGCGGGCGTCGACCTCGGCGATGCGGCGGCGAGCGCGGCGCGGATCGACGTACCACGGAGTGCGCGTGAGCTCGACCCGATCCTGCTGACGATCCCCCTGCAGGTGCTGGCGTACCACGCCGCGCTGAGCCTGGGTCACGACATCGACAAGCCGCGCAACCTCGCCAAGTCGGTCACCGTCGAGTGAGCCGGTCGCTCAGTAGGGGATCCGCAGCGAGGTGATGACCGGGCTGTGGTCGGAGAGCAGCCCGGCGTAGTAGCGCCCGTCGGCCGTCAGCGGCTCGTCGATCCGCCAGCTCGCCGCATGGACCCCGGCCGAGGTGAACACCCGGTCGAGGTGGTTGCCCGTGCGCGGGGTAACCTGGGGCGTGGTCGACCAGCCGTGCGCGGAGTTGCGGTAGGTCGGCGTCAGGAAGCGGGCCGCGATGTCGAACGAGTCGCGGTAGCCGTTCGCCTCCAGACGCGCCCGCGGGCCGTCGTACGCGCGCTGGCGGTGGGAGTTGAAGTCGCCCCCCAGCACCACCGGCGGCATCGGGCGGCCGGCGTAGCGGGTCGCGATCGCGCCGAGCAGCTCGAGGGTCTGCTTGTCGCGGCCCTTGTCGTACTTCGCGCCGATGGGGTGCACCAGGTGCACGCTCGCCACGACGACGTGCTGGCCGGTCTTGATGTCCTGGACCTCGACCCAGCAGGCGCCGTGGGACGGGTAGATGCCGCCGACCTGGCTGAAGATGATGCCCTGGTTGGTCCCCGCGACCACGCGGTAGGTCGACGTGCGCACGTAGAGGGCCTGGCGGCCGACCGTGTTGCCCTGGGCTGCGGTGCCGTCGCCCACCTGGCAGCCGCGCGTGTATCCGCTGAGGTTGGTGTTGAGGTAGGGCGTCGCCCCGATCGCCTCCTGGACGGCGATGACGTCGGCGTTCATCCGCAGCATCCGGTCGCGCACGCCGGTGCGTCGCGTCGTCCACTTGCTGCACATGGTGCTGCACACGTTCCAGGTGGCGACGTCGAGCGCGAACGCGCGCGGCGGCGGGGTCCGCTCGGCGCGGGTGAGCAGCCGGCAGCCGGTGGTGCTGCTCAGCCCGGTGCCCCACTTGCTCAGCGCGCGCACCTGGAAGCAGTAGGTGGCGCCGGGGGTCAGCCCGCGCACCGTCCGCGAGCCCGAGATGTCGGCCTTCACGCTCTTGCGCTTGCGGTTGGACTGCACCGCGCCGGTGCCCGGCGCGTAGTCGACCTGGTAGCCGGTCGCACCGGCCACCCGCGGCCAGGAGAAGGTCACCGCGATGGTGCTCGGCGACGCCCCCTGGACGACCTGTCCCGACACCCAGGGCGCACCGACCCGGTCGAGCCGGGGCGTCGTACGGCACACGGGGCGCGACCACGGCCCCTTCCGGGAACCCGCCTTGGCGCGCACCTGGGCGCAGTAGCTCACCCCCTGGGCGAGGTTGCGCAGCACGACGGACCGGCCGCGGGTCGACGTACCGCTGGCGCCGGCCATCGTCGGCGACGTCGACCACCGCACCCGGTAGGTCCGCGCCCGCTTGGCGCGGTCCCACTTGACCGTGAAGCCCGCCCGGTCGCCCGAGATCGTCGGCTGCACCAGTCGCACGTGCTTGGCCTTGCCGGGCGGCGCCGCCCGCGCCGCCTCGGCCGCCGGCGGGGGCAGGGTGCCGAGGAGGGCGATCGCGGTCGCGAGCGCGGCGAGGACGAGGGTGGTGGTGCGGGCGGGGGAGCAGGCGCGAGACATGTCAGCTCGGGGAACGCGGGATGCGGAGGGTGACCTTGACGGGGCTGTGGTCGGAAAGGGGCTCGATGTAGCGACCGTCCGATCCACGCGGTTCTACGACCTGCCAGCTCGACACGTAGGTATCGCTGGACGAGAACACACGGTCGATGTGTGCGCCCCAGAGGGTGGAGTCCTGGGGCGTACGGTTCCATCTGTTCATCGAGTTCGCGGCGGTGGGGGAGTTGTAGGCCGCCGCGATGTCGTAGGAGTCGCGGAAGCCGGCGCTTTCCAGCGGCGGGCGGGGGCTGTCGTCGTCTCGGCTTCGGCTGGAGTTGTAGTCGCCACCCATGACGACAGGCACGCCCGGTCGGCGGGGCAACCATCTCAGGACCTCCCGGATCTGCCGTTCGCGCTCGGCCACCTTTTCAGCGTCGGTGCCCGGGGTCAGGTGAAGACTCACCACGATCACCCGGTGCCCGGAAGCGTTGTTCTCGAGCTCGACCCAGCAGGCGCCAGGATCAAGGAGCCGGTCGCCGACGTCGATGATCGAGTAGGTGTTCGTACGGACGAGGACCGCTTCGGCGGCCCCGGTGCCATCCGACGGGCCGCAACCGAGCGTGAACCCGGCCGCGCGAGCGACGGCCGTGTCGGAGCCGGCCGGCGTCTCCTGGAGCATCGCCACGTCGACGTTCATCTTCGCGATCCGACTTCCGATCTTGGCCACACGGGAGTTGAACCCATGGCCGTCGCAGCTGTCAGCGGTGCCACCGCAGACATTCCAGGTCACCGCATCGAGCGAGCCCGCGTTGGCCGGAGCGACACTGCGGTTGGTCGGCATCGTCAGCTTGCAGTGCGTCGGGCTGCGGTCGCTGGCGCCGCCGGCGGTGATCGCACGCACCTGGAAGCAGTAGATCGTGTTGGGGAGCAGCCCCTTGAGCACGCCCACGTTGGTGCTCGTGGTCAGCGTGCGACGGCCCTTGTTCTCCCACAGCTTGTGCTTCTCGACGGGCAGAGGAGTGACGGCGTAGTCGAGCTCGTACTTCCGCGCACCCGCGGTCGCCCGCCAGGTCAGGGTGAGCTCCGCCCGGCCGCCGGCAACGCTCTGCTTGGTCACCCACGGCGACTTCGACTGACCCGGCTTGGCCACCCGCAGGCACACCGGTGCCGAGCGCTTGCCCTTCTTCTTGCCCGCGACCCCGCGCACCTGGAAGCACCAGGTCTTGCCGACGGCCAGCCCGCGCACCGTGGCGGAGCGCTTGCGGACGGTCGTCGACCGCGCCTTCTTCATGGTCCGGGTCGGGGCCCAGAGGACCTGGTACGTCTTCGCGCCGGCGGCCTTGCGCCACGACAGGGGGACGTTGGCCTTGCTGCCGGAGATGCGGGCGTCGCCGAGGGTGACCGTGCCGACCGGGGCGGGCTTCTTGCGCGCGGCCACGTCGGCTGCCTGGGCGGGCGTGGTCGTCAGGGCGGCCAGGCTCGCCGAGATCGCCAGCACGGCGACCAGCAGCAGTGCCAGCGGGGTCCTCGTCGTACGCGTCACCGGATCGTGCTCCCTCAAATGTGGGTAAAACTCCGGACACGACCGTACGTCGTGACCGGCCGGGGTGCATCCTTTCGGCGAGCGTCGGGACCTCGGTCCCGGTGCGTCGGGCTGCCACGCGGCCGAGGGTGACTGAGCGCACCGCGCCGACGATCAGGGGTGAGAAGGCTCACGGCACTACCCTTGACGGGTGAGTGAGACCGCAGAGCACGAGACCGCCACGTTTGCCGACCTCGGTCTCGGCGAGCGGATCCTGAAAGCCCTCAAGGGTGTCGGCTACGAGTCGCCGTCGGCGATCCAGGCCCAGACCATCCCGCACCTGCTCGACGGGCGGGACGTGATGGGTCTCGCGCAGACCGGAACCGGCAAGACCGCCGCGTTCGCGCTGCCGATCCTCGACCGCCTCGACCTGTCGCAGAAGACGCCGCAGGCGCTGGTCCTCGCGCCCACCCGTGAGCTCGCGCTCCAGGTCTGCGAGGCGTTCGAGAAGTACGCCGCCGACCTGCGCGGCGTCCACGTCCTCCCGGTCTACGGCGGCCAGGGCTACGGCGTTCAGCTCTCCGCCCTGCGGCGCGGCGTCCACATCGTCGTCGGCACGCCCGGCCGGATCATGGACCACCTCGACAAGGGCACCCTCGACCTCAGCCAGCTCCGCTTCCTGGTGCTCGACGAGGCCGACGAGATGCTCAACATGGGCTTCGCCGAGGACGTCGAGACGATCCTCGCCGACACCCCCACCGACAAGCAGGTTGCGCTGTTCTCGGCGACCATGCCGAAGCAGATCAAGGCGCTGTCGTCGAAGTACCTCAACGACCCGGTGTCGATCGCGATCGAGCGCAAGACGCGTACGGCCGAGAACATCACCCAGCGCTACCTCATCGTCAGCTACCCCCAGAAGGTCGACGCGCTGACGCGCATCCTCGAGGTCGAGAACTTCGAGGGGATGATCGTCTTCGTCCGCACCAAGAGCGAGACCGAGACGCTGGCCGAGAAGCTGCGCGCCCGCGGCTACAGCGCCGCCGCGATCAACGGCGACATCGCCCAGCAGCAGCGCGAGCGCACCGTCAACCAGCTCAAGGACGGCAAGCTCGACATCCTCGTCGCCACCGACGTCGCCGCCCGTGGTCTCGACGTCGAGCGGATCAGCCACGTCGTCAACTACGACATCCCGACCGACACCGAGGCCTACGTGCACCGGATCGGCCGGACCGGCCGGGCCGGCCGCAGCGGTGACGCGATCTCGTTCGTCACCCCGCGCGAGCGCTACCTCCTCAAGCACATCGAGAAGGCGACCCGCTCCACGCTCGACCAGATGCAGCTCCCGAGCGTCGAGGCCGTCAACGTGACCCGCCTCGCCCGCTTCGACGACCAGATCACCGCGGCCCTCGAGTCGCCGCAGATCGAGTTCTTCCGCGACGTCGTCGGTCACTACATCCGCGAGCACGACGTGCCCGAGGTCGACGTGGCCGCCGCCCTCGCCATCGCGATGCAGGGCGACACCCCGCTCCTGCTCGAGCCCGAGCCGGAGCCGCGCCGAGGCCGGTTCGACGACCGGGGTGACCGGGGCGACCGGGGCGACCACCGCAAGCGCGACTGGAGCTCCGACGACGGCGACCGCGGTGGCCGGGGTCGCGACCGCGGCTCGCGCTCGGGCGCCCACCTGACGTCGTACAAGATCCAGGTGGGCAAGCGCCACCGCGTCGAGCCCCGCCAGATCGTCGGCGCGCTCGCCAACGAGGGCGGCCTCGACCGGCGCGACTTCGGCAAGATCACGATCCGGCCGGACTACTCCATCGTCGAGCTCCCGGCGAACCTCCCGCCCGAGGCCTGGGAGAAGCTCAAGTCGACCCGGATCAGCGGCAAGCTCATCGAGCTCGCGCGCGACTTCGGCCCGCCGAAGCGCTCGCGCAAGCCCCAGGACTGACCTAGGGTCGGGCCCCATGGGGGGTCCGCGCCGGATGCTCGCGACCGCGGCCTGTGCCGCGGTCGCGTTGCTGGCGTCCTCCTGCGGCGGCAGCAGCGGTACGACGCCCGCGGGCTCCGCGGATCCCGCAGCGGTCACCCCCTCCGGCCTGCCCGGCTCGGGCTCCGCGTCGCCGTCGCCGTCACCGACCCAGGTGGACCGGCCGACGGAGGTCTCCCGCGACTCCGGCGCCCGCGCCGACGTACCGACCGTGGAGATCATGGCCCAGCTCGCCCGCCGGGCCGAGCGGATCGCCAAGCGCCTCCCGCAGGCACCCGTCCCGGCCGGCATCGACCGCGGCACCAACCGGGCGCTGGGCTACCAGCTCCTGCTGGAGTTCGGCTTCCCCGCCGACCAGTGGCGCTACCTCGACGCCCTCTGGGCGCGCGAGTCCGGCTGGAACCACCTCGCCGAGAACCCCAGCTCGGGCGCCTACGGGATCCCGCAGTCGCTCCCGGCATCCAAGATGGCGGTCGTCGGCGGCGACTGGCGGACCAACCCGGAGACCCAGATCCGCTGGGGGCTGGCCTACATCGCCGCGCGCTACGGGAGTGCGCAGAAGGCGTGGGAGCACTCCGAGCGCGTTGGTTGGTACTGAGCAGTCCTGCGCGTCAGCGCGTGACGCCGGTGTCGGTGCCCGCCGTCAGCCACTCCGCGGCGTTGGCGACCTGCGCGCAGGACCCGTCCGTCGAGCAGTACTGCAGGGTCCGGTCGTGCACGAACGCGATCGTGTCCGGCCCGGCCCAGGTCACGTCGTTGGTGAGCGAACCGGTGGCGAACCGGCTGAGCCTCCGGCCGTCGTCGGCGGCGCGGACGACGACCGCGGAAGCCCCATCCGCGTTGAGGGCCCACGCCACGCTGACGAACCGCGTGCCGTCCGGCGAGTACGGTGAGGTGCTGATGATGTACTCGTCGCAGATCCGGCGGGGCCACCGGTTCTCCGCATCGGCGACCGGGCGGCCGGCCAGGCAGGAGAACGGGTCGCCCTCGGCCTCGCGATCGGTGCCGACGACGTACGCACCGTCCGGCGACGCGGAGATCTGGTCGACCGGGGCGCCCTTGCTGATCACCTCGGTGCTCCCGTCGGTGTGATGCACGACCAGCGCGGGCTGCTTGCTCCCGGCCGGGAGCCAGCCGGCGATGACATCGTCGCCGGACCAGCCGATGTCCCCGGTCGGCCGGCCGGCCGGACGGAGCGGCAGGTCCCGCGCCCGGGCAGCCGGATCGGTCAGGTCGAGCCACTGGTAGCGCCGGCCGTGCACGAACGCCAGGCGCCGACCAGCGGCGTCGACGTCCCACACTGTCCCGTACGGGAGGCTGGCGACCTTGCGGACACCGCCGTCCTCGCTCACCAGGTAGGCGTCGTTCGTGTCGTCCTCCCACTTGCCGAGCAGCCAGCCGCCCGCGACCCGCTCCAGTGAGTTGGCGAATCCGATGATGGCGTCGCCGGTGTCGACCTCGCGGTCGCCGTCGTGGATCACGCCGTCGGCGATGTAGAACGGCGCGGGCCGGCTGCTGGAGACCTCGTCAGGCACGTCCACCCGGCCGGTCCCCGGCGCGAGCAGTCCGGCGGTCGCCACTGCCCCGCTCGCGAGCACGGCGACCACCGCGACCACGCCGATCGTCTTTCGCTCCACCCTCGCTGCCCTCCCGCGGTGCTCCACTCCCGGGGTGAGCCTGGCACCGATTCCCCGGGCGTGTGCCCGGAACGGGCCGAGGTCAGTGCCCGGTGCGCGCGACCGCCGCGTCGGCCACGCACCCCGCCGCGGCCGCCATCCCGGCCGCGGCCGCGATGAGCACCGACGCCATCGGCATGGGCAGGCCGGCGGGGGCGGCGAGGTCGCCGGCGGCGAAGACGCCGGGGACGCTGGTGCGGCCCAGGACGTCGACGACGACCGCGCCGAGCTCGGTCACGTCGAGGCCGAGCTGCTCGGCGAACGGGGTCGCCTGGGTCCACTCGGTCTTGACGAAGAGGCCGCCGAGGTCGAGCGAGGTGTCGTCGCCGAGGTCGACCGCCAACCCCACCTCGGTACGACGCACCGCGCGCACCGGCTCGCCGACGACCCGGGCCCCCACCCGCGCGAGCGCCGCGGTGGTCGCCTCGTCCAGGTCGGCGCCGTCGGCCAGGACGACGAGGTCGCCGGCGATCGGGGCGAGCATCCCGGCGAAGTGGGCGGCCTGCGGGCCGGCGCCGAGGATGCCGACGGTCCGGCCGGCGAACTCGTGGCCGTGGCAGAAGGGGCAGTGTGCGACCAGGTCGCCGAACTGCTCGGCCACGCCGGGGACGTCGGGGAGGTGGTCGGTGACGCCCGTGGCGAGCAGCACCCGGGTGGCCCGCAGGTGGGTGCCGTCGGCGAGGTCGAGGGTGAAGTCGCCGAGCTCGCCGGAGACGCGGAGCACCTCGACGTCGCGGAACTCGACGTCGTCGTACTGCTCGGCGTCCTTGCGGGCCGCGACGCGCAGCTCGGCGGGCGGCTCGCCGTCGTGGCCGAGGAAGTTGTGCATGTGGGTGGCGGGATCGTTGCGGTAGCGGTCGGTGCCGAGCACGACGGCGCGCTGGTGCATCCGGCCGAGGGTCTGGGCGGCCTGCAGGCCGGCCGAACCGGCGCCGACCACGGCGACGTCATACCGCTCGGAGGGCTGTGCTGCGTTCATGAGGATCTCCTTCGCACGAGATGGTGGACTTGCGCAGGTCAACAGCCTGTGACTTCATGTCAACATGAAGTCAAGTCGTGAGGTCAAGTGGACGGTCGGCGAGCTGGCGGAGCGGTTCGAGCTGGAGCCCCACGTGCTGCGCCACTGGGAGGACAAGGGTCTCCTGGAGCCCGAGCGCGACAGCGCCGGGCGCCGGGTCTACGTCGAGGACGACGCCTACCGGGTCGCGGTGATCCTGGTCAGCAAGGCCTCGGGGATGAGTCTCGACCAGATCCGGGTCCTCGTCGACGCGACCGCCGACGGGCGCCGTGACGCGCTCCGGGAGCACCTGGCCGAGCTCGACCGCCGGCAGGCCGAGCTCGAGCGGTCGCGGCACATGACCGAGCACGCGCTGGAGTGTCGCGCGCACGACATCGCGACCTGCCCGGGCTTCCGTGCGCACGTCTCCGACGTGGTCGAGGGCACCCGGCGGGGGCTGCCGTTGTCAGGAGTCCGTCACTCGTGATGGAGTGACCTGGCTCACATTCCGCTCCCGTGAAGGCGGCGTCATGTCTCGGACCGCTCGTGCACTGCTCTCTCTCGGCGCCGGTCTCGCGGCCGCGCTCGTCTCCGTCGTCGGCGTCCCCGGTCCGGCTCAGGCAGCCGCGCCGTCGTACGTCGCGCTGGGGGACTCGTACTCCTCCGGCGTCGGCACCCGCAGCTACCTCAGCGACGGGACGAGCTGCCAGCGCTCGTCGTACGCCTATCCGCGGCTGGTGGCGGCCCAGAAGGGCTACGCGCTGAGCTTCCAGGCCTGCTCGGGCGCGACCGTCAGCACCGTGACGAGCGGCCAGCTCGGCGTGCTGTCGAGCGGCACCGACTACGTGTCGATCTCCGTCGGCGGCAACGACGCGGGCTTCACCGGGGTCCTCACCGAGTGCGCGAAGCCGGGCTGGATGTCCAACTGCAATGCGGCGATCGACAAGGCGCAGGCGTTCATCAACGGCACCCTGCCGGGCCGGCTCGCGACGCTGTACGCCGCGATCAAGGCCAAGGCGCCCACGGCGGTGGTGGTCGTGGTCGGCTACCCGCGGCTGTTCATGGGGGAGGACTGCAATGCGGCGACCTTCTTCTCGCCCGCCGAGGAGACCCGGCTCAACGCGACCGCCGACCTGCTCAACGCGAAGCTGTCCGCGGCGGCGAGCGCCAAGGGCTTCAAGTGGGCCAACCCGACCTCGCGCTTCACCGGGCACGCCGTCTGCGACGCGCCGGAGTGGCTCAACGGGCTGTCGAACCCGATCAGCGAGAGCTACCACCCCAACCGGCTCGGGCACTCGTCCGGCTACCAGCCGCTGGTCGCGGGGCTGCTCGTCGGCTGAGCGTTCCGGTTCCGTCGTGCCCGGCTGGTAGAACCGTCGCATGCGGCGATCCTCGGCAGCCCTCGGCACCCTCCTCGTCCTGGCGGGTGCGCTGAGCGCCTGCTCCGGCGACGACTCCGGCAAGCGCGCCCAGGCCGTCGTCGCCCAGCTCGCCGGTGCGCTGACGGTCGCCGCGACCCCCGTCGAGGGCGACAAGAGCGCCTCCCCGGCCCCCGACCCACTCGCCACCGTCCCCTTCGCCGGGGCCGACGGCGCCAAGGTCGGCAAGGCGTACGCCGACCTCGTGGCCGGCATGGACGGCATCGCCCCCAAGGTCACCGTCCGTGAGGTCGACGACGAGGCGAAGAAGCCGACCGCCACCCTCGCCTGGTCCTGGCCGGTGGTCGACGGCGTCGACCCGTGGACCTACGAGACCACCGTCGGACTCGTCCAGGACGGCGACCGCTGGTCGGTCACCTGGGCGCCCGACCTCGTCGCGCCCGACCTCGCCGAGGGCGACGCGCTCGACGCGGTCACCCTGCCGACCGATCGCGGTGACATCACCGGTGCCGGCGGCTCGGTGCTGGTCACCGAGCGCTCGGTGGTCCGGGTCGGCATCGACCGGATCCGGGTGCCCGTCGCCGACGCGCCGGCCTCGGCCCGCGCGCTCGCCCGGCTGGTCGGCATCGACGTGGCGCCGTTCGTCAAGGCGGTCAAGGACGCCGGGCCGCGCGCCTTCGTCGAGGCGATCACCTACCGCGCGGACGCGGTACCGCAGGGGGTGCGCGAGCGCATCTCGTCCATCACCGGCGCCCACCAGGTCAGCGCCCAGCTCTCGCTCGGCCCCTCGCGCGACTTCGCCGCGCCGATCCTCGGCCGGGTCGGCCCGGTCACCGCCGAGATGGTCGAGAAGGACCCCGACGCCTACCGCAGCGGCGACGTCGCCGGCATCTCCGGCCTCCAGGCCCGCTACGACGACCAGCTCCGCGGCACGCCCGGACGAGTGGTCCGCGCCGTGCCCGCCGCCGACGACGCCCAGAGCCGCGAGCTCTACCGCCACGACGCCGTCGCCGGCAAGAGCCTCGCGATCACCCTGGTCGAGCGCCTCCAGACCCTCGCCGAGCAGGTCCTCGCCGACGTCGGCCCGGCCAGCGCCCTGGTCGCGATCCGCCCGAGCGACGGCTCGATCCTCGCCGCCGCCAACGGGTCGGGCACCGGCGGCCAGAACTACGCCACCTTCGGCCAGTTCGCCCCCGGCTCGACCTTCAAGGCCGTCACCTCGCTCGCCCTCCTGCGCGCCGGCCTGACCCCCGACACGACCGTGCGCTGCACCCCGACGGTCACCGTCAACGGCAAGCAGTTCAAGAACTACTCCGACTACCCGGGCTCCGCGATCGGCACGATCCCGCTGCGCGAGGCGATCGCCCAGTCGTGCAACACCGCGCTCATCAACCAGCGCGCCGACCTGTCCGACGGCGACCTGTCGGGGGCCGCGGCCACGCTGGGCCTGGGGGTCGACCACGACCTGGGGTTCCCGTCGTACTTCGGGGAGGTGCCGGCCAAGCCCGCCAGCGAGACCGAGGGCGCGGCCGACCTGATCGGCCAGGGCAAGGTCCTCGCCTCGCCGATGGCGATGGCCACCGTGATCGCCAGCATCCAGGCCGGCAAGACCGTCGTCCCCCGTCTCGTCGACCAGGTCAAGGTCGCGGTCCCCTCGGCCACCACCCCGCTCACCGCCGCCGAGGCCCGCCAGCTCAAGGCGATGCTGCGCGGGGTCGTCACCAGCGGCAGCGGGCGCGGGCTGCTCGACGTACCGGGGCCGGAGGTGATCGCCAAGACTGGCACCGCCGAGTACGCCGACGGCGGCACCATCAAGACCCACGCCTGGATGATCGCCGCCCAGGGCGACCTCGCCGTCGCGGTGTTCGTCGAGACCGGTCAGTCCGGCTCCCAGACCGCCGGCCCGCTGCTCGAGGCCTTCCTGCGCGGCGCCCGCTGACCGCGCGGCGCTCGCGCCGCCCCAACGCGGCAGCGCGTCGAGAGCCGCACCCGGGCAGCTTGCTGCCCCCCGAACAGGCGAAGACGCGCTCGCGCCGCCCAAAACGGAGCGAGCCCCTCATCGCATGGGGTCGACAAGGGGCTCATGTCGTATCGGTGCTCCCTCCGAAGTACGACTGGACTCACGATAGCGCGTGGGTCGTGAGGGTCAAAGCCGAATCGACGATTTTCTCGGCGTCCGGCGTAACGGACCGGATCCCGCATCGTTGCCCCTGCCTCGTCGAGGAGCGGAGTGCAAGAGTGGGCGCATGAGCTTCCGTGAGCGCCTGCACCACCTGCTGCCCGAGTCGCGCCGCCAGCTGTACGTCGGGGGCGCGTGGGTGCCGTCCGGGAGCGGGGCGCGGTTCGACGTGCTCGATCCGGCGGACGGGTCGGTGCTGGCCGATGTCGCCGACGGCACGCTGGACGACGCCCGGGCGGCGCTGGATGCGGCGGCGGGTGCTCAGGAGGCGTGGGCGGCGACGGCGCCGCGGGAGCGGGGCGAGATCCTGCGCCGGACGTTCGGGCTGGTGACCCAGCATGCCGACGACCTGGCGCTGGTGATGAGCCTCGAGATGGGCAAGCCGATCGGGGAGGCCAAGGGTGAGGTGACCTATGGCGCGGAGTTCCTGCGGTGGTTCTCCGAGGAGGCGGTGCGGATCCATGGCCGGTGGATGCAGAACCCGGCGGGTGGGAGCCGGCTGCTGACCGTGCGCAAGCCGGTGGGGCCGTGCCTGTTCATCACGCCGTGGAACTTCCCGCTGGCGATGGGCACCCGCAAGATCGGGCCGGCGATCGCGGCGGGCTGCACGATGGTGGTCAAGCCGGCGGGGCAGACGCCGCTGACGATGCTGCTGCTGGCGGCGCTGCTCGAGGAGGCGGGGCTGCCCGCCGGCGTCCTCAACGTGGTGACGACGACCGACTCGGGTGGGCTGAGCAGCACGCTCCAGGCGGACGCGCGGCTGCGCAAGGTGAGCTTCACCGGGTCGACGTCGGTGGGCAAGCGGATCGTGGAGCAGTCGGCGGGTCAGCTCCAGCGGGTGTCGATGGAGCTGGGCGGCAATGCGCCGTTCCTGGTGTTCGCCGACGCCGACCTCGATGCGGCCGTCGAGGGCGCGATGATCGCGAAGATGCGCAACATGGGCGAGGCGTGCACCTCGGCCAACCGGTTCCTGGTGGAGGCGAGCGTCGCCGAGGAGTTCGGGACCAGGCTCGCCGAGCGGATGGGTGCGCTCAAGGTCGGGCGCGGCCAGGAGGTCGGCGTCCAGGTGGGTCCGCTCATCGACGACAAGGCGGTCACCTCGGTGGCCGCGCTGGTCGACGACGCCGTCGACCGCGGCGCGCGGCTGCTCACCGGAGGGCAGGCGCCCGAGGGTGGCGCGGGCTTCTTCTACCCGCCGACGGTGCTGGCCGACGTGCCGGCGGACGCCGACGCGGTGCGCAACGAGATCTTCGGGCCGGTCGCGCCGATCACGACCTTCACCGACGAGGACGAGGCGATCCGGCTGGCCAACGCCACCGAGTACGGCCTCGCCGCCTACGCCTACACCCGCGACCTGGCCCGCACGATCCGGCTGGCGGAGCGGCTCGAGACCGGGATGCTCGGCATCAACACCGGTCTGGTGTCCAACCCGGCCGCGCCGTTCGGTGGCGTCAAGGCGAGCGGGTTCGGTCGCGAGGGCGGCTTCGAGGGCATCGAGGAGTACCTCGACACGACGTACGTCGCACTGCCGGTGACGTGACCGAGCAGCTCACCCCGCTGACGCCTGCCCCACGGGGGTGGCTGCGGGCCTTCCGGCCGTTCCGGCACGCGTCCTACCGGCGGCTCGGGTCGTCGCTGGTGCTGACCAGCTTCGGCGGCGGCGTGTGGGTGGTCGCGCTGGTCTGGGAGGTGATCCGGATCGGCGGCGGCGCCAGCGCGCTGTCGCTGGTGACGACGGCGGGCGCGGTCGGCGTCCTGGTGCCGGCGCTGCTGGGCGGCGTGGTGGCCGACCGGGTGCCGCAGAAGCTCATCCTGCTGGTGACCACCTCGGTCGAGCTGGCCGGGATGGTGCTCGTCGCGGTGCTGTCGTTCGCCGACCTGACCCAGCTGTGGCACCTGGCGGTGGTCGCGGCGGGCGCCGGGATGGCGATGGCGTTCTACTACCCGGCCTACTCGGCCTGGCTGCCGGCCCTGGTGCCCGAGGAGGACCTGCTCGCGGTCAACGGCTTCGAGGGCATGGTCCGCCCGACGATCGGCCAGGCGCTCGGGCCCGCGGTGGCCGGTGCGGTCGTGGGTGCGGCGTCCTCGTCGGCAGCGATCGCGGTGGCCGCGGCGGCCTACCTGGCCGGGCTGCTGGTGCTGACCCTGGTGCCGCTGACGGCGGTGCGCCGGGAGAAGCCGGCCCCGACCGAGAGCGGCACCGAGGCGGCGGCGCTGGCGACCGCGCTGGCCGACATCCGCGAGGGCTTCGCCTACATGGTGCGGACGCCGTGGCTGCTGGCCTCGCTGCTGTTCGCGTCGGTGATGATCCTGGTGATCATGGGGCCGCTCGAGGTCCTGGTGCCGTTCCTGATCAAGGACGACCTCGGCGGCGGCCCGCGCGACCACGCGCTGGTGATGGCGGGCTTCGGTCTCGGCGGCGCGGTGGGCTCACTGGTGACGGCCTCGCGGCCGATGCCGCGGCGCTACCTGACCTGGATGATGCTGATGTGGGGCGTGGGCTGCCTGCCGTTCCTGGCGGTCGGGTTCGCGACGGCGGTCTGGCAGGTGGTCGCGGCCGCGGCGGTGATCGGTGCGCTGTTCGCGGCGCCGATGGTGCTGTGGGGGACGCTGCTCCAGCGCCGGGTGCCGCCCGAGCTGCTCGGCCGGGTGGCCTCGCTCGACTTCTTCGTCTCGATCAGCCTGATGCCGGTCTCGATGGCGCTCGCCGGACCGGTCGCCGAGCTGATCGGGCTCAAGGCGACGTTCGCGATCGCGGCCGTCGTCCCCGTCGTGGTCGCGATCGTCGCGGTGGTCGCGGCGCGGCTGCCCGCCGACGAGATCGCGCACCCGCTGCGCGACGAGGGGTGAGCCTCAGCCGGTGGTCGGCAGGCTCGCCTCGAGGCCGGCGAGCACCCGGTCGAGGTTGAAGTCGAAGACCGCGGCGGACGCCGCCTCGGCGTCCTCGGACCAGGTGTCGAAGTAGGCGTGCATGGCCTCCCAGGCGGGCGCCGTCCCGGGGGCGGGGGCGACCTTGCGCATCCGCGCCGGTACGTCGCCCGCGCCGACCCCCGCCGCGGTCCGCTCGTCGCCGAGCGCGACGAGCAGGATGGCGCTGTTGAGCAGCAGCGAGTACGCCCGGGGCGCGTCCGCTCCGAAGCCGGCGTCGAGGAGGAGCGTCACCCCGCGCTCCATGATCGGCATCGCGGCCGGTACGCCGGCGCCGTCGCGGCTGAGCCGGAGCGCGACCCCGCGGTAGCGGCGCAGCACCGTGCGGCCGTCGGTCAGGAAGGTCCGGAACCACTCCTGCCAGGGCAGGTCCGCCGGCGGGTTCGTCATCTCCGCGACGACCCGGTCGACGACCGCGACGCAGACCTGCTCGCGGGTGCCGACGTGGTGGGTGATCGTGTTCGGCCAGGTGTCGAGGGCGGTGGCCAGGTCGCGCAGGCTCCAGCCGTCGATGCCGTGCTCCCGGGTGAGCTCGAGGGCGGTCGTGACGACCCGTTCGGGAGTCACCGGCGAGCGGGAGGGTCGGGCGGCCACAGGGCCACCGTGCCACAAAGGGGTTGGCACGCCAGCAACTTAGGGTTACCTTATTGGACACTGTCCAAGAAGGAGTTCGCATGTCGCCCCCCGCCCCCCTCGCCACGTCACCGGAGGCCCCGACGGCCGCCGCCCAGCGCCGTCCCGGCCTGGTCCTGGCCGTGGTCTGCCTGTGCCAGCTGATGGTCGTCCTCGACATCACGGTGGTGAACGTCGCGCTGCCCTCGATCCGCGACGACCTCGGCTTCGCCTCCGCGGACCTGCAGTGGGTGGTCAACGCCTACACGCTGACCTTCGGCGGGCTGCTGCTCCTCGGCGGCCGGATCGCCGACCTGTTCGGGCGCCGCAAGGCGGTCCTGCTCGGGTTGAGCATCTTCGCGATCACCTCGCTCGCGGCCGGGCTCGCCCAGGACCCCGGTCAGCTGATCGCCGCCCGCGCGATCCAGGGCATCGCCGGCGCCGTGCTCCTCCCGGTCAGCCTGACGATCATCACGACCACCTTCCCGGAGGGGCCCGAGCGCCGTCGCGCGCTCGGGATCTGGTCGATGGTGGCCGGCTTCGGCAGCGCCAGCGGCGTCCTGCTCGGCGGCGCGCTGACCCAGGCGCTGAGCTGGCCGTGGGTGTTCTTCGTCAACCTGCCGATCGCGGCGCTCGCCATCCCGCTGGCACTCGTCGCCGTCCGTGACCTGCCGCGGCGCCGGCCCCGGCTCGACCTCTTGGGCGCGGTGCTGGTGACGGCCGCGACCTCGCTGCTCGTGTACGCCGTCGTGCGCACCGACCGCTACTCCTGGGGCTCGGCCCACACGCTGGGGCTGCTCGGCCTGAGCGTGCTGTTCGGTCTCGCCTTCGTGTACGTCGAGGCGCGGGTCGCGCGCGAGCCGCTGGTCCGGCTCGGGCTGTTCCGCCAGCGCTCGCTGGCCGTGGCGGGGACGTTGATCTTCTTCATCGCCCTCGGCCAGTTCGGCGCGTTCTACCTGGCTTCGCTCTACCTCCAGAACGTCCTGGGCTACACGCCGCTGCAGGCCGGGCTGTCGTTCGTGCCGTTCAGCATCGGCACCGTCGCCGGGACCATGGTCGGGATGCGGGTCGCCGCGGCCCGCGGACCCTTCTGGCCACTCGTGGGCGGGCTGGCGCTGACCGCGATCGGGATCGGCTGGTTCGCGACGATCGACGTCGACGGCGGCTTCGTCGGCAACCTGCTCGGCCCGTCGATCGTGGCCAGCGTGGGCCTGGGCGCCTGCTTCGTGACCGCCACGATGGTCGGCACGAGCGGGGTCGACCCGGCGGAGGCGGGCCTGGCGAGCGGCGTCCTCAACGCGGCGCGCCAGATCGGCGGCAGCATCGGCCTGGCCATCCTGGTCACCATCGCCGACAGCACGACCCGCCACCACAGCGGCCCGCCGCTGGTCGCGCTCAACGCGGGCTACGCACGGGGCTTCCTGGTCGCGGGCTGCCTGCTGGCGCTGGCCCTGGCGGTCTGCGTGGTGCTCGCCCCGCGGCGCTCAGCCGTCGAGTGAGCCGAGCACCCGGAGGTTGTGCCGGTAGCCCCGGAGCTCGTAGCCGACGACCGTCACCCACGGCGTGAGCGCCACGACCAGCAGGCACCAGACCAGCGCGACCCCCGCGGCGGCGAGCAGCACCGAGCCGACGACGAGCGCGGCCGAGATCGCCAGCAGGACCACGTGGAGCGAGTCGAAGCTGCGCGTCTGCACGGTGTAGCCGGCGTACAGGAAGACGGTGAACAGCGCGACCGGGATCGCCACGGAGAGCACCGAGCCGACCAGACCGATGTGGTACTCGTGGCTGAGGTAGTAGGCGCCCACGTGCAGGCCGGCTCCCACCGCGACGATGCTGCCGAAGAGCGGCATGTGTCCGTAGCCGAACGAGAACGAGCGTTCGCGGTGGGCATGCAGGATGTCGGCGAACGGGATCACGAAGTAGCTCCACCAGATGCCGAACGTCAGCGAGATCCCGGCCAGGGCGAGCCACGCGATGTCCCAGGTCAGGCCGTCGGTGGAGAGCTCGCTGATCGCGGCCATCGTGCCGATCATCCCCTCGCCGAGGGCGATGATGACCATGAGGCTGTAGCGCTCGGCGATGTGGTGGGCGTGCCAGGGCGTCCCGCCGCGGCGGGTCTCGGCGTACGCCGGGCCGCCGATCTCGATCAGGAACGGGATGACCATGAGCGCGAACGTCGTCCCGACCGGCAGGTCGACCAGGGCGAGCGCGCACCAGAACACCTGGGCGACGAGGATCGAGACGATATAGGCCTGGCAGGCCGGTCGCCGTGCCGCGTCGTGCCGGCCGGCCCGCCACCACTGCAGGACCATCGCGACCCGCATGACGACATAGCCCCAGACCATGACGTCGTTGTCGAGCGTCTCGCCGTGCTCGTAGATGGAGGTGAACATCGGCTTGAGGCCGATCGCGAACACCAGCACGCCGATCATCTGGAGCATGGTGGTGAGCCGGTAGATCCAGTCGTCGGTGTCGTAGGCCGAGGCGAACCAGGTGAAGTTGATCCACGCCCACGAGACGCCGAACGTCGCGAAGCAGAACCCGAGGATGCCCGCCCAGACGTGCTCCTCGGCGACCGCGTGGGCCAGCTCGTTGGCGGCGGTGCCGAAGGCGACCACGAAGGTCAGGTCGAAGAGCAGCTCGAGGGGGGTCGCGGCCCGGTGGCCCTCGTGCGGATCGCGGCCGAGCATCCGACGGGTGCGGTGACGGACGTTCGGAACGGCGGTCTGCTCGGACATGCGCGGGAGTCTAGGCCGCGATCTGCGGGCTTGCCGACCGGGCGCGTGCCGACACGCGCGAGAAAGATTGTGGGGTCGATCGGCGTAAGGAACGGTCGCCAGCGGCGTCCGACGTACATGAGAACGCCGATCGCGCTACAGAAGCGTGACCTTGGCACCGTATCACATATGACCCCCGAATGGGGGTCATATGGGCCAGGTGCCAGCGCCGATCGCCCGGTAGGTCGTTCTCGAAGTGACGGGAGATCGCGCCGATCAGCCCCCCCGTACGCCGCACACCGACGTGCCGTGGGGGCTGCCGGTGGGCCCGGGGGGAGCAACGGGCACCCGTGACGAACGAACAAGCCGCGCTGGGCACTCCAGGGGCGGCGCCGAGATGAAGGGGACAGGTCTATGAGCAGCTCGACTTCGAGCCATCCTGCATGGCGAGCGTGGGTGGTGGGCCTGGCGCTCGCCCTCTGCGCCGCCGTCGTGTCGCCGTGGACGCCGTCGGCGTCCGCGGGAACGACACCGGCACCTGGCGACACCGTCTGGATCGGGTCCCTGACCCAGGGCCACAGCGGATCGTCGATGCACGCCGTCTACAGCCCGGTACCGGCTGACACCGCCAACCCGGGCACCCCGGACTTCTGGGCGTACTGCATCGAGCACAACGTCTCGGCCAAGACGAACACCACCGCGGTCGCCGGCGACGTCTCGTCCTTCGTGGGCGCGAACCTGTACGACACCGACCCGACGGTGCCCGGCAAGGTGCTGTGGATCCTCGCCAACAGCTACCCGGCGCTCAGCCTGGCGGACTTCGCGACCGCCGCGGGCGTCCCGGGCCTGTCGCAGAAGGACGCCGTCGAGGCCGTCCAGTACGCCATCTGGCGCTACACCGACGTCGGCTGGGACTCGAACTGGAACTGGGCGGGCTCCGACTCGGAGGCCAACGCGGAGGCCGCGTACTGGTACCTCATCGGCAAGATCAACGCCGGCAACACCCTGGCGGCCAGCCCCGCGGTCACCGCGTCGGTGACCGCTCCCGCCGGTGCCCAGCAGGCCGGCACCCTGGTCGGCCCGTTCACGGTGCACACGAACCAGCCGACGGTCAGCGTCTCGGTCGCGCCGGGCGTGACCCTGACGGACGGCGCCGGCGCGCCGATCAACGCGGCGTCCGTGGTCGACGGTCAGGAGATCTACCTCGACCTGCGCGGCTCGACGACCGCTGGTTCGGCCACGGTCACCGTGACCGCCCAGGGCTCCGGCGGCACTGGCACGGTCATCTCGGTGCCGACGACCAGCGGTGGTACGCCCACCGCCGGCAGCCACCGGCAGTCGATGGTCCTGGTCGCCGCCAGTACCGCCACCACCACCGGCACGGCCGCGGCCGCCTGGGCCGCCGCGCCGGCGCCGAGCATCGGCACGACGCTGACCGACAAGGCCGACGGCGACCACGCCATCCCCGCGGGCGGCGGCACGGTCGTCGACACCATCGCCTACCAGAACCTCGTGCCCGGCACGTCGTACACGGTGACGGGTGAGCTGATGAAGAAGTCGGACGGCTCGGCCACCGGCATCACGGGTTCGAAGACCTTCACCCCGGCCTCGGCCAACGGCACGGTCGAGGTGGAGTTCACGGTTCCTGCCGGGTACGCCGGGCAGTCGCTGGTCGCCTTCGAGCAGCTGAAGGTCACCGGTCAGGCGCCGGTGGTGGCCGCGCACGAGGACATCAACGACACCGCCCAGACGGTGTCCGTCGACAAGGCCGCGCCGACGGTGACCACCGAGGCCAGCGCGGCCACGGTCACCCTCGAGGGCGGAAGCGTCGCGCTGCACGACGTCGTGACCGTCACCGGTCTCGTCCCGGGCGGCGCTCCGGCCAGCACGGGCACGGCCACGCTGTACGGGCCGCTCAGCAGCGTCGACGCGTCGGTGTGCACCGAGGCCAACGCGGTGGGATCGGTGACCTTCACGCCGGCCAACGGGACGATCTCGACGCCGACGATCACGGTCGACCAGCCGGGGCTGTACACGTGGCAGGTCCACCTGAGCGCGAACGACCGCAACACCGCGGCCAGCCACGCGTGCGGTCTGGCCGCGGAGACCACCGACGTGAAGAGCCCCGTCCTGCCGGGTCAGGCGAAGGTCTCCCTGACGACCGAGGCCTCGCACCGCACGGTCAAGCCGGGCACCGCGGTGTTCGACAAGGTCACGATCAAGGGCTTCGTCCCCGGCCACGGCGCGACCGGCTCGGCCACGCTGTACGGACCGTTCGCCTCCCGGGCCGACATCACCTGCACGCCGGCGACTGCGGTGCGCACGGTGGCCTTCACGCCGGCCAACGGCACCATCGCGACGCCGTCGGTGCAGGTGAACCGCACGGGTTACTACACCTGGGTGGCCTCGACCACGGCCGACAGCCGCAACACTGCCGCGACCCACGCCTGTGGCCTGGTGGCGGAGACGACGATCGTGCGCAAGCCGTCGTACGCCGCTCCGGTCGTCGGTACCGGCTTCAGCACGGACGGCTGGGACCCGTCGGCGCGTCGTAGCGTCAGCCGGATCCGGATCCCGTCGCTCGGTGTCAACGCGGCCAGCTCGCTGGTCGGCATCACGCGCGGCCAGATGCAGGTGCCGGGCAACGTGGCCCGTACGGGTCAGCTCACCCAGTCGGCTGCGGCCGGCGACCTGATCGGTACGACGGTCATCGCCGGCCACGTGTCCGACCGGCACGACCGGCCGGGGGCGTTCTGGAAGCTGTCCAAGATCCGCAAGGGCAAGGTGGTCACGGTCGTGCAGGGCGGCAAGACGCTGCGCTACCGGGTGACCGGCATCGAGCGGTTCTCGCGGACCAAGAAGCTGCCCGCGCGGTTCTTCTCGACCACGGGTGCGCACCGCCTGGTCCTGATCAGCTGCACCGGCCGGACGACGACGCCGGGCGGTGGGTTCCACTACCGCCAGAACGTCGTGGTGACGGCGGTGCCGATCGACTGACACGTAGCCCCCGATCGGGTGTCATCTGCGGCAAATCCGCGGACTTCTCCACCCAGGCCCGTTCGGGATCGGCCACGCTCTCCCCATCCCCCTCCGGGGTGCCCGGTGGACGGGCGGGGACAGACGTCAGGCCCATGAGATCCCCACACCTCGTGGGTCCAGGTCCCCGACTGCCGGCGGCGACGGAGCTCCTCCGTCGCCGCCGGCAGCACTTCCGCGGTGGCTCGCACGCCGCGCGGGGACAGCGCTCAGGTACGCCGGCCCAGGAGGGCGAGCACGTGCTCGCCCGCGGGAGCCTCGGTGGCGACCGGGACCGGCGGGGCGAACCGGTCGTCGCCCTCGAGCGCGATCCGCAGCGCGGTGGGGAGCAGCTCGGCGGCGAGCCGCTCGGGCAGGGGGGTGCCGCGGCCCGTCGTACGGCCGACGTCCCAGCCGTGCACGGCGATCTCGACGGCGGCCAGCCGGGCGACCGCGTCGACGGGCAGGGGGTGGCCGCCGACGTCGACGTACGGCGAGCTCGCGTGCATCCAGGCGGCCAGCAGTCCGCAGGCCTTGGTCTGCAGGCTGGTGACGCGCGCCTCGAGCGGGGCCGGGGCCGCGCTGCGCAGGCCGATCGTGCCGTCGGCGGCCTCGGCGAAGGCGTCGAGGGCGTCCTCCATGTGGGCCAGCAGGTCGGCGAGGTCCCAGCCGGCGCAGGGGGTCGGACGGTCGACGTCCGCGCAGGTGATCGTGCCCAGTGCGGCGCGGGTGTAGTCGAGGGCGCGCTGCAGCACGTCGAGCCCCGCGACCAGCCCGGCCGGGGTCGGCTCGGCGGTCATCGGGCTCACCCCGCGCAGGCGGGGGCGTCCGGGACGGGCACGTAGTCGGCCGGCAGCCGCTCGGGCAGCCCGAAGCGCGCGAAGAGCCGGGCGTCGAAGAACGCGGTGACGTGCTCGACGCGCAGGTCGTCGCCGGACCCGGTCATCTGGAGGACCTGCAGGTGGAACGGCTCGAAGTGGCCCTCGGGGTGACGCATGTAGAGGCCGAACGCGGGCTGTCCGTTGGCGATCGTCTCGACCATCGGCATGTCGTTGAAGCCGCCGGGGCACTTGGTGCCGATGAGCTCGGCGATCGCGGCGGCGCCGCGGTAGTGGTTGAGGAAGGGCGGCATGTCCCAGGTGGCGTCGTACTTGAGGAGCTGGACGATCTGGTCGATGTCCTTGCGCCAGAACGCCGCCAGGTAGGCGTCGAGGAGCTGGCGCTGGGCCGCGTCGAGGTCGGGCTCGACCGTGTCGGGGGTCAGGCCGCGCTCGGCGAGCTGGGCGTGCGCGCGCTGGAGCGCGGAGTTGACCGCGGCGGTCGTCGTGTCGAGGGCGGTCGCGGTCTCGGCGGCCGACCAGCGCAGCACGTCGCGCAGGATGAGCACCGCGCGCTGGCGGGCCGGGAGGTGCTGGAGCGCGGCGACGAACGCCAGCCGGATCGTGTCGCGCTCGGCGACCTCGACGGCGGCGTCCGGGATCGGCTCGAGCCACGGCACCTCGTGGTCCTCGAGCAGCTCGTCGGAGGGCGCGGAGTCGGCGGTGCCGAGACCGGTCGGGAGCGGCCGGCGCGGCTTGCTCTCGAGGTTGGTCAGGCACACGTTGGTGGCGATCTTGTAGAGCCAGGTACGGACCGAGCTGCGGCCCTGGAAGTTGGCCGAGGCCTTCCAGGCGCGCAGGAAGGTCTCCTGGACCAGGTCCTCGGCCTCGTGGACCGAGCCGCTCATCCGGTAGCAGTGCGCCATCAGCTCGCGCTGGTAGCGCCCGGTCAGCGTGTCGAAGTCCGCGAGCTCGTCGCTCGCCGTCGTCGCCGCTGTCGTCGTCTGCGCCTGCTCCGTCACCGTGTGTCCCATCGCCATCGTCATCGCCGCCGCCCTGGTGCTCGTCAGTCTGCCTGAAGGGTCCGACCAGGGGCAGGGGCGAAACTCATCGGTGCTGCGGCGCGGATCCTGGGGCGAGGCGGTCGAGGGCCTCGGTCCGGTCGACCAGGTCGGCCATCGTGACCGGCCCGAGCGCCGGCCGGGCCACGGCTCGCTCGGCCGCGAGGACGGTGAGGACGCCGGTCGCGTGCGACTGGCCGGTGCCGCTCGCGCCGAGCGCCTGGCCGGTACGACGGTTGACCGCGACCACCTGCCAGGCGGCCGAGCCGACGTGCGGCGAGTGGCGCAGCAGGCCGCCCGCGCCGGTCCGCGCCGCGAGCCCGAGCGCGACCGTCGCGGCCCGGCTGCTCAGCGTGAGGTGGCTGCGGATCGCGACGCCGAGCCGCTCGCCGACGAGCACGTGGTCGGGGAAGTCCGCCCGCAGGTAGGTCCGGGTCCGCCCGTCCGGACCGGTCAGGCGCCGCCGGTCGCGCAGGTTGAGCACCCGGCCGCCCTCCGGCGGGGCGTGGACCGGGGCGCCGACCAGGTCCGCCGTCCACTGCACGGCCGCGTCGCCGTGGCGCTCGGCCGTCCCGAGCAGGACGCCCACGTCGATCTCGTCGTCGGGCCGGACGTCGAGCGCCGCGACCAGGACCGTGCTCAGTCCCGGGGCGAGCCCGGCACCGAGGACGACGGTCGTCGCGGCCGGTGCCGCCTCCCGCAGCGCGGCCAGGTAGGAGCTCGTCGCCGAGATGTCCACGAGGACGGATGCTCCCGCTGCCGCGACCACGGTGCTCTCGACGCCGGCCGCGTTGACGAGGACGTCGTGCCCCTCGACCGCACGGGCGAGCGCGCGCCGGGCGGCGTCGTCCTCGGGGCGGGTCAGGTCGACCGCGACCCCGTCGGGCGGCGCGGTGCGTCCGGCCGGGGTGACCTCGTGGCCGCGGCGGCGCAGCTCGGCGACGACGACGCGGCCGACCGCGCCGCGGGCGCCGAGGACGAGGGCCCTCATCGTGAGGTCCGGGGGGAGAGGTGAGGGAACGGATGCATCGGTCATCTCCAAACGTTTGGTTGGAGATGACCGTAGCGAGGCTCGGCCACATTTCCAAACGGATGGTTGGAGTCGGCTACGCTGGTCCCGTGGCATGGGACACCGAGGGGACCCGCACCCGGCTGCTCGACGCCGGGGTCCGCCAGTTCGCGGCGCTCGGCTTCGCGGGGGCCCGGATCGACGCGATCGCCCGTGACGCGGGGATCAACAAGGAGCGGGTCTACCGCTACTTCGGTGACAAGCAGGGGCTCTTCGCGGCGGTGCTCGAGCACGAGCTCGGCGCCTTCTTCGACGGCCTCGAGATCGAGGACACGACGCCCGAGGGCATCGGGGAGTTCGCCGGGCGGATGTTCGACCGCTGCCTGGCCCGCCCCGAGCTCCCGCGGCTGCTGGTCTGGGAGAGCCTCGAGCTCGACGCGCCGGTCGCCGTCGACAGCCGCGAGCCGACCTGCGCGGTCAACGCGTCCCGGATCTGCGCGTCCGTCGGCGGCCTCGGCGGCGCGGCGGCGGAGCACCTGCTGCTGAGCGCCATCTCGGTGGTCGTGGGGTGGTGGAGCCTGTCCCGGCTCACCGAGGTGGTGCTGAGCGATCCCGCATCGGCCGCCGTACGGCGGGGGATGGTGGTCGACCAGATGACCGCGCTGGCCCGCGCGGCGGGCCAGGCGGGCTAGGTGGGCCAGGCAGGCTAGGCGGGCTGGGTCCGGGCCGCGGCCAGCACCCGCTCCGCCGCCGGTACGGCGAGCGCCCGGTCGGCCGGGACGAGCCCGATCCGGGTGCGGCGGTCGAGCAGGTCGGCGACGTCCGCGGCGCCTTCGTGGGTGACGCCGAAGAACAGCTCGGCCCCCACCGTCGGCACGCCCTCGGCGATCGGCGCGAGCAGGTCGGCGGTGCTCCAGCCGCTCGCCTCGACGGCGGCGGACAGGACGAGGTCCGCATCGGCGCCGTAGCGCCGGATGAGCCGGGCCTGCCCGGGGTGCGCGGCGCGGGCCGCCGCGTCGGCGAGCGCCGCGCGCGGGGCGGCGCCGGCCAGTGGCAGGGTCGCGGTCACGCACGGGCCGGCGCTCGCGCCCAGGCCGGAGGCGGCGACCGCGGCGTCGACCGCGTCCTCGGCCATCCGGCGGTAGGTGGTGAGCTTGCCGCCCACGATCGTCACGACGCCGGTGCGCGAGGTCAGCACGGCGTGCTTGCGGGACAGGTCGGCGGTCGCGTCGTCGCCGCCGTCGAGCAGCGGCCGCAGGCCGGCGAAGGCGCCGACCACGTCGGAGCGGCGCAGCGGCCGCGCGAACGAGGCCGCGACGACGTCGAGCAGGAAGCCGATCTCGACCTCGGTCGGCTCGGCGACGTCGGGGACCGGGCCGTCGACGGGCTCGTCGGTGAGGCCGACGTAGAGCTGGCCGTCGGGCTGGGGGAGCACGAGCACGAACCGGTTGGTCTCGCCCGGGATGGGGGCGAAGACGGCGACGTCGAGACCGGGCAGCGCCTCGCCGCGCAGCACCAGGTGGGTGCCGCGCGAGGGGCGCAGCCGGACGTCGTCGACGAGCTCGCCGGCCCAGACGCCGGTCGCGTTGACGACCGCGCGGGCGCTGACCTCGACCTGCGTCCCGGTGAGCTCGTCGCGCAGGACGACCTGCTGGCCGGTCGCGCTGAGGACGCGGGCGTGGGTGCGGACGTGGGCGCCGCGCTCGGCCGCCGTACGGGCGATGGTGGTGACCAGGCGGGCGTCGTCCTCGAGCTGGCCGTCCCAGCCGAGGTAGGCGCCGCGCAGTCCGTCGGTCCGCAGCGGCGGCGCGAGCCGCCGGGTCTCGGCGGCGCTGAGCCGGCGCGGCCGGGGGAGGGTGTCGCTGCTCGTCCCGGCGGCTCGGCGCAGCAGGTCGCCGCCGAGGAAGCCGGCTCCGGCGAGCGTGCCCATCGGCCGGCTGACGCCGGCGGAGAGCGGGATGATCGAGGGCAGCGGCCGGGTCAGGTGCGGCGCGGTGGTCTCCATCAGGATGCCGCGCTCGACGGCGCTCTCGTGGGCGATGCCGACCTGGCCGGAGGCGAGGTAGCGCAGTCCGCCGTGGACCAGCTTGGACGAGAAGCGCGACGTACCGAACGCCAGGTCGTGGGCGTCGACCGCCAGCACGCTCAGCCCGCGCGCGACCGCGTCGAGGGCGACGCCGGCGCCGGTGATGCCGAGGCCGATGACGACCACGTCGACCGTGGTCGGGACGGCGGCGAGGCCGGGGGTGATCCGGGTGGGGGTGAGGCTGGTCATGGCTGGAGGCTCCGGACGACGAGGGTGTGCAGCTCGGTCTCGAGGGCCGACTCGTCGACCACGTCGTCGACCATCGTGTGCGCCGACAGGACGTAGCCGTGGGCCGCGAGCAGCAGCCCGCGCGCGATCGCCGCGGGTGCGCCGGCGCGGATCGCGCCGTCGTCCTGGCCGGTCGCGATCGCGGCGCCGAGGACCTCGAGGATGAGCTCCTGCGAGCGGCCGCGGCGGGCGAGCAGGTAGGGGAGGATCAGCTCGGGGTCGAGCTCGACGATCCGGGTGAACAGCTCGTTCTCGCGCAGCGCCCCGACGGTGGCCACGACGGTGTCGGCGATCGAGCCGGGCGTGGGCGGCGTCGCCGCGTCGACCCGGCCGGCGACCAGGGAGCCCCACTCGCGGGTCATCAGGTCGGCCAGGAGCGCGGGCATGTCGGACCACGCGCGGTAGATCGTCATCCGCGAGACGCCCGCCCGCCGGGCGACCTCGGTCAACGTGGTGCGCCGCCAGCCCACGTCGAGGATGCACTCGCGGGCGGCATCGAGGTAGCCGTCGCGCGGGGTGCTCTCGGTGCTCCCGGGGCTTTCGGATTCGCCGTTGTGACGATGTGACGTCATGTGTAACACTGTAACACATGACCACCGAGCGCCCCGCCGCCCTGCAGCCCGAGATGCCCGCCACGCGCTGGGGCGACCCGGCCCATGCCACCGGCCTTCCCGACGGTGTGCGCGACCTCGTCGGCCTGGTCTTCCCGATCCAGGACACGCCCGCCCGGACCGACGTCGCGGTGCCCGCCTCGCGACTCTCCGCGGATCAGCTCGACGGCCTGCGCGCTCTCGTCGGCGAGGCGAACGTCGTCCTCGACGACGGGCTGCGCCGCCAGCGCACGCGCGGCAAGTCCACGCCCGACCTGCTGCGCCAGCGGGCCGGCGACCTCGGTGACGCGCCGGACGTCGTCGTCCGGCCGGGCGGGCACGACGAGGTCGTCGCCGTCCTCGCGTACGCCGCGGAGCAGCGCATCGCCGTCGTCCCCTTCGGCGGCGGCACCGCGGTCACCGGCGGCCTGGTCGCCGACCCCGCCGGCCTGACCGGGGTGCTCTCCCTCGACCTCGGCCGGATGCGCGGCCTGCTCGCGCTCGACCCCGTCTCCTCGACCGCCACCTTCGAGCCCGGCCTGCGCGGCCCCGAGGCCGAGGCGCTCCTCGCCCAGCACGGCCTGATGCTCGGCCACTTCCCCCAGTCGTTCGAGTACGCCACCATCGGCGGCTTCGCCGCGACCCGCTCCAGCGGCCAGTCGAGCGCCGGCTACGGCCGCTTCGACGCGATGGTCGTCGCGCTCCGGGTCGCCACGCCCGTCGGCGACGTCCGGCTCGGTGCCTCGCCGGCGAACGCCAGCGGCCCCGACCTGCGCGAGCTGTTCCTCGGCTCCGAGGGCGCCTTCGGCGTGATCACCGAGGTGACCGTCCGGGTCCGCCCGCTGCCCGAGGTCAAGGAGTACGAGGGCTGGCGCTGGGAGTCCTTCGCCGCCGGCGCCGACGCGATCCGCGCCCTCGCCCAGTCCGACCTGCTGCCGACGGTGATCCGGCTCTCCGACGAGAACGAGACCGCCATCAACCTCGCCGACCCCGAGTCGATCGGTGGCGAGGGCAACGCCGGCTGCCTGATGATCGTCGGCTACGAGGGCACGCCCGCCGCGGTCGCGGCCAAGAAGTCCGCCGTCACCGCCGCCCTCACCGACCTCGGCGGCGCTCCCCAGGGATCCGGCCCGGGGGAGGCGTGGGCGCACGGCCGGTTCAACGCGCCGTACCTGCGCGACAGCCTGCTCGACGTCGGTGTCCTGGTCGAGACGCTCGAGACGGTCACCTTCTGGAGCAACCGGGAGAACCTCTACACGCGCGTCAAGGCCGCCCTGCAGGAGACCCTCGGCGAGGGCGCCATGGTGCTCTGCCACATCTCGCACGTGTACGCGACCGGGTGCTCGCTCTACTTCACCGTCGCCGCTCCCGGCGGCGCGGACCCGCTCGCCACCTGGCTGCCCGCCAAGGCCGCCGCCTGCGAGGCGATCGTCGCCGCCGGCGCCTCGATCACCCACCACCACGCGGTCGGTACCGACCACAAGCCCTACCTGACCGCCGAGATCGGCACCGTCGGCGCCGAGGTCCTGCGCGCGGTCAAGCGGGCAGTCGACCCCACCGGGATCCTCAACCCCGGGGTGCTGATCCCGTGACCCGCTCCTTCGCCTTCCTCGTCAACCCGAGCTCCGGCGGGGGCGCGGCGCCGCGCGTCGTCGTACCGCTGGCGCGGGCGCTGCGCGAGGCGGGCGCCGAGGTCGAGGTCACCTACACCACCTCCGCCGCGGAGACCCCCGACCTCGTCGCGGCGGCCGTCGCCGACGGCGCGGTCGTGGTCTCCGTCGGCGGCGACGGGATGCTCTCCTCGGTCGCCGGCTCGGTCGCCGCCCTCGGCGGCGTGCTCGCCATGGTCCCGGCCGGGCGCGGCAACGACTTCGCCCGGATGCTCGAGATCCCCCACGACACCGCCGCCCAGGCCGCGCTGCTGCTCTCGGGCGCCGAGCGGGCCATCGACCTGCTCCGGGTGACCCAGGCCGACGGGTCGTCGTACGTCGTGGCGGGGTCGGTCTACGCCGGCGTCGACGCACGCGCCGCCGAGATCGTCGACCGCTCCCACTGGCTGCCCTCGACGCTGCAGTACCCCTATGCCGCGGTGCGCGCCCTGGCGACGTACCGACCGGTGGAGTGCGTCGTCGAGGTCGACGGCGCCCGCAGCGAGCACCGCGCCGCCACCGTCGTCATCGCCATGATGGCGCTCGCCGAAATTCCCCAGGGTCGCTCATCTAAGTTCCCCACCCTGGGCGGTGTCACTGTAGCGGTCGGCGGGTGCCGGTCGCGGCGTGACGGAGTGCTTCGTTCTTGGCGTGGTGGTCGCGGAGTCGGTAGGAGTCGCCGTCCAGGTTGAGCACCACAGAGCGGTGCAGCAGCCGGTCGAGCATGGCGGCGGCGACGGTGGTGTCGCCGAGCACTTCGCCCCAGCCTGCGACGCCGCGGTTGGTGGTCAGCACGATGCTGGTCTTGAGGTAGCGCTGGGACACGACCTGGAACAGCGCGGAGGCGGCTTCGCCGGGCAGCGGCAGGTAGCCGAGCTCGTCGATGACGAGGAGGGTGGGGCCGGCGAAGAACCGCATCGTGGTGGCCCAGCGTCCTTCGATGGCGGCGCGGTGGCAGCGGGCGGCAAGGTCGGCGGCGGTGGTGAAGTAGGTGCGGTAGCCGGCTTCGGCCGCAGCCCTGCCGAGCCCGACGGCGAGATGGGTCTTCCCGACACCTGGCGGTCCGATCAACAAGACGTTGGTCGCGGTGTCGAGGTAGCGGCAGGTCGCGAGCTCCTCGACGAGCTTTTTGTCGACGCCGGGGGCGGCGTCGAAGTCGAAGTCGGCCAACGTGGCCGGGGTCGGCAGGGATGCGAACCGGAGTCGGCCGGCGAGCCTGCGGGCTTCGGTGGCTTCGACCTCACGGGCGAGCAGGTGCTCGAGCGTCGCGGTCATCGACCACTCTTCGGCTTCTGCTTGGGCGAGCACGCCGGGGAGGTGTTCGGCGGCCGCGGTTAGCTTCAAGGCGGCGAGGTGGCCGCGCAGCTGCTGGTAGAGGCTGGCCTGCGTACCGTTCATCGGCACGGTCAGGGAGTCGGTCATGTGAGGGTGTTCCTTCCGGTTGCTGCTCGGTCGTACTTGGACAGGTCGATCACCACGTCGTCGCTGGAAGCGGCGGTGGCGGTGAGGTCGTCGGGTTGCTGGCGAGCGCGCAGGACGTCGGCGGCCGCCAGGGCCGCGGGGCCGGGTGGGATGCGTTCCTTGCGGCGGTGCGGGCGGGAGGTGTCGTGGCCTGCCAGGACGAGCTGCTCGAGCGCGATCACGTGGCCGTGGTCGCGGACCATCACCCCGGCGCCGTCGGGTGCGAGCTCGTGGCGGGCGATCACGATCCCGCTGCTGGTGGCGATGTCGACGTGCGGGTCGCCGAGGCGCTGGGACACGACGACCTGGGCTCGGGCCAGCTCGGGCGGGACGGAGTAGAAGTTCCCGCGCCAGGCGACCAGTGCCTGCGCCGACACCGTCCGGTCCTCGCGGATCGTGGCGGGGAACGGCGTGGCCGGCACCGGCGCCAGTGGTTCGCGTTCGGCGACCGTGAGCACGCTGGCTCGGCCGTCGACGGCGGATGGACGCAGCCGGGCATCACCACGCAGCTCGCAGAAACGGTCCAAGGAGGCTTGGGCTTCCTCGATGGTGACGTCGTCGGGCAGGGTGCGCCACCAGCGTTGCGCGGCGGTGTGATTGGACTTCTCGACCACGCCCTTGCGGTTCCCGCGTCGCGGCGGGCAGATCGCGATCTGGACGCCGTAGTGCTTGGCCACCGCGGCGAACGTCGCGGTCACCTTGCCCGACTCCGGGTGGCACACCGTGGTCATCCGGTCGAAGCGCCACTTCTTCGTCAGTCCACCCAGCTTGCGGGCGACGGCGTCGAGTCCGGCGATCAGGTGCGGCTGCTGCTCGGTCGGAGCCAGTTGGCCGCGCCACTTGCCGGAGTGGGCCAGCGCGCCGACGAGCAGGTGCGCGTTCTTGCCCCATCCCCAGGCCGCTGGCGGGTTGGGGAGCTCGAGCCAGTCCCACTGGGTCTCCTCACCCGGCGGATGCTCGATCGGCGCGTTCGCCCGGCCCTTCGTCGCGCTGCAGGGCTCGCAGTGCGGCCGCAGATCCCGGGTGCGGATCTGGCGGGTGAACGTCGGATACGACCGGTCGTAGCCCAGCGCGGTGACCTCGTCGAACAACGTCACCGCCCACAGGTGCGGGTCCTCGGTCAGACGTGCGCGGACGTAGTCGAGGTACGGCTCGAACGGGTCGTCGTCGGCGGGCTTCCGTTCCCCGGCGACCCGCTCGCCGTCGAGGTAGGCGCGGATGGTCTTGCGGTCCCGGCCCAGGTGCCGGGCGATCGCAGAGATCGTCCAGCCCTGCCGGCGCAACGCGTGAGCGTCGATGTCTTCCTCCCGTGTCAGCATGGGAAGCGAGGGCTCCTTCGTGAGATGGCTGGTGGTCAGAGACCGCCATCTTCGAAGGAGCCCCACCCGCTTCTGGTGGAGCCACGGGGTGGGGAATTTCAGTGAGCAGAACTGGGGAGATTCAGCTGAGCGCCATCAGCCAACTCCGCCTACTACGGCAAGGGCATGGCCATCGCGCCCGGCGCCGTCGTCGACGACGGCCTGCTCGACGTCATCGTCATCGAGGCCGCCTCGCACCTGGACCTGATCCGCTCACTGCCCAAGGTGTACGACGGCAGCCACGTCGCGCTCGACGAGGTCACCGTCCTGACCGGCCGGCAGGTGCGTCTCTCCGGGCGGCACCGTGGGGGTGCCGCCGTACCGGTCGGCGCCGACGGGGAGGCGCTCGGCGTACTCCCCGCCGGCGCTGGTCAGCCGCTGACGGTCGAGCTGATGCCGGCGGCGGTCCGGGTGCTGGCCTGAGGCTTGGCCGCATTCCCCACACGCATAGTGCCGCCGGCAGAACGGGTGACGCCGGGTGCCCGTACCGTCAGGCGCGACTGCTCAGCCAGATTCAGTCAACCCGGACGCTTTCCATGATCCGTATGGTCACGTCGATGTTCGGGCCGGTCGCGATGATGGCGACGTCGCGCTCTGGAACGGTGATGGCAAGAGTCGCGGCCGAGTTCATTCCAACCAGGCTGCCTGACGTCACCCGGCGGATCTGCACGCCGTTGGAGGACCGGGCATCCTCTGTGATCCCATCCCAGGGCTCGCCATAGGGAGGCCTCCTGAGATCCGTGAGGTACACACGGTTGGCAGCTGTCGCGCGGTAGCCCATGCATTCCTCGACAGGCCCAGCCAGCTTCACGACGGCGTTCGTGGACAGCCCGCCTTCGCTACAGTCGTTTGCCTCGACCACGTCCCAGGACGCCGGCACCTCGATGCTCACTCCGTTGCGGTCTACGCGGTCGAACTTGGCTGACGATGCCTGGGGCGAAGGCGATGGGTCGCTTGCAGCGGAATCCACGCCATCGCCTGGCTCGTCGTTCGAGAGCATCATCCCCGCGGCGGTACCGACGGCAAGGAGGGTGACGAGCGCGGAGACGGTGAGGATCCAGCGTCGGCGAGGCGGCGGACCCGCGGGCATGACTGGTGGGCGGGGGGTGATGTCGCTTGCGGATTCACGAAGAATCTCCGAGAGCCTGTCGGTGTCCATCATCGTTCCTGGTACTCCTTGAGGTGGCCGTTTGCCGCGAGTGCTGCGAGTGCCCGCGACGTGCGACTCTTGACTGTCCCGGCCGCAACTCCCAGCACGTCGGCAGTGTCCTTCTCGGACAGGTCGAGGAAGTATCGAAGGACGATCGTTGCTCTTTGGTCGGGCGGCAAGTCCGAGAGCGCCGCGCGAACCAGTGCCGACCTGGCGACCTGCTCTTGCGGGTCGTCGTCGGTGGCCTCGCTCTGTTTCGTCCGCGACTCTGTTCCGGCCGCTCGCCTCGCTCGGCGGGCTCGCCGGGTGGCGTCCTTCTTGAGGCTGTTGATCACAACCTTCATCACGTACGCGTCTGGGTTGTCGAACGCCGATACTCGGCGCCACCGTCGCCACAACGTCGACAGAGCAGCCTGGACCGCGTCTTCGACGTCTTGTTGGGGCCAGCCCGCCAACACCCCGACCCGCACCCACCGCTGGTGGCGCGAGCCTACGAAGTCATCGAAGTCAGTGGTCACTTCTGCCACGACCTAGTCCTTGGTCCCACAACACTAAGAGGGCGGGAACCACAAGAAAGGTTCCCATTGCGGAGCGAAGTTTCGCTGCCGTCCAGACTACGTTGCGACAACGTCGGCGAGACTGAGCCTGACCTCCGGGTCAGGGCACGTTTCGAGGAGCCAGCTCTCGAATTCGGGTGAGCCGGAATCGGTGGAATCGGCGGGAGCAGCGACGAGGGGGACGGCGGCCGCCGCTCGAGATGAGTTCTTGCCTCCGATGACGGCGGCGGCCCCAAGGGCCGCCACGCCTCCGATTGCTGCCCGCCGGCTGAGACCCCGGTTAGCACTGGTAGTCAAGAGGACCTCCCCATCCCTTCACGTTGCCTTGCGGACTGTTGACGAACATGAACTCCCCATCGACGCTGTAGTTCCAGCGTGCCGAGTTCTTGACGTTGACGATGAAGTCTCCGTTCTGGTCCTTGTTCGTGGCCGGAGAGGTTCCGCGCTTGTGGCACCACCGGTTCGTACCTGCGTCGTTCTTGTTCAGGCGCCACCAGTGGTAATCCGTGCCCGGCCAGATGGCGAACCACACTCGGAGCTTGTCTCCGGAGCAGGACATCTTGAGCCCGTCGCCAAGAGCCCCGTTCCGGATGTTCGTCACGGTCGGTGCCGGCACGTTGGGGTAGTGACCGCCGAAGCCGGTGTTGCTTCGATAGCCGGGCTGAGCGAAGTTGTCGGTGCGGTCATTCGTCGCGTAGTTGTAGCAGTTGTTCCGGACGCGGGTGCAGTACACGCCGTTCCAGAAGGAGAAGTTGCTGAACGAAGTCCCTTGCAGGTTGCACGCCGCGGCTGCGAGTTTTCCCGGGGAGGAGGGCTCGACTTGGGAGAAGGGCTCGACCGCCTCGGAGTCCACGGCTTCCCACAGGGCTTCCTGAGCAGGCTCGTTGAGGGTAGCTCCGCGTGCATCCCGGGCCAGTTCCCGCTCGATTTCGGCTCTGCTGAGGCGGCCAGCTGCCTCCGAGCTCAGGCGGAACAGATTCGGCAGCCCCATCTTGGACAGCGCGTCGGCGTCATCGCCGGTGGCGTGGACGATGTATCCGAGGTATCCCAGACGGGTCTCAACCTGATCGATCCCGACAACTGGCGCCGCTCCGTCGGCAATCTGCTCTCTCAGTGACGCTCCTTGAGAAGGGCTCAACGTCCACACCGGATTGGGAACGCCCGAGAAGATGTCGAGGACAATCGTGAACAAGACGCAAAGTCCTTTCATCGTGCGGCGGCGCGGTGATTCGCCTGGTGGCGCTTCTTCCGGTCAAGAAGAATCCCTCGGCTCCGAGGTTCGGAAATAGTCGGCGGACCTCCAAGGAAGGTCAATGGCCATACCGGATTGTGGACACGCGTTGCGCGCCTAGTCATGACTGTTGTTCGGCTCGACGTGACATGGGGCAGCTCTCTGCATCGCCGCGATTGGTCGATGGCATGGAGTGCCGGGCAGGCCGACCGCGTCCCGGCGCCTTGGAAAAACCTCCCGCCCGCCGGAATACCCCGCCCGCCGAGTGCCTTGAAGCAGTCATCGTTTCAAACTTGAAACAAAGGACCGACGATGACCACTGACTGCCTCCAGCTCCTGCGCCCCGACGCCGCGCGCCTGCCGCGCGCCGAGGTGCGCACCCAGGTCGTGATCCCGCTGCGCTTCCCCGACGGCTACGCGACGACCGCGGACGTGCTCACCTTCCACCACCTCGTCGACGGCAAGGAGCACCTGCTGCTCGGCCTCGGTGACTGGCGGGCCCGGCTCGCGCAGCTGCCGCTCGGGGGCGAGGCGCCGCTGGTGCGGCCGCACAGCGAGTGCCTGACCGGGGATGTGTTCGGTTCGGAGCGCTGCGACTGCGGTCCGCAGCTGCGTGAGGCGGTCGAGCGGATCGCTGCCGAGGGTGGCTTCCTGCTCTACCTGCGCCAGGAGGGTCGGGGTATCGGGCTGTACGAGAAGCTCGACGCCTACGCCCTGCAGGACGCCGGCCTCGACACGTACGCCGCCAACCTGGCCCTCGGCCGCGGTGAGGACGAGCGCGACTACCGCGCCGCCGTCCAGATGCTGCTCACGGTCGGTGCCGACCGGATCCGGCTGCTGAGCAACAACCCCGACAAGGCCGCGCAGCTCGAGGAGCACGGGGTCGCGGTCGACGAGCGGGTGCCGACGGGGGTCCACCTGTCGGCGGCCAACCGGCGCTACCTCACGGTCAAGCGCGACCACACCGCGCACACCCTGGACCTGGACATCGCGTGAGCGAGCCGCGCTGGCTGGACGACGACGAGCTGGCGGCGTGGCTGCCGCTGGTGCGGCTCGTGCAGGCGCTGCCGCAGGCGCTCGACCGGCGGCTGCGGGAGGAGGCGGGCATCACGCACACCTACTACGCGATGCTCGCGAACCTCTCCAGCCAGCCCGACCGCACCCTCACCATGGGTGAGCTGGCCCGGTTGACGGCGACGAGTCCGTCGCGCCTGACCCACGCGATCTCCGTGCTGGAGGGGCGCGGCTGGGTGACCCGCCGGCAGTGCCCGGACGACCGGCGCAGCCAGTTCGCGGTGCTCACCGACGAGGGCTTCGCCCTCCTCCAGGAGATCGCGCCGGGGCACCTGGCCCAGGTGCGCGAGCTGGTCTTCGACCGGCTCACCCCCGAGCAGGTGCGCAGCCTCGGCGAGATCGCCGGTGCGCTGGTCGGCGGCATCGACGAGCTCGGCGAGGGCTGAGCGGGTCAGGCGAAGGTCCAGACCAGGATCTCGGTCGGTACGGCGGCCGTGACGTCGTGCGGACCCTCGTCGGTCATGCAGAACGCATCGCCCGCCGCCAGCGGCTCGGCCAGCGACGAGCGCAGCAGCGCGCCGGTGGTGACGAAGGCGTGCATCCGCGCCGCGGCCGGCAGCGTGACGCTCTCGCCCGCCCCCAGCCGTACGACGTCCAGCGCCGCGCCGCGCACCCCGAGCGCCAGCGGCGCGCCGGTCCCCGCGACCCGGACCGGTCCGGAGCCGGGCGCCGCGTCGACCGCCGTCCGGGCGTAGTGCGGCGCGGAGTCGACCGCGGCGTCGTCCGGCGTCAGCCACACCTGCACGAAGCGTGCCGGGCCGTCCTCGCTCGCCACCTCGGAGTGGCGCACCCCGGCACCCGCCGACAGCACGCCGCACTCGCCGGCGCCGAGGACGGTCTCGGTGCCGGTCGCGTCGCGGTGCACCAGCGCTCCGGAGACCACCCAGGTGACGATCTCCTGTGCCTCGTGGGGGTGCTCCTCGAAGCCGGCGCCGCGGCCCAGCACGTGGTCGTCGTGGCACACCATCGGCCCGAACGAGAGTCGTTCGGGGTCGAAGTGGGGGCCGAACGAGAACCCGTGGTGGCTGAGCCGACCGGGCGCGCGTTCGAGGAACCTGGCCGAACCTCTGCGGATCTCCACACTCACGTGGCAGATTGTGCCGGTGTCAGCGCACTGCGGCATGCGAGGGTGAGCCTGTGGGAGACAGGGTGGGAGATCTCGCTGGTCGGTTCCCGGCCGGATTCCGGTTCGGGACCAGCACGGCGGCGTACCAGATCGAGGGTGCGGTCGACGAGGACGGCCGAGGCCGATCCATCTGGGACACGTTCACCGCGGAGCCGGGGCGGATCGTCGACGGCTCGAGCGGTGCGGTCGCGTGCGACCACTACCACCGCTGGCCCGAGGACATCGAGCTGATGCGGCGCCTCGGCGCCTCCGGCTACCGCTTCTCGATCTCCTGGCCGCGGATCCAGCCGACCGGCAGCGGCGCGGTCAACCAGGCCGGCCTGGACTACTACGACCGGCTGGTCGACGGACTGCTCGCGGCCGGCGTCCAGCCGATGGCGACGCTCTACCACTGGGACCTGCCCCAGCCCCTCGAGGACGACGGCGGCTGGCTCAACCGGGCCACCATCGACCGGTTCGCCGACTACGCCGCCATCGTCGGCGAGCGCCTCGCCGACCGCGTCGTCGACTGGGTGCCGGTCAACGAGCCGAGCGTCGTCACCCTCATGGGGTACGCCGTCCCGTTCCACGCGCCCGGCCGCTCGCTGATGTTCGACGCGCTGCCCGTCGGTCACCACCTGCTCGTCGCCCACGGCCGCGCCGCGATCGCGCTGCGCGCGGCCGGTGCGACCAGCATCGGGTGCGCCAACAACCACGCCCCCATCTGGCCCGCCAGCGACGACCCGGCCGATGTCGGCGCCGCCAAGCTCTTCGACGCGCTCTGGAACGGGCACTACCTCGAGGGCATGCTGCTCGGCCGCTACTCCGACGACCTGATGATGCTGCTCGAGCCGCACGTGCGCGACGGCGACTTCGCCACCATGCGCCAGCCGCTGGACTTCTACGGCGTCAACTACTACAACCCGATGCGGATCGCCGCGGCCGACGAGAACGCCGAGCTGCCCTTCGAGTTCCGCGAGGTGCTGGGCTACCCGGTCACCGACTTCGGCTGGCCCGTCGTACCGGACGCGCTGCGCGAGTGGCTGATCATGTTCCGCGCGCGCTTCCGCGCCGCCGTACCGCCGATCGTGATCACGGAGTCCGGCTGCTCCTACGGCGTCGGCCCGGACGAGCACGGTGTCGTCGACGACCACCAGCGCGTCGACTACCACGCGCTCCACCTCACCGCCGTCGCCGAGGCCATCGAGCGCGGGGTCGACATCCGCGGGTACTACGCGTGGTCGCTCATCGACAACTTCGAGTGGTCCGAGGGCTACACGCAGCGTTTCGGGCTCGTGCACGTCGACTACGAGACCCAGAAGCGCACGCCCAAGCGCTCCTTCAGCTGGTACGCCGACCTGGTCGCGGAGCACGCCCGGCTCACGAGCTGATCCTCAGCGCTCGCGGATGAGGTCGCGGGCGTAGGAGAACTCGTAGACGCGCGCATCCGATCTCCGCGGCGCGAGCTCGGCGAGCTTGGTGACCTCGCCGGTCGTGGAGCTCCAGAGATAGCGGGTTCCGGGATAGGTCTCCGATCCCTGCACCTGCGGCGGTTCGAGCAGCCACAGGTCGCGGTCGAAGTGACCGCGGATCATCGCGTCGGTCCGCATGCGCGCCTTGACCGCCCCGTTGGTGATGTCCACGACTGCCAGCTCCTGGAGATACTCGCGTTTCGTCCATGCGTGCACACTGCGCAAACCGAGGTCGCCATCAGGGTCCTCGACGCCGTCGAGGAAGCCGTAGACGAACGCACCTGGTCCGCCTTGCCGGTCACGGAACGGCTTCCCGAGCAGTGAGGCGCCGACGACCCGCTCAGCGCGCAGCCGGCCGGAGTCGTCGAAGAACCGGAAGGTCAGGGGAGGGTCGGCCTGGTAGGGCAGACGTCCGGGTTGGTTGTGCGACTCGGCGTACCCGGACGCATGGGGGATCGCGCGTTCGGGCGCGGGAGCGGCTCGGTCGAACTCGGGGGCTTCGATCCAGACCCCCGGGCCGGTGCCCGTGTCCTCGACGTGTACGCGCGAGGAGTCGGACGTCCAGCTGTAGATCACGCCGGCACCGGTCGCGTCCGGGCCGACACGTGGGACCCGGGCCCGGTGGACCCGGCCGGTGCGCAAGTCGAGGACCACGCTCCCGTTCATCGACGTGGTCCCCCACCAGCGCCCGTCCGGCGACAGACTGCCGGCGCCGTAGTTGTCGGTGCCGTACCAGGCCGAGTCCGCGAGGCCGAGGTCCGTCATCGGGAGTACTCGCCAGCGCAGGTCGTCACCCAGGAAATAGATGGTCTCCCGGTCCCAGGCCGTGGGATAGGGCGAACCCGCGAAACCCGCGAGATGGCTCGGTTCGGCGTAGTAGGTCATCACCGCGCGCCCCGGGAGGTCGTCGAGGAGCCGCGGGACCTTGTCCGCCGGAGGCGGTGGGCGCCGGGGCAGGCGGTACCCGCGGGCCCAGGGAGCACGCTCGAGGTCCGCGGCGCGGACGACCTGCGGTCGCACCGCGTCCCGGCCTACCAGCCCGGTCCAGTCCTGGCGGTTCACTGCGTCTCCCGACGAGGACGTACCCGACGTCTGCTCGGGAGCGTTCGCGGCGCCCGTGCATCCATGGAGCAGACTGACGACCGCGAGGGCGCCGGCGCCGATGGCCGCTCGGCGATGATTCGGCCTGGTGCGGCTTCGCAGGATGCGCATCAGTACTCGTCGGCGGTGAGAGTGACACCGTCAGGGTCGTACTGAGGGAGCCGGCGCTCGCACACCGTGTTGAACCAATTCTTGTGCCGCCCCCCAGGCGCGATGATCTCGACCTTGCCGTCGGAGCACAGGCGGCTCCTCTTGTTCGGCAGAGGACGACCAAGGTCGACTCGCCAGACCCAGGCGTTCTTCCCTGCGCACGAGTAGGGACGTCGGTCGTACTTGCGCCGGTTGGCGTCGGGGTTCGCGGGCACGACGTAGTCGCGGCGGTGGTAGCCATCGCTGGCGCAGAACTTGCTGCCGATGTCTCCCGGATTGATCACGCCGTCGTCTCCCACGTTGCCGGGGTGCTGGCTCGCGTGGGGGTTGCACTCGGCCCACAGCGCATACGTTGCGTCGGTACCGCCGTACCTGGCCCGCGCGGCATCGAGGTAAGCGCGGCAGTTGTTCCACGTCGGCGCCGCCGGTGCGGCGGCCACACCGGGGATCTTCGCAAGGAAGCCGTCGAAGGCGCCGAGCGCCACGACGGACGCGCTGGTGAGTCCGCCCAGGATGAAGCCGCGGCGGCCGAGCTGCGATCGGACGAGCGCCTTGCGCGCGCTGCTCCGACGGGTCCTGACATGGGGCGGATCCGTGGTCGGGATCTCGGGAAGGCTGAGTCGTGACATTCCTACACCTCGTATTCCAGGGTCGTGACGCGGCCGAAGAGGTCGACCATGCGATGGGGGTCGTCGAGGTCGGCCGGGGAGCCGACGGCGACGGCGGTGCTGCTGGCGAAAATCAGGTGATCCAGTGCGAGGTCGTCTGCGAGCTGCTTCCAGAGCTCGCCCACGCCGAGGAGGGCACCGGCGTGCTCGGGGACGAACCCGAGGCCGCTCTGCGCCCCGTGGACGTAGAGGTAGCCGACCTCGGCGATGGAGATGTCGAGGGAGTCGACGACGACCGTGTCGCGCTCGCTGTGCACGACGAGGCCGTCGGGTTCGTCGGTGAAGGAGAGTCCTTCGAACCAGGCGAGCCCGTACTTGTCGTCCCGGGCCCACGGGGCGGGGGCGTACGTCGAGATCTCGTGGTGCTGGCCGCGCCACATCGCGAGCCCCTGACGTCGCGGGTCGTCCGACGCGCAGAAGATGAACTCGCCGCCACCGGAAGCCAGTCGCGCGAACGGGCGCGCTCTCAGCTCCTCGGCCATGTAGTAGTCGTGGTTGCCGCGCGGCGAGACCGTGAAGTCCCGGGTGTGGACCTGGTCGGGTTCACGTCCGGTCAGCGGTGCGACCACCTTGACGTCGGAGTACCACGGCGACGCCGTGACCTCGCCCGCGACCTCTACCGTGAGCCGCTTGCCGAGCGCGTTGAGTGCTGAGAGAACTACCAAGGTCCCGTTCCTGTCATGAGGGTGATCCATGCCGCAGCGGAGGTGGCGGCGATGGCCGTGCGAATCGTGCGTTCCCGGTCGGCGAACTCGTTCGACCACCGCGTCTCGTGCTCGGTGAGGCTCCAGGCGAGCGGGACGATCGAGCGACCGAGGCCGAACGCCGCGCCGGCCAGGAGGCCGGCCTGCCAGGACATGAGCAGGAGCAGGGTCGCGCCGAGCATGTGGGGCGTCATCGAGGTCATGAAGGTCCGCGCTCCCGTGCCCATCTCCAAGCCGAACTGCAGGGCGCCGAGACGGGGTCCTGACCGCACGACGTTCTCCGGGACCTGCCGCGCGTTCTGCGGCAGGGGGAGCCGGGGCAGCACGGTGTCGTGCAGGAGGCCGTAGAGAACGACCGCGACGACGATCCCTGCCGCCCAGGTCGGCGGGAGCCAGGGCCGTACGAGGAGCGAGCCCAGCGTCACGAGGAGAACGCCCGTGGCGCTCCCTCCGATGACGAGCCCGACGACGAAGTACGTGCGTGAATGGGTGCGCCAGACCGACGCAATCAGCAGGGCTGAGTTGTGGCTTCAAACCGAACCGGAGATGCTGAATCCCGCCGCCATCGCGAGCAGGACCCACATCGCCTGGTGGGGCGCGCCCTCAGGCTCGAGGATCAGACCCGCCGTGAGTGCCGCGGTCGCAACGGTGAGGGCGAGAGCCAGGGGGAGCGGCCTCGTTGCCTGCGTGAGCATGATGTCCGGCTCCGTCGGCTGCTCAGCGGCGGCCGGGAGTCGGGGCGGTGGCGGCGACCTCGTCGATGAGCGCGCCGAGCGCGGCCGCGGACCCAGCGGGCTCGATGCTGAGCACGCCGTCCGACGTCGCGTGGACCAGCGCCGGCAGCCAGCCGGGAAAGAGGTGGGCGTACAGATCGCGATCGATCACCACGTTCGCCGGACCGTCAGGGCTGAGCCAGTCGTGCGACACCAGGAGGTCCGCCTCGATCTGGCCATCGAGCTGGTCGCACAGGCGAAGGAACTGAGGAATCGCCTCGTGGCACACCGCGCAGTTCTCGTCGACGAGCAGCAGTACCCGCGAGGGCGCGACCGCAGGGTCGGACGGGAGGGCACGCGACCGCACGGTGTGGTCGACGTCGTCCGCCCTCGAACCGGGGGGCCCGCCGATCGCGCGGGCGCGGCGCAGCTCGATGACCACCCCGCCGAGGACCAGCGTCAAGCAGACGATGGCGATCCAGGCCAGCACGAGGGCTGCGGAGGTGGCGGTCAAGGTCGGGCTCCTTCGGTCGGCATCAGGGCTGGGCCTGTCGGTGCACGTGGGTGGCGGTGGGCAGCACCGCAAGTGCGGTCGCGAAGGCCGCGCCGAGGATCGCCCCCAGCAACAGCTCCTGCGTGTCCAGTACCCTCACCGACTCACCCGAGTAGAGGGCGGCGCCACCTGCGAGGACGAGGGCCCGGATGACGGAGATCCAGGTCAGCGGCTGCGCCTTGCCCCAGCAGTTGCAGGTCGCGTCGGGGTTTCGCAGCACGGCGGCGGCGAGGTAGCAGGCCATGGCCAGGAAGGTCGCCGTGGCGGCCAGTCCGACGGCCGGGTGTGAACCTCGGTTCACCGGTCGCTACGGCCGCGATCGCCGCCAGGGCGACCAGGACCTGCAGTGGAGGCGTCGTGCGAGCTGCGATGCGGGCAACGCGGTAGGGGAGGACGTCGTGGTGCAGCAACGAGGCGAGCAGCGCCCGCCCGTCGCGCAGGTGGACGAGGCCGCCGACGAGCAGCAGGGCAGCGCCGGCCGAGAGCGCCGCGATGGCCAGAACCTCCGCCATTCTCGCCACTCCTCACCTCGTCGGCCCGCTGTCGCCACACCGTCCGCAATGGCGTACGAGGTCGTCAAGGAGCGATGGGCGACCCTGCGCAGATCGGCGATCTGGACCACGAACGGGCCCTACGATCAGCGGAATCCACGGATGCATCGGCGCGAGGGCCCCGCTAAGAGCTGAGCGTGGCCGTCCCCACCCCGCGGTGCAGCTCGCGCGCCCGGGTGGACGCGGTGATGCTGCGCTCGCGGTGCTCGTCGAGGGTGACCCGCTCCTGGGAGATCCGGCGCTCGGTCGCGGCGAGCGTCGAGGTCCGGGTCTCGGTCAGGGCGCGGCGCCGGAGCAGTGCGGTGCCGACCAGCGCGCCGCCGCCGACGAGCGCGGCCCCGGCGAGCACGAACCAGCCGGCGGCCACGAAGCCCAGCCCGGCGAGCACCACGGCGAGGGCGAGGAGTGCGCCGCCGCCGGGGAGCAGTCGCCGGTCGACGGGATGGCGCCGCTCGATCGCGGCACCGACCCGGCCCGGCCAGTCGCCGGACACGCCGTCGCGGGTGACTGTGAGCACCTCGCCGGCGACCTCGACGGTCCGCGTCTCCGGAGGCGGTACGGCGGCCTGCGCGGCCAGCTCGTCGCCGATCCTCCCGAGCGTGGGGGCGAGCGCCTGCCGGGCCAGGTCGTGCCGGGGGCTGCCGGGCGGCTGGGCCAGGTCGTCGAGCAGCAGCCGGACCACGTCGCCGGCGGTGCCGGACCAGGCCGGCGCCAGCGAGGCGGCGCGGTCGTCGATGAAGCCGAGGTCGGCGCGCACCGTCGCCATCCGGTCGAGGATCTCGGCCTCGCCGGGGGAGCCCTCGTCGACCAGCGATCGCACGCAGTCGGCCAGCGGGTCTTCGGGCGGGCTCTCGGCGGGGACATCGGTCGGGTCCGTGGTGAGGGCCGCGGCCGGCGCCACGCCGCCGCCGGCCAGCACCTGCTGGAGTGCCGCAAGCTGGGCGGTCGCCCGCTCGACGGCGAGGTGGCGGGGGTCGGGCGGGGCGATCTCCTCGAGCCAGGCGGCGACCTCGTCGAGCCCGGCGCTGCCGGTCGCCGCGACCTGCGCGCGGAGCGCGGTGGCGAGCGCGTCGCCGTCGGGCGCCAGGCGTCCCTCGGCGACGGCGAGCCACACCTGGCGCTGGGCGTAGGTCACCTCGGGCCGGTCCGGCAGCACCCGGGCGAGGTCGGTCCCGGCGGTCCAGCGGGGGTCGCGGGTGAGCGCACCGAGGAGGGTGAGGAGCAGCGTGGTCCGGCGCGGGTCGCGGTGCGCGGCCTCGGCGAGGAGCTCGGGTCCGCCGGTCTCGCCCTGGGCGATCCGGACGATGCCCCGTGCGGCCGGGGCCAGCCAGTAGCCGGGCACGTCCTCGGGCTCCGCCGCACCGCGCAGCGCGGCGGCACCGGTGGCGACGACGGTCGAGACCACCTCGCGGGCGTAGCGCCGGCACGCGGCGGCGTCGGCGTACTGGCCGAGCTCGGCGCGGATGTCCTCGTGCTCGACGAGCGCGACGAAGGCCCGGGTGAGCCGGTCGATCTGGCCCTGCAGGTTGCCCTGCTGGGTACGCATCTGGTCGGCGAGGCGGCTGCGCGCGCTGCGCTCGGCGTCGAGCTGCGCCTCGGCCTCCTCGAGGCGTCGGTTCTGCTTCCAGTCCGTCCAGTCGCTCACGGCAGGTTCCCTGCCCTCGCCGGACCGGGATGAAACGGACGGGCGTAGCCTGCCCGCCATGCGCGCAGTCCAGGTCGTCACCACCACCGGTCCCGCCGACATCGTCGTCCAGGAGGTGCCGGACCCCACGCCCGGTCCCGGCGAGATCCTGGTCGAGGTGCACGCCGTCGGCGTGTCCTTCCCCGACCTGCTGCTGAGCCGCGGTGAGTACCAGCTGCGCCCCGAGACGCCGTTCACGCTGGGCGTCGACTATGCCGGTGTCGTGGTGTCCGGGCCCGGCTTCGAGCCGGGCCAGCGCGTCGCCGGCGTCGGTGGGTACGGCGGCGCGTCCGAGCTCGTCGTCGGCCACCCCGATGCGGTGTTCGCGCTGCCCGACTCGATCACGTTCGAGGAGGCCGTCGCCCTGCCGATGAACTACCTGACGGCGCTGTTCGCGCTCGACGAGCGCGGCGGCGTACGCGCGGGCGAGACGGTGCTCGTGCACGGCGCGGCCGGCGGTGTCGGCAGCGCCACCCTCCAGGTCGCGCGCGGGCTCGGTGCCCGGACGATCGCGGTGGTCAGCACCGAGGAGAAGGCGGCCTTCGCCAAGGCGGCCGGTGCCGACGAGGTGGTCCTCTTCGACGGCTTCAAGGACGCGGTCGCCGAGCTGACCGGCGGCAAGGGCGTCGACGTCGTCCTCGACGTGGTCGGCGGCTCGGCGTTCACCGACTCGCTTCGCAGCCTCGCCCCGCAGGGTCGGCTCCTGGTGGTCGGGTTCGCGGCGGGCGAGGGCATCCCGGAGGTCAAGGTCAACCGGCTGCTGCTCAACAACGTCGACGTGCGCGGGGTCGGCTGGGGTGCCTACGCCTTCGTGCGGCCGGGCTACCTGCAGCAGCAGTGGGCCCAGCTGGTGCCGATGATCGCGTCGGGTGCGGTGAAGCCGCCGGTCGGCAAGGTCTACCCGCTCGAGGAGTTCGGCCAGGCGCTGCTCGACATGGACGCCCGCGCCGCGCTCGGCAAGCTCGTCGTCAGCGTGCGCTGACCCGTCCCTCGGCGACACCGAACGCACGCCCCAGCCCGAAGGGCGGCATGTTGCCGTAGCGGGCCTCGACGGCCTCGGCCGGGACGACGTACGTCTCGTGCCAGACGCCGACGTCGGCGGTGCCCGCCGCCCGGCGGTTGAACCGGCCCCAGGCCGGGGCGTGGGTGAGCTCGGGTGCCCGGGCGAAGGCGTAGAGCTGGGCCGGCGTGGCCCAGTACTGGAGGGCGACGAAGTTGCGGCCGTTGGCGTAGAGGTCGGCGCGGAGCAGGCCGAGGTCGGGGTTCTTCTGGAGCTGGCGCAGCATCCGCGGCATCGCGGCCAGGACGGGGAGCCAGCTGCGCAGCCGGCGCCAGCGGTTGACCCGCATGCCGATCAGGAAGACGACGACCTCGTCCTGACCGGGGTCCAGCCGGACGGCGTTCATCCCGGGCCGGACGCCGGCGGGGGCGTGCTCGGCGGCGGCACGGTAGGCGGCGGGCTGGCTCATGACGGCTCCTTGGATAGTTGCGCTGTCTAGTTAGATAGTGCGACTATCCGACTGGATCGTCAAGAGGAAATCGAGGCGCACGTGCGGATCTCCGAGCTGGCCGACGCGGCCGGCGTCAGCGTCGCGACGCTGAAGTACTACCAGCGCGAGGGCCTGCTGCCGCCCGCCCGCAAGGTCGCCGCCCGCCTCGCCGAGTACGACGACACGCACCTGCGCCGGCTGCGCCTCCTGCGCGTGCTGCGCGAGGTCGGCGAGGTCCCCGTCGAGCGGCTGCGCTCCCTCGTCGAGGCGGTCGAGGACGCCGACGCCTCGGTGCACGACGTCTTCGGGGTCGCCTGCGACGCCCTGCACGGCGCGCCGCCGGAGCCCGGACCGGACCTGCGCGCGATGGCCGACGCCCTCATCGAGCAGGCCGGCTGGGACCGGGTCCGCCCGGACTCCCCCGACCGGGACCACCTCGCGGCGCTGGTCGGCACGATCCTCGACCTCGGCGGCGGGCAGGACGAGAGCGCGCAGGAGGGCGCTGCGACGTACCTGCGGCTGGTGGACGAGCTGGCGCGCTTCGAGATCGGCGCGTTCGCCGGGCCGGACGAGGCCGACCGCGACGTGCTCGTCGAGCGCATGGTCGTCGGCCAGGTCGTCTACGGCGAGCTGCTGCTGGTGCTGCGGCGGATCGCCGAGGAGCACTACTCCGCGCAGCGGTTCACCGACTAGCCGAGGCTCGGCCGGCCCAGGCTCAGCGGACCAGGTCGACGGTCCACCAGCGCTGCCCGGGCGCGCTCTCGGCGATGCCGACGCCCATCTGCCGGAACCGGCAGTCGAGCAGCAGCCGCCGGTGCGACGGGCTGCCGAGCCACATCCGCACGACGCGCTTGGGGCTCATCGCCCCGGCCGCGATCACCTCGCCCATCCGGCGGCTGGCCGGGTAGCCGGCGCCGGCGAGCCTGCTGCTGAGCGTGGCCTCGCCGGGCAGCTGGTGGGCGAGCCGGCGGTGCCGGGCCATCAGCGCGCTGTGGGTACGGGCGGTGCCGTGGAGCGCGGCGCGGTGCTGGAGCGCGCCGCAGCCGTGCTGGGCGCGTACCCGGTTGACCCGGTTCGCGAGGCGCTGCTCGACCGGGGAGACGCCGGTCGCGACCGGGCCGGCGCCGGTGCTGGTGCCGGCAGGTGAGAGGGGAAGCGTGGGGACCAGGAGCACGGCCGCGGTGAACGCGGTCAGGAGCAGGGCGGCGAGACGCACGGCTGCATCATGGCGGTCCCGCGCACCCGGCGGTAGCCCCGGTGTCATCGCCGGCCGAAGTCCTGGGTCCACCACAGCTGCGTCCCCTCGACGACCACGCCGACCCCGATCTCGCGCATCCGGCAGTCCAGGATGTTGCGGCGGTGACCCGGGCTCGCCAGCCACGCCCGTACGGCGCCCGCGGGCGTCACGAACCCGGCCGCGAGGTTCTCCGCGAGCCGGCGCCACCCGGTGTAGCCGGCCTGCGTCATCCGCCGCACCAGCCCCGGCTCGCCGGGCAGGGTGTGCGCCATCCGTCCCGCCTGCGCCATCGCGGTGCTGTGCGCCCGCGCCGCCTCCCGCAGCCGTACGTCGACCCGGACCGGCCGGCACCCCGCCCGGGCCCGCCGCCGGTTGGTCAGCGTGACCACCCGCGCCTCGAAGAGCGTGCTGATCACCGCCCGCTCGGCCCCCGGGACCGCCGGGACCGCCGGGACCGCCGGGACCGCCGCGGGGCCGGGGGTCGCAGCGATCCCGGGCCCGTCGACGACGAGGACGAGGACGGGGACGACCAGCAGTCCGAGGACTCCCCCCAGGAGCGGGGTGCGGCGGCGGCGGAGCATGCGAGCCATCCTGGGAGCTCAGGTGCTCCGCGCGCGCCGGTGCTCCGGGCGAGGTCGGCTAGTCCCCATGAACCATCACAAGACGGCGTCCGGTCAGCGGACCCCGAAGTCCTGGGTCCACCAGAGCTGGCCGTTCTGGAGCACCACGCCCACCCCGAGGTCACGCAGCCGGCAGTTGAGGATGTTGCGCCGGTGGCTGGGGCTCCGCATCCACGCGGTGACCACGTCGTTCGGCGTGGAGAACCCGCGGGCGATGTTCTCCGCGACCAGGCGCCAGCCCCGGTAGCCGGCCTGCGTGATCCGGCTCGAGAACCGGGCCTCACCCGGCAGCTGGTGGGACATCGAGCCCGCCAGCGCCATGCTGACGGTGTGGCCGCGCGCGGCCTTGCGGAGCGCCGCCGAGCCGCGCAGCGCGCCGCAGCCGTGCTTGCGGCGCTGCTGGTTGGTCAGCGCGAGCACCCGGTCCTCCAGGAGCCGCTGCACGAGCAGCCGCGCCGGTACGCCGGGCGTGGTCGAGACGGTCGCGGCGCTCGCGGGTGCGGGGGCGCCGGGGCCGAGGCTCAGGGTGAGTCCCAAGGTCAGGCACAGGGCGAGCCCGGGAAGGAGTCCGAGAGAGGGCTTCATGGACCAGGAATCGGCGGGCGCCTTAGCGGATCCAAGTGCCCGGCGCGAAATCAGGACCGAAGTCCCGCCCGTTGACCCACACCCTAGGCTCGTCCCGTGAGCATCCTCGACGACGCCCGCCCGGGCATGGACCCCGACATCCGTCCCCAGGACGACCTCTTCGGTCACGTCAACGGGACCTGGCTGACCGAGGCGGAGATCCCCTCCGACCGGTCGAGCTGGGGTCCCTTCGTCCAACTGGCCGACCAGGCCGAGGAGGACGTCAAGACGATCATCACCGAGCTGGCCGCCTCCGCCGCCACCTCGGGCGACGTCGACGCGCGCAAGATCGCCGACCTGTTCAACTCCTTCATGGACACCGACCGGGTCGAGGCCGCGGGCCTGGCCCCGGCTCAGCCGCTGGTCGACGCGGTCGCCGGGCTGCGCGACGTCCGCGACGTGGCGGCGTTCCTCGGTGAGTTCGAGCGGATCGGCGGCTACGGCCTGTTCGGGTCCTACGTCGACTCCGACGACCGGCAGTCCGACCGCTACCTGTTCCACCTCGTCCAGGGCGGGCTCGGCCTCCCCGACGAGTCGTACTACCGCGACGACAAGTTCGCCGAGATCCGCGAGGCGTACGTCGGCTACCTCACCCGCCTGCTCACGCTCGGCGCTCACGCCGACCCGGCCGGCGCGGCCCAGCGCATCCTCGCGCTCGACACCGAGCTCGCCCGCGGCCACTGGGAGCGCGCCGACACCCGCGACGTCCAGAAGACCTACAACCTGCTGACCGCCGACCAGCTCAAGGAACTCTGCCCGGCGTTCGACTGGGACGCCTACATCACCAACCTGGGCGGCCACGTCGACGGCGACCACGCGACGATCGCCGAGGTCGTCGTGCGTCAGCCGTCGTACCTCCAGCACCTGTCGGCCGTCCTCGAGGCGACGCCGGTCGAGAGCTGGCGCGACTGGTTTCTCTCGCGGGTGCTGCGCTCGGCGGCGCCCTACCTGTCCGACGAGTTCGTGCAGACCAACTTCGACTTCTACGGCCGCACCCTCTCCGGTACGCCGGAGCTGCGGGCCCGCTGGAAGCGCGCGGTCTCCTTCGTCGAGGGCGCGATGGGCGAGGCCGTCGGCAAGGAGTACGTCGCGCGGCACTTCCCGCCGACGTCCAAGGCGATGATGGACGAGTTGGTCGCCAACCTGCTCGCCGCCTACCGCCAGTCGATCAGCAAGCTCGACTGGATGACCGACGAGACCAAGAGCCGGGCCTACGACAAGATCGAGACCTTCCGGCCCAAGATCGGCTACCCCGAGAAGTTCCGCGACTACAGCGCGCTCGTCGTCGTCCCGGACGACCTGGTGGCCAACGCCCAGGCCGCAGCGGGATTCGAGACCGACCGCCAGCTCGCCAAGATCGGTGCGCCGGTCGACCGCGACGAGTGGTTCATGCTGCCCCAGACGGTCAACGCCTACTACAACCCGGGCACCAACGAGATCTGCTTCCCCGCGGGCATCCTGCAGAAGCCGTTCTTCAGCCCCGACGCGCTCGCGGCCGAGAACTACGGCGGCATCGGCGCGGTGATCGGCCACGAGGTCGGCCACGGCTTCGACGACCAGGGCGCCCAGTACGACGGCGACGGCAACCTCAACGACTGGTGGACCGCCGACGACAAGGCCGCCTTCGAGGTGAAGTCCAAGGCCCTCATCGCCCAGTACGACGGCTTCGCGCCGCGCAACATCCCCGACGAGCACGTCAACGGCGCGCTCACCGTCGGCGAGAACATCGGCGACCTGGGCGGGCTCACGATCGCCCACACGGCGTACCTCATCGCGGAGGCCGCGGCCGGGCGCGAGGCCTCGGCCGAGGACCGCAAGCACCTGTTCTTCAACTGGGCCTACGTCTGGCGCACCAAGCGGCGCCTGGAGCAGGAGCGCCAGTACCTGACGATCGACCCGCACAGCCCGCCGGAGTTCCGCGCCAACATCGTGCGCAACCTCGACGAGTTCCACGAGGTGTTCGCGACCGCGCCCGGTGACGGGCTCTGGCTCGAGCCCGCCGACCGCGTCCGGATCTGGTAGCCGCCGTGCGGTCCGTCATCGGGGCGGCCGCGGTGCTCGGGGTGGTCGGCGTCCTCGGCCTCGCCGGGTGCTCGGGCTCGGATGCCGAGGGCGCGGACGAGGAAGACCGGGTCGAGGCCTTCGCCCCGGTCGGTGCCGCCGACTCGCCCTGCCCGCTGCCGATCGTCTTCGACCGCGACCAGGGCTGGGTGCCCCAGCCCCCCAAGGCCGACGAGGCGACGGACCCCGAGGTGCGCGACGGCCTGGCCTCGCTCACCAGCCCGGGCCCGTTCGATCTCGCGTGCGAGCTCCGGTCGCCGGTCGACTTCGGGTACCTCCGCGTCTTCACCGGCCCGGCCGCACTGGCCGACCGTGATCCGGAGGCGCTGTTGACGACCTTCGTCGACGTCTTCGAGGACGGCGCCGGCCGGGACCTCACCTTCACGTCCGCGACGTCCGACGAGGGCAGTGCGCTGGTCGAGGTCGCCTACGAGGTCTACGACGAGTACGACGAGGCGTACCTGCCGCGGCGCGCCTTCCTCGCCCCCGGCAACGACGGTGTCGCCCTGCTGGTGCTCGGCGGCCTGGACGCCGAGGAGCACGAAGGCATGCTCCCCGCCTACGAGCTCGCCCGGCGCTCCGTGCGCCTGGCCGACTGAATCCCCCCAAGAACCGAGAGGAACCCTCCGTGGTCCACACCTTCGACCCGTCCGTCGTCGACGCGGTGCTCGCGCACATGAACAGCGACCACCTCGACGACAACCTGCTCATCGTCCGCGCGCACGCCGTCCCCGAGGCGGTCGCCGCGTCGATGAGCGATGCCGACGGCGAGGCCGGCAGCTGGACCGTCATCGGCCCCGAGGGCCCGGTCGGCCAGCGCCGCATCCTCTGGCCCGGCGGCCCGATCACCGAGCGGGCCGAGATCCGCCGCGAGGTCGTCGCGCTGTACGACGCCGCATGCGTCGCGCTCGGCGAGGAGCCCCGCCCGCACTGAGCCGGCGGGGCGAGCCTCGGCGTCAGTCGATCTGGAAGACGAACGGCTCCGGGTCGAACGCCAGGTCGGCGCCGGTGCGGAGGAACGTCGCCACCCGGAAGCCCTTCGGGCAGGTCGGCGCGCCCTTCTGGGTGAGCGACTCCACGTGGGTGTTGCGGTCCGCGCCGACGGCGGTCGAGTCGAGCGTGTAGTCCGGCGACGCGATGAGCGTGGCGGTCCCGGGGTTGAGCGGACGCGGTCCGCCCGGTCACGGTCACGCAGAAGAACCCGGGGATCTGCTTGCCGGTGATGAGCGCCCCGGCGACGGCCCCTCCGGACGTGTCGGGCGCGTGGTCAGGCCGCGTCGGCCATGAGCCGCAGGAGCTTCTCGCCGATCGCGACGAGCTCCTCCTCGCTGAGGCCGGAGCCCTGCGCGAGAGCGAGCGTGTAGGCGGTCCCGCCGACGAGCACCGCGCCGGCCCCCTGGAGGTTCTCCCCGCCCGCGAACGTCCCCGTCGCGACGAACGCCTCGTCGCCGACCCCCGAGATCGGGTGGTCGACGCCGTCGTCGAGCGTCGACCTGCTGCCGGAGCGGTACGCCGCGAACCCGCCGTTGCCGGTGTCCACCTCGACCGCGCCGAGCGAGCCGCTGAGCGCGCGGGGGTCGTCCTGGCCGAACTCGCAGCTGTCCAGCGGACCGGCCTCGAGCGTCACCGCGGCCCCCACGGCCGCGGTGACCTCCTCGGGCGTGACGAGGTCGCAGAACCGGGGGAGCGCGGCCGGCTCGGTGCTGTCGGCGGTGCTGTCGGTGCTGTCGGTGCTGTCGGTGCTGTCCACCGTGCTGCCGGCGACCGGCTCCGGGTCGTCGTCCCCGCAGCCGGCGGCGGTCGCGAGGACCAGCACGAGTCCGGCGAGGGCGGTACGGGCGCGGGAGGCAGTCACAGCACCGGACTCTCCCCGACCGGAGCGGCCCGCGTCGGTAGGGATCGTGCGTAATCCACGCGTACCGCGCTCCCGCGTGGGAATGTTCGGTTCATGGACCGCGAGGCGCTGCTGGCCGAGGTGCTCGGTCACCTCGCCGAGGGGACGGCCGAGGTGGGTTGCGCGGTCGCTGCCGCGGCGGCGCGCGAGGGCGACCCGGCGGCGTACGGCCTGGCGGGTCTGGCCGGCTTCTGGCTCGGCGACTTCGCCGAGGCGACCGCGCAGGCGGCCGCGGGCCTGACCGCCGCGGACGACGACCGCACGCGGGCCTGGTGCCTCGCGGTCGCCGTCCTGGCTGCGGCGGGGGACCTCGACGCCCCGCCGCCCGACCGCGCGCTCCTGGCCCGGCTGCTCGCGGACGCCGACGAGCCGGGCTCGCGCTGGTGGTCCGCGGTCCGGTACGTCGCCGCCGAGGCCGCCCTCGTCTCGGCCCGGATCGGCGAGGCTGCGGCGATCGACGCCGCCGGACCGCCTGCGGGAGCGGCCTGGGCGGGCCACCCCTTCGCGCCGCTGATGTGGGTCTGCCAGGCCCGGATCGCCGCCTTCTCCGGGCGGATCGAGCGCGCCCAGGAGGTGCTCGGCGCGGTGCGTGCGTCCGTGGTGCCGGGCAGCCGGGTCGCGCCGGTGGTCGAGGCGGTCGCCGTCCTGGTCCAGGGCAATGCGGGCGACGCCGAGGTGGGCCTGGTCGCGGAGCAGGTCGCCCAGCACGTGCCGCCCGCGCCCCGCGACTTCATCGACCGCGGCGCGCTGCTGCTGCTCGCCTACGGCGCGATCGCCGTGTACGACGTGGCCGCCGCCTCGGCGCTGGTCTTCCGGGCCGGCGCCGACGAGGCGCTCAGCCGCTGCACGCTCATCGACCGCGCGCTCTCCTTCGAGACCCTGCTCCACGCCGCGCTCCTCGCCGACGACCAGGACGCCGCCGGCGTCTGGCTCACCGCGCTGTCCGCACTCGCCGCGCACCCGGTCACGGCGCCGTCGGTGCTGCGGGCACGGGGGCGGGCCGCGCTGATGACCGGGGACGCCGCGACCGCGGTCGACCTGCTCACCCGCAGCATCGAGGGCTGCCTGGCCGACGACCGGGGCGTGGAGGCCGCCGAGGGCCAGATCCTGCTCGCCCGGGCCCGGATCCAGGAGCACGACCTCGGCGCCGCCTCCCGCACCCTGCGCGAGCTCGTCGCCGACAGCGACCGCTCCGGTCACGCCGCCGTACGGCGGGCGGCGGGTGCCGTCCTCGCCGCCTCCGGGCGCCGGCTGCCCCCGGTCGCCGGAGCGGGCTGGGACGTCCTGTCGGAGCGCGAGGCCGAGGTCGCCCGGGCGATCCTCGCGGGCCTGGAGGTCGACGAGATCGCGGCCCGCCTGTTCCTCTCGCCGAGCACGGTCCGGGCCCACGTCTCGCGGGTGCTGTGCGCCTTCGGCGTCGCGACCCGGGTCGGCCTGCTCGCCGCCGTCGGCGGGGCCGCGCCCGACCGCACCGTCCCCGGAGCGCCGGCCGCCGCGCCGCTCAGCCCGCGCCAGGCCGAGGTCGCCGGGCACGTCGCCGCGGGCTGGACCAACCAGCAGATCGCCGAGGTCCTCGGGATCTCGGTCAAGGGCGTCGAGAAGCACGTCGGCGACGTGCTGCTGCGCTGGGGCGCGGGCTCGCGCTTCGAGATCGCCCGCATCTGGTGGGCGGGCTCGGCCCTGGGACCGGCCGGCTCAGCGAGCTGAGCGACCGAGCGCCCGGCGGACCTGCGTCCGGACCTCGCGCCAGGCGCGGCGTACCGGCGCGACCACGGTGCGTCCGGCCCACCGCAGTGCGGGCGCGACCAGGGTCCGGTGAGCCCAGCGGAAGGGCACCGCCAACGCCCCGCCGAGCGCCTGCAGCGCGCCGCCGGCGACCTGCCAGGCCCAGCGCAGGGCACGGCCGATGGGGGCGAGGATCCCGCGGCCGAACGGCGCCACCAGGACCCGCCACAGCCACAGGGTCGGCGTCAGCACGAGGTACTGCCAGCACCAGTCGAGGACGCGTCCGGCCGGGCGGGCGACGTACGCCAGGAACCAGCGCAGCGGCACCGCGAGGAGCCGGCCGAACGGCCGGAGCAGCCGGCCGACCCAGCGCCAGAACGCCACCCACGGCCGGACGACGACGCCGTCCCAGAACCGCTCGACCAGGCCGGCGGCCGCGCCGAAGCCGTCCCACAGCGCGCGCACCGGCAGCACCACGAGCACCGCGACGACGCGGGCCGGCCAGCGCACGAGGACGTGCGCGGGCGGCTCCGGCGGCTCCAGCGGCTCGGGCGCCTCGGGCGCCTCGGGCGGGGCGCTCGGGTCGGTCATGAGCCCGATTGTGCCGGGGCGTCCGAAGGTTGCGTCGGCCCCCGCTGGTAGACACGACGACATGACCTCCGAGGCACCCACCGACGCCGCCGTCCGCGCCCGCGCCGAGGAGCACCTGCGTGCCCTGGTCGGGCGCCCCGACGCCCGGTTGTACGACGACCAGTGGGCCGCCATCTCCGCCCTCGTCGTCGAGCGGCGCCGTGCGCTCGTCGTCCAGCGCACGGGGTGGGGAAAGTCCGCGGTCTACTTCGTCGCGACCCTGCTGCTGCGCGCCGAGCAGGCCGGCCCGACCGTGATCATCTCGCCGCTGCTCGCCCTGATGCGCAACCAGATCGCCGCCGCCGAGCGGGCCGGCATCCGCGCGGTGACGGTCAACTCCACCAACATGGAGCAGTGGGACGAGGTGCACCGCGCGATCGCCGCCGGTGAGGTCGACGTCCTGCTGGTCAGCCCCGAGCGGCTCAACAACCCGGGCTTTCGCGACGAGGTGCTGCCGCGGCTGGCCGAGACCTGCGGCCTGCTCGTGGTCGACGAGGCCCACTGCATCTCCGACTGGGGTCACGACTTCCGCCCCGACTACCGGCGCATCCGCACGCTGCTCGACGACCTGCCCGCCGGCATCCCCGTGCTCGCCACCACGGCCACGGCCAACCAGCGCGTGACGAACGACGTCGCGGAGCAGCTCGGAAAGGACACCCTGGTGCTGCGCGGCAGCCTCGACCGAGCGTCTCTGCGCCTGGGCGTGGTCCGTCTCAAGACGGCCGAGCAGCGGCTGGCCTGGCTGGCCGACCACCTCGCCGAGCAGCCGGGCAGCGGCATCGTCTACTGCCTCACCGTCGCCGCCACCCAGGAGGTCGCCGACTACCTCCGCTCGCGCGGGCACCAGGTCGCGGCCTACTCCGGCCAGACCGAGCAGACCGAACGCCTCGCGCTCGAGCAGGCGCTCATCGACGGCGAGGTCAAGGCACTCGTCGCCACCAGTGCGCTCGGCATGGGCTTCGACGCCTCGCTCGGCTTCGTCGTCAACCTCGGCGCCCCCAGCAGCCCGGTCGCCTACTACCAGCAGGTCGGTCGTGCCGGCCGCGGTCACGACCTGCCCGCCGGGGGTGCCTCGGTGGTGCTGCTGCCGGCCACCGAGGACCGCGACATCTGGGCCTACTTCGCCTCGCTCGCGTTCCCGCGCGAAGAGGTCGTTCGCGAGACTCTCGCCGCGCTCGCCGACGAGGGCCGGGCGCTCAGCACGGCCGCGCTCGAGCCGCGCGTCGACCTCTCCCGCACCCGCCTCGAGACGATGCTCAAGGTGCTCGACGTCGACGGTGCGGTACGACGCGTCCGGGGCGGCTGGGAGTCCACCGGGCAGCCGTGGGACTACGACGCCGACCGCTATGCGCGCGTCGCCGCCTCCCGGGCGGCCGAGCAGCAGGCGATGCTCGACTACCTGTCCTCGAGCGAGTGCCGGATGCGCTACCTCCGCGCCCAGCTCGACGACCCCGAGGTGCTGGCCGATGCGGGGTGGCGCTGCGGGCGGTGCGACAACTGCGGCGGGCTCGACCTGCCGACGGCGGTCTCGGCCGAGGCGATCGAGCAGGCTGCCGACCGGCTGGCGCGGCCCGGCGTACCGATCGAGCCGCGCAAGCTCTGGCCCACCGGACTCGCCGCGATCGGCGTCAGCCGCTCCGGCAAGATCAAGCAGCCGGCCGGTGAGGGGCGGGCGATCGCCCGGCTCACCGACCTCGGCCACGGCGCCGCGCTGCGCGGGCTCTTCGCGGCCGACGCCGTCGACGGCCCGGTCCCGGTGCCGCTGGCCCAGGCGATGGTGACGATGCTCCACGACTGGCAGCCCGCGATCGACGCGATCGTCGTCGCTGAGTCCGAGCGCAAGCCCCTGCTGGTGGCCGACCTCGCTGCTGGGCTGTCCCGGTTCCTCGGCGTCCCGGTGGTCGGCCGCTGGGCCGTCGTCGACCTCTCCGTCGGCCCCGACCGGGGCGCGACCAACTCCGCGCAGCGGGTGGCCGCGGTGACCCGGCGCTGCGCGCTCCAGCTCGACGATCCCGATGCGGTCCGGGAGCGCCGGGTGCTGCTGGTCGACGACCGGCTCGTCACCGGCTGGTCGCTGACGCTCGGCGCCGACGCGCTCCACGCGGCGGGTGCGGCCGCCGTCCTTCCGCTGGTGCTGGGGGTGAGCGGATGAGCTGACCTCCCTGAGCAACCCCTCGACAACAAAATAGAACGCGTTCTAGTCTCGCCCGCATGAGCGCACCCCGGTTCGACCGTCCCCTCCGCGTCGTCCAGTGGACGACGGGCAATATCGGCCGGAGATCGGCCCACGCGATCCTGTCCCGCCCCGACCTCGAGCTGGTCGGCGTCTACGCCCACGGCGCCGACAAGATCGGCAAGGACGCCGCCGAGCTCTGCGGCTGGCCCGAGCCGACCGGCGTCCACGCGACCGACGACGTGGCGGCGCTGCTCGCGCTCGAGCCCGACGCCTGCTGCTACAACCCGCTCTGGCCGGACGTCGACGAGCTCGTCACGCTCCTCGAGAACGGCGTCAACGTCTGCACCAGCGCCGCCTGGATCACCGGCGCCAAGCAGGCGCCCGCCGACCGCGCCCGGATCGAGGAGGCCTGCGCCCGCGGCGGTGCCTCGATCTTCGGCAGCGGCGCCCATCCCGGGATGACCAACCTGATCGGGATGGCCCTGAGCGGCTCGTGCGAGCACGTGGACGAGGTGCGCATCACCGAGTCGGTCGACTGCTCGACGTACGAGTCGGCGGGGACGCAGATCGCGATGGGCTTCTCCCAGGACCCGGCGACGCCCGGCCTGGCCGAGTCGGTCCGTCGCGAGAGCGAGGTCTTCGCCGAGTCCGCGGCGATGATGGCCGACGCGATGGGCGCGACGCTCGACCGGATGACCTTCGACGTCACGTTCACGGCCGCCACCGGCGACTCCGACCTCGGGTTCATGACGATCCCGGAGGGCACGGTGGCCGGCGTGATGGGCTACCACCGCGGCTGGGTGGGGGAGCGCAACGTGGTCAGCGTCGGGTTCAACTGGACGATGGGCAGCCACGTCGACCCGCCGAAGCCCCTGGCCCACGGCCACGTGATCCAGGTGTTCGGCCGGCCCAACATGCGCACGGTCGTGCAGTGCCTGCCCCCGAAGGACTGGACGGAGCCCGGCTACATGGGCCTCGGCATGATCTACACGGCGCTGCCGGTGACCAACGCGGTGCCCTTCGTGGTGGCCGCCGAGCCCGGGATCGTCACGCTCGCGGACCTCCCGCCGATCACCGGACGGATCCGCGCCTGAGGCGCTCACCTCCCGCGATCGGGTCGTGATCGGTCCTACAGTCCGAACATGACCGACGACGCTCCCGCGACCGGCACCCCGGACACTCCGGACCAGCCGGGCGACGGTCCGCAGCCCGACCAGACCGTACGGCGCCCGCGCGATCCCGCCCCGGAACCCGCGCCGCCCCCGGGCGGCACGGTGGTCGCGACCGCACCGGAGCCCCAGCCCGGCGGCCAGGGGTACGGCGGCCCGCCGGCCCCGCCCGGCGCCGCCCTCGACGCGCCCGGACCCGCCGACCCGGCCGCCGCGGCCAAGGCCGGACGTACCGGCGCGACCGGCGCGTTCGCCGCCGTCGGCGCCGGCCTGCTCGGCGCGGCCGTGGTCATCGCCCGGGTCCGGAGCCGGTCCGACGGCGAGCTCGACTGGTCCAACTTCGGCGTCGGCCTCGGCGCCACCGCGGTCCTGCTGCTCATCGCGCTCGTCGGCGCCACCACGGCCGGCCGCCGTGAGGGCAGCCGCGCCCGGACGGACCTGGTGACCTGGCCCGGCGTGGCCGGCATCCTCGGCGTCGCCCTCATGCTCGACGTCGGCATCGACAGCAAGGGCCACGGGATCGGGTACCTGATCGGCGCCGTGGTCGTCGTCCTCGCCGCGATCGGCTATGTGATCAGCCGCCGGGCCGCCTTCGTGGTGACCGCGATCGCCGGCCTGGGCATCCTCTACGCCCTCGGCTTCGAGGACCTGGTCGCCGACAACGTGAGCGACGCGAACGCCCCGGTCGTGATGGGCGCCGCGGTCGGCGTCTTCGTCGTCGCCGTCACCATCCTCGGCTGGGTGCTGCCCAGCCGGGCGATCTCGGGGGTCGCCGTGGGTGTGGTCGGCCTGGTGGCCTACGCCGGGATGCTGCTCATGATGCTGGCGCTGCGGATGATCGGGGAGTTCTTCGGCGGGCTCGGCGGCGGGCTGTTCCCGGGTGCGGGCGGTGCGGGCGGTCCGGACGGCGGCGGGACCGGTGAGTTCGGCTGGTACGCAGTCACCGGCGCCTACCGCGAGTCTGACGTCTGGTGGACCGTCGGCTTCGCCGGCGTCCTGGCGCTCGGCTGGGCGCTGGCCGCCGCGGTCTCGAACCACTCCGGCTTCGCCCTCCTCGCCCTCGCCACCCCGGTCGTGATCGCGCCGCTGGCCAGCGCGGTCCTGGCCGTGGAGCACCCGACCTGGTGGTCGGCGGTCCTGGCCTCGGGCGGCGGCATCCTGCTCCTCGGCGGCGTGCTGCTCGCCCGCCGGCGCGGCCGGGCGCTCACCCGACCGGCCTACTGAGCGGCCCGCCCCGCGGCCTGCCCAGCGGCCCGCCCAGCGGCCCGCCCAGCGGCCTGCCCAGCGGTGGCCAGCGCCGGCGAGCGCCGGAACACCGACGCGGGGAACTCCGTGTCGGCGCCGGCCGTTAGCGTCCCCATGTGAGCTTCGTTCCCGTCACCGGACCAGCGACCCTGCAGGTCAGGGACGGCGAGCCGACGACCATCGAGTTCACGGACGTCGCCGGAAGCCGCCGGGTCGCGCTGCCCATGGCCGCCGCGCTCCCGGTCCTGAGCCGGAGCCGCAGCCGGAGCCAGGCCCCGGCGGCGGGCGCGGAGCCGGTCCATCCCAGCGTCGCGCTGCTCGGCGGAGCGGCGCTCCTGGGACTGCGCCTGGTCGCGGCCGGCAAGATCGCGGCCGGTCCCGCGGCGACCTGGCGCGTCGACGGACTCGACGAGCGCGACACCGACGCGGTCGAGCGGCTCGCCCACGCCCGCGCGTACGACGGGCTGCCGCCCGCCGACGCCGTCGTCCTGGTCCGCCAAGTGCTCGACGCGGTGGCCGCCACGCTGCCGCGGGCGGCGCCGGCTCCGCCGCCCGCGCCGGTGGCGCGTACTCCCGAGGACTTCGCCGACCGGGTCCGGCGCCGGCTCGCCGACCGGGTCCGGTCACACCCGGGCCGCGACGGCGGCGACCCGGTGCTGCCCGAGCTGGTGAGCATCTCGCTGCGGGTCGAGGCCGACGAGGAGGAGCTGATCGCGGGCGCGGTCCGGATCGTGCTCCAGGTCCACGACGAGCGCGACCCGCTCCACGTCTGCGACGCGGCGCTGCTGTGGACCGGGGGTCCGGCCGACCACGGGTTCGGGAGCCGGGCGCGGGTCCACGCCAGCATCGCGCTGCGCGCGGCTGCCGACGCCTGGCCGGTGCTCGACCGGCTGCTGGCGCTCGCGGTCCCCGACCAGCTGGTGCTCGACGGTGCCGACATCGCGAGCCTGCTCGACCACGTCGGGGCGCTGCGCGACGTACGCGTCGACGTGCACTGGCCGCGGGCGCTCGGCCCCGAGCTGACCACGCGGGCCGTCCTCGACCGGCGGACCGAGGGGGACCAGGACGGCGGCGGACGGGGCGCGGAGCTGCCGCTGCAGGAGAGCCCGTTCTCGGCGGCGGGACTGTTCTCGTTCTCGTGGCAGGTCGCGCTGCACGGGGAGGCGCTCAGCGAGGCGGAGATGTCCGAGCTGGCCCACGCGGCGAGCCCGATCATCAAGCTCCGCGGAGCCTGGACGGTGGTCGACCCGACGACGGCCCAGCGCGCCCGCAAGCGCCTCATCCGCAAGGCGACCGGTGCCCAGGCGCTCGCCGCCGCCCTGACCGGGGTAACCGAGGTACCGGCGACCACCGCCGCCACCACCACGGCGAGCCCCGGTGAGCCCGCCTCGGCCGAGGTGATCGTGGGCGCGAGCCTGCTCCGGGTCCGCGAGCAGATCCTGGCCGCGGCGACCCGGGACCCGCTGCCCGAGCCCGCGGGGCTGGCGGCGACCCTGCGCGACTACCAGCGCCACGGCCTCACCTGGCTCGCGGACCTCACCGGCCTCGGTCTCGGCGCCTGCCTGGCCGACGACATGGGCCTGGGCAAGACGATCACCCTCATCGCGCTCCACCTGCACCGCCGCGCCCAGCCCGCCACCCGCGACGGCGCGACGCTCGTCGTGTGCCCGGCGAGCCTGCTCGGCAATTGGGAGGCCGAGATCGAGCGGTTCGCGCCCGGCGTACCGGTCCGGCGCTTCCACGGAGGCGCCCGCGACCTCGACGACGTCCAGGACGGCGGCGGGTTCGTGCTCACCACCTACGGCACCCTGCGCCGCGACGTCGCCACCCTGGCCGGCGTCGCCTGGGACCTGGTCGTCGCGGACGAGGCCCAGCACGTCAAGAACTCCCGTACGTCGACCGCCCGCGCCCTGCGCCAGCTCCCGGACCGGGCCCGGGTCGCGCTCACCGGTACCCCCGTCGAGAACGACCTCACCGAGCTCTGGTCGATCCTCGACTGGTGCGTGCCGGGCCTGCTCGGCAGCCGCCAGGCGTTCCGCCGGGTGTGGGGCGCACCGATCGAGTCCGGGACCGAGCCGACCAAGGCGCGCCAGTTCGCCGACCTGATCGGCCCCTTCCTGTTGCGCCGGCGCAAGTCCGACCCGGGCATCGCGCCCGAGCTGCCCCCCAAGACCGAGACCGACCACCTGCTGGGGCTGACCCGCGAGCAGGTCGTCCTCTACGAGGCGTTCGTCAAGGACACCATGGAGCGCATCGAGCGCGCCGACGAGGAGACCCGCCGCGGCCTGGTCCTCGCGCTGCTCACCGGCCTCAAGCAGATCTGCAACCACCCGGCGCAGTTCCTCAAGCAGTCCGGCGCGGTCCGGCTGACCGGTCGCTCCGAGAAGCTCGAGCTCCTCGACGAGCTGGTCGCCACCGTCCTCTCCGAGGACGGCGCGGTCCTCGTCTTCACCCAATACGTCGCCATGGCCCGCCTGATCGAGCAGCACCTCACCGCGATCGGGGTGCCGCACCAGTTCCTCCACGGCGGTACGCCGGTCGGCCGGCGCGAGGAGATGGTGCGCCGGTTCCAGGACGGCGCCGTCCCGGTCTTCCTGCTCTCGCTCAAGGCCGGCGGCACCGGCCTCAACCTGACCCGCGCCGACCACGTCATCCACGTCGACCGCTGGTGGAACCCGGCCGTCGAGGAGCAGGCGACCGACCGGGCCTACCGGATCGGCCAGACCCGCCCGGTCCAGGTGCACCGGATGGTCACCCGCGGCACCATCGAGGAGCGCGTCGCCCAGCTGCTCGACCGCAAGCGCCAGCTCGCCGACGCCGTCCTGGCCCGCGGCGACGCCGCCCTCACCGAGCTCAGCAACGAGGAGCTGCGCGACCTGGTCACCCTGCGCCGCCAGCAGCGCGAGGAAGCCGCGGCCGCGGACGAGGCGGTCGACTGATGCGCACCACCTTCGCCCGCCAGACCCAACCCGCGCGCGGTATCCGCTCGTGGTGGGGCAAGGCGTGGCAGCGGGCGGTCGAGGAGGCCGCCTACTCCGAGGCCGAGCTGCGCCCCGGACGCGCCGCCGCCCGCCGTGGTGACGTGGGCGGCATCAGCGTCGACAGCGGCAGCCTGCTGGCCGCCGTACGCGAGGGGGATGACGCGTGGACCGTCGAGGTCGCCGTACCCACCCTCGACGACGAGACCCGCGCCGCCCTGGTCGAGGTGGTCGCCGCGGAGTCCGGCCGGGTCGCCGAGCTGCTCGCCGGCAACCTCCCGCACGACCTCGTCGAGCACGCCGAGGAGGTCGGCGTCGAGCTGCTGCCCTACGGCGGCGAGCTGGTCGCCACCTGCACCTGCCCGCACTACCTCGCGCCCTGCGCCCACGCTCTCGCCCTGCTCATCCAGACCGGCTGGCTCCTCGACGCCGACCCGCTGGTGCTCTTCGCCCTGCGCGGCCTCGACCGCGAAGCGCTGCTCGCCGCCCTCCACGCCCGCACGGTCGCCGACGTCTCCGGCGACGCGACCACTGCGACCGGGACCCCGACCACCGCCGACCTCGCGGACGACGTCGAGCTCGTGGTCGAGGCCGCGCTGCGGGCCCAGCGGCTGGTGCCGTTGTTCGAGGCGGGCGACGAGCTGCCCGAGGGCCTGCTCTAGTCGGCCAACGCGTCCAGGTGCTCCCCCAGCGCCCGTACGACGCCCGCCCGGCGCCCCGCGTCCTGCATGGCGTGGAGCGCGAGCCCGTCGACCAGTGCGTGCAGCGTCAGCGCCTCGCGGTCGAGGTCGCGCCGCTCAGCGACGAGGCCCGCGGCGCGCAGCTCGTGGACGCAGCTGAGGCACAGCCCGGCAATGGCGTCGTGGGCGGCATCGGAGAGCTCGGTCAGCTCGGTGTGCCGGGGGCCCTCGGCCATGAGGGCGAGGTGGACGCGCATCTCGACGGTGCGCTCGTCGTCGAGGGGGAGCAGCTCGTGGAGGGCGCCGTCGACGCGGCGGCGCGGGTCGGGCTCGGTGCCGTGGCGGGCGACGCGGGCGGCGGCGCGCTCGTGGGCCAGGCTCATCGCGAAGGCCAGGAGCTCGGCCTTGGTCGGGAAGCTGTGCCGCAGCGAGCCGAGCACGAGGTCGGCCTCGGCGGCCACCGTGCGCAGCGAGACGGCGCCGACGCCCTCGCGCAGCACCAGGCGCCACACGGCCTCGCCGATGCGGGCGCGCCGCGCCTCATGATCGATCGTCCGCGGCACACCTGGATATTAGCACGACTGTGCTACGGTCCGTCGTGTGTTCGTCGCCGCCTTCATCGCCGCCTCCGAGATCGGTCTCTGGGTGCTGCTCGGGCTCGGGCTCGCGCTGCGGTACCTGTTCCGCCGGCGCCGGGCCAGCACGATCACGCTCGCGCTCATCCCGGTCCTCGACGCGCTGCTCGTCGGCGCCGTCGCGGTCGACCTGCACCGCGGCGCCGAGGCCGGTACGACGCACGGGATCGCCGGGCTCTACCTCGGCTTCTCCCTCGCCTTCGGTCCCGCGATCGTGCGCTGGGCCGACGTCCGGTTCGCGCACCGCTTCGCCGGCGGACCGGCGCCGGTCAAGATCGCCAAGCACGGACCCGAGCGGATGGCCTACCTGTGGCGCGAGTGGTTCCGCGTCGTCCTCGCCGCGGCCATCGCCTCGGTGGTCATGCTCGGGCTGGTCCTGCTCGTCGCCGACGACAGCCAGGACGCCGGTCTGATCGCGTGGATCCGCCCGCCGTGGACCCTGGTCGGCCTCTGGTTCATCTTCGGGCCGCTCTGGGAGCTGCTGACGCCGCGTCAGCGCACGTCGGACGCCGCGCCGACGCCGACCGACAGCGAGCGCAGCTCGTCCTGATAGCCGGCGTACGCCGTCCGCATCGCCGTCGCCGGCCAGTCGCCGGGCAGCAGTGCGGCCGGCAGCAGCGGGTCCGCCGCCAGGTGCCGGACGACGTGCGCCGCGACCGCGAGCCGCAGGGCCGGGTCCGTGGTCGCCGCGAGGCGGGTCAGCAGGGCGCGTCCCTGGTGCGCCCAGGAGTCGAGGTCCCACAGGCGCGCGGCCAGCGCGGCGGCGTCCTCGTCCGGGCGGACCGCGAAGGTGCTCAGCACCTCCTCGTCGGCGTACCCCTTCGGGCGGCGCAGGTTGGCCGGCCGGGTCCAGACGCCCTCGCGCAGCTCCGCCAGCCGGTACGACGCCAGCCGGTCCCGCAGCGCCGCCCGCTCGGCGCCGGTGCGTCCGGCGACCACGACGACCGCCATCTCCCAAGTGCCGTCCCAGCCGGTCTCGGCGTCGAGCACCGCCTCGTCCTGGCGGCGCTGGCGCGCGGCCAGCCGCTCGCCCAGCACGTAGTCGCCGGCGTCGCGCTGGAGGTCGCCCGCGGCGACGGCGCGGGTCAGCGCGACCCGGCTGGTCGCCGCCGGGATGCCGAAGTGCTCGCCGGCGCGGACCAGCTCGGCGGCCGACATCCGGTCCGGGTGCGAGCCGAGCAGCATGCTCAGCATCACCGAGCGGGCCGACAGCGGCGCGAGCGCTTCCTCCACGTCGGTCATGCTACACATCTAGACACGGTTGTGGAGCAAATCGTAATATCGATCCCATGACGACGCACGAGGTGTTCAACCAGGTCCCCCCGCTGGTCGGTCACGACACCGCCGCGGACCCCGCGCTGCTCGAGGGCGTCGAGCGCGAGGGCGCCGGCTGGGCCCTCGACGAGATCCGCACGGTCGGCCGGCTGGCCGGCACCGCCGAGGCGATCGACCTCGGCCGGCTCGCCGAGCGCGTCCCGCCGCGGCTGCACACCCACGACCGCTACGGGCGGCGCGTCGACGAGGTGGAGTACGTGCCGGCGTACCACCGGCTGATGGAGACCGCCGTCGGTCACGGCATCCACGCCGCCCCGTGGGCCGACGACCGGCCCGGTGCCCACGTCGCGCGCGCGGCGAAGTTCTACGCCTGGAACGTCGACGCGGGCCACGGCTGCCCGATCTCGATGACCTACGCCGTCGTCCCGGCGCTGCGCGCCAACCCCGAGCTCGCGGCCCGCTTCGAGCCGCTGCTGACCAACCGCGAGTACGACTTCGGCCTGCGCGACCCCGCGACCAAGCGCGGTCTCATCGCCGGCATGTCGATGACCGAGAAGCAGGGCGGCTCCGACGTCCGGGCGAACACCACGACCGCGACCCCGCAGCCCGACGGGACCTACCGGATCGTGGGCCACAAGTGGTTCACCTCGGCACCGATGTCCGACATGTTCCTCACCCTCGCCCAGGCGCCCGGCGGCCTGTCCTGCTTCCTGCTGCCGCGCGTGCTGCCCGGCGGCGAGGCCAACCCGATCCGCTTCCTGCGGCTCAAGGACAAGCTCGGTAACAAGTCCAACGCCTCGTCCGAGATCGAGTACGACAACGCGGTCGGCTGGCTCGTCGGCGAGGAGGGCAAGGGCGTCAAGACGATCGTCGAGATGGTCAACATGACCCGCCTCGACTGCGTGATCGGCAGCGCCTCCGGCATGCGCAGCGCCCTCGTCCAGGCCGCCCACCACGCCCGCCACCGCGCCGCCTTCGGCAAGCTCCTCATCGACCAGCCGCTCATGCGCAACGTCCTGGCCGACCTGGCCGTCGAGTCCGAGGCCGCCACCACCGCCATGATGCGCCTGGCCGGCGCCAACGACCGCGCGATCCACGGCGACGCCGGCGAGGGCGCACTGCGCCGCCTCGCGCTCGCCGCGACGAAGTACTACGTCTGCAAGCGCGGCCCGGTCCTGGCCAACGAGGCCCTCGAGTGCCTCGGCGGCAACGGCTACATCGAGGACTTCGACCTGGCCCGCATCTACCGCGAGCTCCCCCTGCTCTCCATCTGGGAGGGCTCCGGCAATGTCGCCGCCCTCGACGCCCTGCGCGCCATCGGCCGCGAGCCCGAGTCCCTCGACGCCTTCTTCGGCGAAGCCGAGCTCGCCCTCGGCACCGACGCCCGCTACGACGACGCGGTCACCTCGCTCAAGAAGGAGCTCACCCAGTTCGACGACATCGAGCTGCGCGCCCGCCGCCTGGTCGAGCAGATCGCCGTCGTCTTCCAGGCCGGCCTCCTCATCCGCCACGCCCCGACCGCCGTCGCCGACGCGTTCTGCGCGACCCGCCTGGCCCGCGACTGGGGCAGCGCCTTCGGCACGATGCCGGCCGGCCTCGACCTCGCCCCGATCCTGGAGCGCACCGAGCCCGGCTTCTGACCCGATTTCTCCGGTCGCGCCCGTAAGAATCGGCCCGCTGCGGTGTCTCCTGTCCCGGAGGGTGGCCGGCCCGAGTTGCGCTCTCCCGCGCTCGATCGCCGGCTGCCGCAGGTCCGGGCGGTGTCCCCTAAATTCCGGTCCGGACCGCTCCGCGCGGGGGCCGCGCCCGTACCTCCCCGTACGCAGCGCGCCCCCGCACCTCAGGCCGTGCGGGGAGCCGGGCCGGGCGGGAGCGCGGTCAGCCACTGGGTGAGGGCCTCGACCTCCGCCGCGATCCCGTCGTAGCGCGCGACACCGGACGAGACCTCGATCCGGGCGACGCCGGCGAGCGGCCCCGCGATCTCGATCCGGACGAGGCGGTGCGCGACGTAGCTCATCGTGCAGCCGGTGATCGTCTCGTCGAAGGTCGAGCCCCAGGGGTGGCCGTTGCCCTGCGCGCTGCACCAGGCCTCGCGCAGCAGGCGCACCGAGGCGTAGGTGTCTCGGGGGTCCGTGCCCGACTGCGTGTTGAGCTCGACCCGGAGCGTCAGCGGTCGACCGCGGTGGCGGCCGGCCAGGGTGCAGGCGGCCGTCTCCTTGGCGACCTGGGGAACGGTCTCGTGCTCGGTCTCGGTGAGCCGCCACCGCGCCACGAGACCCGCGGGGAGCGTGGTGCACAGGTTGTCCGGCAGGGCGGCCGGTCCATGGGCCGGCGCCGGTTCGGGCAGCTCGGCCGGCGCGCTCCGGACGCCGCCCGAGCAACCGGTCGTCGCGAGCAGGACGAGCCCCACCGCGAGCGAGCGCACGGCCCGCATCAGGCCGCCGGTACGTCGAGCGCCGCCAGCGCCATCGACGCCAGCAGGTCCCGCAGCGCCCCGTCGGGGATCGCGTGGCCGGCCCGGGGCGTGGAGTTGAGCAGCCCGAAGGCGGCCTGGGCGGCGGCGTGGGCGCTGGCCCGGTCGAGGTCGGGGCGCAGCGTGCGGAGCTGGTCGGCCCAGAGGGTGATGTAGGAGCGCTGGAGGCGGCGTACCTGCTCGCGGGCGTCGGCGGGGAGGGACTCCCAGTCCCGGTCCTGGACGACGATCAGCGGCCGGTGCGACAGGGCGAACTCCACGTGCCAGTCGACGAGCCCGCGCAGGGCCGCGGCCGGGTCGCCGGCGCCGGCCCGCACGCGCTCCTGGCCGACGGAGAGCAGGTGCTCGCTGATCGAGGTCAGCATCTCGGCGAGCATCGCCTGCTTGGACGAGAAGTGCTTGTAGAGCGCCGGGCCGGAGATGCCGCAGGCGGCGCCGAGGTCGGCGACCGAGACGCCGTGGAACCCGCGGGCGGCGAACATCTCGGCCGCGGTGGCCAGGATCTGCTCCCGGCGGCTGGTCTCGGTCACCCCCGAAGGTTAGGGCACGGCCGGGGTGGCGTCCGCGGGATCACCCGGTGCAGGCGGACGTGAGGTAGTCGTCGATCGAGCTGGTGCCGACCTGCTCCTTCTTGGCGGCCTTGGCGAGCTGGTCGACGGTCTTGCTCTGCCGGACCAGGCGGTCGAGGGTGTCGAGCTCGGTGAGGGCGGCCGGGGGGAAGTCCTCGGGGACGCCGACCTCGTAGATCTTGTCGAGCGCGGTGAGCACCTCCTGCCAGTCGCCGGTGTTGCCGGGCCGGGCGCCGTCGACGGTGTCGTCGGCGTCCTGCATCGCGGTGCAGAACGAGGCGACGTCGGCGCCCATCGCGAAGCCGGACTGGGCGGCCACGCCGTCGACGTCGGAGAGGGCCGCGGCCGGGGGAGCCGGCGAGGGGGACTCCGCGGTGGCCTTCGCCTCGGGAGCGCTGTCGGTACCGCCGCAGGCGGCGAGGGTCACCGAGAGCAGGACGGCGAGGAGGGCTGCGTGGGGGCTCCGCATGCGCCCGAGTATCGCCCAGTTTGGTCATGACCCGGTCAGCGGGCGCTGCTAGGACGGGTCGGGGGCATGTGAATCGCACCGCAACCACCTAGGAGACGACATGTGGAAGATCACGGCCCGGATAGGGATCGGGGTGATCGCCGTCGCCCTCGCCACGGCGACCACGCCGGCCCTGGCGGGCGACACCGGTGGGTCCGCCGGTGGCGCCCGCGCCACCGGGCACGCACTGCGCACCATCACGCCGCTGAACGGCCCTCGGGGTATCGACGCGCTGGGCCACGGCCGCACCTTGGTCAGCGAGACGAACGGCGACTTCAGCCTGGTCATCGAGCGCCGGCACAAGCCGGCCCGGGTGATCAGGCTGGGCAACCTCCCGACCGACTTCCCGCCCGCGATCGCCCGGGGGCGACACGGCACCATCTACCTGCTGACGGGCGCCTCCGGGCCGCCGCCGGCCGAGCGCTCCGCGGCCCCGCTGCAGGGCCGGGCCCGGGCGGCCGCCGCCGCCGATCCGGCTCCCGGGGCGACGCTCTTCATGTGGCGCCCGGGCTGGGCGGCACCGAAGCCGGTGGCCGACATCGGCGCCTACCAGGCCACCGACCCTGACCCGTCGGACCAGGAGGGCTTCCCCGAGGACAGCAACCCGTTCGGGGTGGTCGCGCTGCGCGACGGCACGGTGCTGGTCTCCGACGCCGCCGGCAACGACCTGCTGCGGGTGTGGCCGCGGACCGGCAAGATCCGCACGGTGGCCCGGCTCCTGCCGCGCCTGGTGCCGGTGCCCGCGGGGCTGCCCGACGTCCCGCCCGAGGAGGGTGGCCCGCTGCCGCCCGCCGGTACGCCGATCCTGTCCGAGGCGGTCGCCACGTCGGTGACGGTCGGGGCCGACGGCTACTGGTACGTCGGTGAGCTGCGCGGCTTCCCGGCCACCCCCGGCACCTCGCAGATCTGGCGGATCAAGCCCGGCACGACCAACGCCACCTGCGACCCCGCCCACCCGTGGAAGGGCGCCTGCAAGCGGTACGCCGACGGCCTGACCTCGATCACCGACCTGGCGGCCGGGCCACGGGGGATCTACGCACTGGAGCTGTCCAAGAAGAGCTGGCTCGGCTTCGAGCTCGGTCTGCCCGGCGCGGAGGAGGGCGGTCTGTTCCTGGTCCGCCGTCCCGGACACCCCCCGCGGATCCGTGAGCTCGCTGCCGGAAAGCTCATCCTTCCCGGCGGCGTCGACGTGAGCGATCATGTCTACGTCGTGGGCCCCTTGTTCGGCCCCGGAGCCCTCCTGCGGCTCCGCTGACCTCACGACCGGGAGCGCGGCTCTTGCGCCCCAGGTTAACGATCATTAACCTGGGGCGCGTGTCCGACAACGCCGAGCCCACCCTCCGGGACCTCGCTGCCGACCTCCGCGACCGCCTGGCGCGGGTGCGCCAGGGTGGCAGCGAGGCCGCGCGCACCAAGCACACCGACCGCGGCAAGCTGCTGGTCCGCGACCGGGTCGACGGCCTGCTCGACCCCGGCAGCCCCTTCCTCGAGCTCGCGCCGCTGGCGGCGTACGGCATGTACGGCAAGGGCGAGGGCGACGACCACGCCGTCCCCGCCGCCGGTGTCGTGGCCGGCATCGGCCGGGTCGAGGGCCGCAACACCCTGGTCGTCGCCAACGACGCGACGGTCAAGGGCGGCACCTACTACCCGATGACGGTCAAGAAGCACCTGCGTGCCCAGACCGTCGCCGCCGAGAACCGGCTGCCCTGCGTCTACCTCGTCGACTCCGGCGGCGCCTTCCTGCCGATGCAGGACGAGGTGTTCCCCGACAAGGAGCACTTCGGCCGGATCTTCTTCAACCAGGCCAACATGTCCGCGCGCGGCATCCCGCAGCTCGCCGCGGTGATGGGCTCGTGCACCGCCGGCGGCGCCTACGTCCCGGCGATGTCCGACGAGACGGTCATCGTCAAGAACCAGGGCACGATCTTCCTCGGCGGCCCGCCGCTGGTGAAGGCCGCGACCGGTGAGGTCGTCAGTGCCGAGGACCTCGGCGGCGGCGACGTCCACGCCCGCAAGAGCGGTGTCGTCGACCACCTCGCCGACGACGACGCCCACGCGCTGCGCATCCTGCGCGGCATCGTCGCCACGCTGCCCGACCAGCCGCGCGCCACCGACCTCGCGCCGGTCGAGGACCCGCTCGAGCCCCCCGAGTCGCTCTACGACGTCGTGCCCACCAGCACCCGCACGCCGTACGACGTGCGCGAGGTCGTCCGCCGCCTCGTCGACGGCAGCCGGTTCCAGGAGTTCAAGCAGCTCTACGGCGAGACGCTGGTGTGCGGCTTCGCCCGCATCCACGGTCACCGGGTCGGCATCGTCGCCAACAACGGCATCCTGTTCAGCGAGTCCGCGCTCAAGGGCGCCCACTTCGTCGAGCTGTGCAACCAGCGCGGCATCCCGCTGCTGTTCCTGCAGAACATCTCCGGCTTCATGGTCGGCCGCGAGTACGAGAACCGCGGCATCGCCCGCGACGGCGCCAAGCTCGTCACCGCGGTCGCCTGCTCCGTCGTGCCCAAGCTCACCGTCGTCATCGGCGGCTCCTTCGGCGCCGGCAACTACGGCATGTGCGGCCGCGCCTACGACCCGCGCTTCCTGTGGATGTGGCCCAACTCCCGGATCTCCGTGATGGGCGGCGACCAGGCCGCCGGCGTGCTCGCCACCGTCGCCGGCCGCGAGGACGACGAGGAGTTCAAGGCGCCGATCAAGGAGCAGTACGAACGGCAGGGCTCGCCGTACTACGCCAGCGCCCGGCTCTGGGACGACGGCGTGATCGACCCCGCCGACACCCGCCGGGTGCTCGGCATGGCGCTCGACGTCGTCTCGACGGTGCCCACGCCCGACCCCAACTACGGCATCTTCCGGATGTGAGTCACCGATGATCACCACGCTCCTCATGGCCAACCGCGGCGAGATCGCCCGCCGCGTGTTCCGCACCTGCCGCGACCTCGGCATCCGCACCGTCGCGATCCACACCGACATCGACGCCGACGCGCTCCACGTGCGCGACGCCGACGTCGCGATCCGCATCCCCTCCTACCTCGACGCCGACGCGGTGCTCGCTGCCGCCAAGGAGGCGGGCGCCGACGCGATCCACCCCGGCTACGGCTTCCTGTCCGAGAACGCCGGCTTCGCCGAGGCCGTCACCGGCGCGGGCATCGCCTGGGTCGGCCCGACGCCCCGGGTGATCGAGCAGATGGGCCGCAAGGACGCCGCCCGCGACCTCGCCGTCGCGGCGGGCGTGCCGGTCGTGCCGTCGTACGGGCTCGACGAGGACCCCGCCACCTTCGCCTACCCGGTGCTGGTCAAGGCCGCCGCCGGCGGCGGCGGCAAGGGCATGCGCGTGGTCCGCGCGGCGGCCGACCTCGAGGCCGGGATCGCCGCGGCCAAGCGCGAGGCGGCGAGCGCCTTCGGCGACGACACCATCCTCATCGAGAAGTACGTCGAGCGCGGCCGCCACATCGAGGTGCAGGTGCTCGGCGACCAGCACGGCGCCGTCGTCCACCTGGGCACCCGCGAGTGCTCGGTGCAGCGCCGCCACCAGAAGGTCATCGAGGAGGCGCCCGCCCCGGCGCTCGACGACGACCTGCGCGCCCGGATCCACGACTCCGCGGTCGCGCTGTCGGCCTCGGTGGGCTACCAGAACGCGGGCACGATCGAGTACCTCCTCGACGCGAGCACCGGCGACTTCTACTTCCTGGAGATGAACACCCGCCTCCAGGTCGAGCACCCGGTCTCCGAGATCCACGCGGGCGTCGACCTCGTCGCGCTTCAGCTCGCCGTGGCCGCGGGGGAGCCGCTGCCGTTCGACCAGTCCGGGCTGCGGTTCTACGACCACGCGATCGAGGCGCGGATCTATGCCGAGGACGCCTTCGGCGGGTTCCTTCCGCAGGCCGGCACCGCCGCGCTCGTCCACTGGCCCGAGCGCGCGCGGGTCGACCACGCGCTCGAGAGCGGCCAGGTCGTGAGCACGTCGTACGACCCGATGCTCGGCAAGGTCATCGTCTCGGGCCGCGACCGCACCGCCGCGCGCCGCGCGCTCGTCGCCGCGCTCGACGACACCGCGATCCTCGGGCTCACCACCAACACCGGCTTCCTGCGGGCGCTCGCGGCCGGCCCGGAGTTCGCCGAGCCCGGCGGCATCGACACCGCCTGGCTCGACCGCACCGAGCTGACCCGGCCCGACCCGGCCCCCGCCCGGGCGATCGCGGCGCGGCTCTGGCTCGACGCCAACACCGCCGCATCGGGCCCGTTCGCCGGCGACGGCTTCCGGATGGGGGCGCCCGCCGCCGTCCCGGTCGTCGAGCTCGACGAGCCCGCCGCGCCGGTCGCGCGCGTCCCCGAGGGGACCATCGCCCGGGCGAGCGCGCACGAGGTCGAGCTGGTCCACCGGGGCCAGCGCTTCGTGTTCGTGCGCCCCGACGCCAGCGCCGACCACGGTGCCGCCGCCGGCGACGGCACCGTCGTCGCGCCGATGCCCGGCACCGTGCTCGACGTACGCGTCGCCGAGGGCCAGCAGGTCGCCGAGGGCGACGTCCTCGGCGTGGTCGAGGCGATGAAGATGGAGCTCGCCCTCAAGGCGCCCTACGCCGGCGTCGTCACCAGCGTCTCGGCCGCCACCGGCCAGCAGGTCGCCCTCGGTGCCGAGCTGTTCGTCGTCGAGGAGGCCGCCGAGTGACCGCGCTGCCGATGGTCGTCCCCGAGCCGGGACTGCCCCCGAAGGTGACGATCTACGAGGTCGGCGCCCGCGACGGCCTGCAGAACGAGAAGACGAGCGTCCCGACCGAGGTCAAGGCGGAGTTCGTCCGCCGGCTCCTCGGCGCCGGCCTGCCGATCGTCGAGGCGACGAGCTTCGTGCACCCGAAGTGGGTGCCCCAGCTCGCCGACGCCGCCGAGCTGATGACCGGCCTGACCGCCGAGCTCGGTGACGCCGCCCGCCAGCTGCCCGTCCTCGTACCCAACCAGCGCGGTCTCGACCGGGCCGTCGAGCTGGGCCTGCGCCACGTCGCGGTCTTCGCCTCGGCGACCGAGACCTTCGCGAGCAAGAACCTCAACCGCACCCTCGAGTCCCAGTTCGAGATGTTCGAGCCGACCATCGCCGCCGCGCTCGCGGCCGGCATGGACGTCCGCGGCTACGTCTCCATGTGCTTCGGCGACCCGTGGGAGGGCGCCGTCCCCGTCGAGCAGGTCGTCGCCGTCGGCCGGCGCCTCCTCGATCTCGGCGTCGGCCAGCTCAGCCTCGGCGACACCATCGGGGTCGCCACCGCGGGTCACGTGCGCGCGCTCGTCGCGGCGTTCGGTGCCGCCGGGATCGGCCCGGACCGGCTCGCGCTGCACTTCCACGACACCTACGGGCAGGCGCTCACCAACGTCCACGCGGGCCTGCAGGCGGGGATCACGACCTTCGACGCCTCGGCGGGCGGCCTCGGCGGCTGCCCCTACGCCAAGAGCGCGACCGGCAACCTCGCCACCGAGGACCTCGTCTGGTTCCTCACCGGGCTCGGGATCGAGCACGGCGTCGACCTCGACGCGGTCGTCGCCACCAGCGTGTGGATGGCCGGTCAGCTCGGCCGGCCCAGCCCCTCAGCGGTCGTTCGCGCTCTCGGGGAACACTGACCGACACCGCCTGCTGCGCGTCGCGATGCACGCACGCTGGCTGCGTTGGCGTCGGTCGACGCTCCACCAGAGCGCCTCGCTCCGCCGCCTTGCCATCGCACGCGCCTCGCGACGCTCGCGACGGCGCTGTCGGTCAGCGTCTCCCCTCGGCGGCACGCCCGCCTGAGGGCGATTCGCCCCCCACCCTTACGGTTGACCGCATGAGCGGACGGGGGCGGGCCTGGGGGTGGGCGGCCGCGCTGCGCGGTGGCGCCACGACCCCGTGGCAGGACTGGGCGGCACGCGACGACGGTGACGGCGCGGCCTTCGCCGACCGGTTGCCCGGAGCGCAGCAGCTCGCGCTGCTACGCCGGCTCAACGTGCACGCCGACGCGGCCGGACGGACGGTCCCCGCGACCGTCGCCGAGCGCGTCCTCGCGGCCGGCGTCTCCGGCCGCGGCCGCAGCGACCTCCCGATCGCCGGTGTCGACGACGAGCGCTTCGGACCGCGCCCCGTCGATCCCGACACGCTCTCCGACGACGAGCTGCTCCGCGTGGCCTCGGCCCTCATCGCCGACGACGTCGCCGCGACGGCGGGTGCGCCGGTGCCCGAGCGGTCCTTCATCGACCGCGCCCGGGCGGTACGCCGTCCGTGGGTGCGCTCGTTCGTCATCGTCGGGATGCAGTGGCGTGCCGACGCCGTCCGCGCCGAGCTGGTCGCCCACGGGCACCGTCCGGGCGGACGCCGGCCGACGGCGTACCTGCTGGCCGACGACCTCGGCGCCGTCCTCGCCCAGGCCTGGACCGCGCGCTCGTTCGACCAGGGCGGCGTGACCTGGCGCCACTTCCTGCGCTCGTTCGCCGGTGCGGGACACCTGCCGCCGCGCGCCGACCTGGCCCGGATGGCCCGCTCCGCCGCCCACAAGTACGGCGCCGACAACGTCCGCGTCGTCCTCGATCCCGCGCTGCTGGCCGACGAGCTCGGCGTCCGCGCCATCGCCGGACCCCCGCACCTCGGCGCCCACGCGGTCGACCTCGTGCGCCGCGTCGGCGAGCCGCTCGGCCTGCTCGTGTCGGCCGAGGCGCGGCCGGGTCTGCTCCACGACACGCTCGCCCTCCGGCTGGCCGGACGGGGCGGCCCCGCGCCGACCGTCGCGCCGCGCTGGTCCGGCTGGCTGAGCTCCGAGGCGGAGCGCACTCGCCACGAGATCGCCGCGGCTGGCTACCCTGTGCTCGGCGATCTCGACCAGCTGCTGCCGCGTCCCCTCGGGGCGGACGGGGTGTTCCCGGTCGACGCCGAGGTGCTCTCCCTGGCGCTGGGGCTGCTCCTCGACCCCGTGACGGCGCCGGTGCAGGAGGAAGGGTGAGTCGGCGGGTCCTGCTGCACGTCGGTACGCCGAAGACCGGTACGTCGTACCTCCAGGACGTGCTGTTCCAGAACCGGCCGCGCCTGCTCAAGCAGGGCGTGAGCTATCCGGCCGACCGCTTCGACGCCCACTTCCTGGCCGCTCTCGACCTCATGCGGCTGCGCTGGGGCGGGCTCGAGGGTGAGGCCGTCGGCTCCTGGGACCGGCTCGCCCAGCAGGTGCGCGAGCACGACGGCACCTCGATCATCAGCCACGAGATCCTCGCGACCGCGTCCCGCACCCAGGTCGCCCGCGCGCTCGCCTCACTCGGCCACCGCCCCGGCGGCGACACCAGCGACGGCGGTACCGAGGTCCACCTGATCGTCTCGGTGCGCGACCTGGTCCGCCAGATCCCCGCCGAGTGGCAGGAGAACGTCAAGCACCGCGCCGGCTTCAGCTTCGGCCGCTTCCTCGAGCTCATCCAGGACCCGGACCGCGGGCACCGGGTCGGTGCGTGGTTCTGGGGCGTCCAGGAGATCCCCGACATCCTCGCCCGCTGGGGTGCCGACCTGCCGCCCGAGCGGGTGCACCTGGTCACCGTGCCGCCGGCCGGCGGTCCGCCGGACCTGCTCTGGCGCCGCTTCAGCGAGGCCTTCGACCTCGACCGGCTCGACCTCGAGCTCACCACCGAGCGGGCCAACCCGAGCCTCGGCGTACCGGAGTCGGCGCTGCTGCGCCGGATCAACCGGGTCGCCGCCCGCGACCTCCCGCCCCAGCACTACCGACCGCTGGTCCGCGAGCTGCTCGCCCACCAGACGCTGTCGAAGCGCACCAGGTCCGCACGCCTGGGCCTGCCGCCCGATCAGTACCCGTGGGTCCACGCCCTCGCCGACTCCTGGATCGCCGAGCTCACCGAGCGCGGGTACGACGTCGTGGGCGACCTCGCGGACCTCCGCGGCGCCGACGTACCCACCCGCCGCTGGGTCGACCCGGACGCCCCTCCGGAGCGTCAGGTCGCCGCCGCCGCGGTCGACGCGATCAAGGCGCTGCTCGTCGAGAACGCCAAGACCGAGACCGAGAACGAGCGGCTCCGCGCCAAGCTCGAGGAGGCCCGCCGCGACCTGGTCCGGGCCCGGACGCCGCGCCTGCTCCGCTCGATGGAGTGGACGGTCAACCGGCTGGAGGGCAGCCCCCCGGGGCGCAAGGCCCTCGGCGCCTACCGCGCCGCGCGCGGCAAGAACTCGCGCCCGGCGTAGCGCCCCACCCGCCAGGTGCTCCACGCGTCGGCCACCCCGCCGACCGCACCACCCACCAGCGGGACCCGCTTGCCGATCGTGGTCACCATCCGCTTGCCGACCACCCGCCCGACCAGCTCGCCGGCCAGCACCGTCGACACGGTGCGGTCGAGCGTCGGGTCGTGGTGGGGCGCGGTCGCGATCGCCATCGGCGGCGCCGGGATCTGCTGCCTCTTCACCATCGTCCGCACGACGTCCTCCCCGAGGATGCAGACCAGGATCGCGTTGCGCACCCGCGGGTCGTCCAGGTCGTGCCCGCGCAGGTGCGCGATACCCGCCACCATCCGGCACTGGATGAGCGCCAGCCCGGCGATGCTCGCCGGCGCCACGATCGTCGCGGTGATCAGCCCGCCGAGGTTGGTCGCCATGCCCTCGACGCCGGCGTACGCCACGTGGTTCTCGATCACCTCGCGGATCGCCTTGTCCACATTGCCCCGCTGCTCGCGCAGCTGCTCCTCGGCCGCGGCCGCCGCCGGCGGCAGTGGCCCGACCCCCTGGATCGCCCGCTGCAGCGCCTCGCGCACGAACGACTGCGTCAGCCCGGGCGCCATCTGGACCGCGCGCGGCGCGAGCTGGCGGGCGGCCTCGACGGCGAGGCCCTTGGTGAGTCCGGACGGCTTGAGACGCGGTGCCATACGTGAATCCTAGGATTCGGTCCATGCCCGTCGAGCCGCCCGCGTCCCCCTGGGCCTTCCCGAGCCGGGCCGACCTCGCCGCGCTCCCCGTCCTCGACCCCGGCGGTCTGGACCAGCCGGACGACCCCGGCGAGGGCACCCACGACCCCAGCGACCTCGTCGCGATCGGCGCCGACCTGGCGCCGGGGACCCTCCTGGCGGCGTACCGCACGGGGCTCTTCCCGATGCCCGAGGGCCGCTCGGTCGGCTGGTGGTGCCCGGCCTTCCGCGGCGTGCTGCCCCTCGACGGCCTGCGGGTCTCGCGCTCGCTGCGCCGCTCGGTGCGCGACTTCGAGATCCGGATCGACACCGCCTTCGACGAGGTCGTCGCCGCGTGCGCCGACCCGGTGCGCCCGCACGGGTGGATCGATCGCCGCATCGCCCGTGCGTACGGCGATCTGCACCGCCTGGGCTGGGCGCACTCGGTCGAGGCGTGGCAGGACGATCGCCTCGTCGGCGGCCTGTACGGCGTCGCCGTCGGCGGCCTGTTCGCCGGGGAGTCGATGTTCCACCACGTCACCGACGCCTCCAAGGTCGCGCTCGTCGGCCTGGTCGCGGCGCTGTCCGGGGACGCCGACGGCGCCGCCGGCCGCCGGCTGATCGACGTCCAGTGGGCCACCCGGCACCTGACTGGTCTAGGTGTGCGCGAGATCACCCGCACCGAGTACGTCGGCCGCCTGGCCCGCCTCGTCGAGGTCCCCGCAGCGTCGTGCTGGACGTCCTGAGCGCATCCGCGGACCCTCGCGCGTCATGGACCGGCTATCCGGAGTTCGCCTTTGCTGTGAATAGTCTGAGCGCGACAGGGCAGGGTGTCCCTCGGGTCGCCAGGCTCGGAAGCGCCCTGCGCGCGGCACGTGTAGGTGCCGCAACCCTAGGAAAGGAATCGACATGACCTCCATCAAGCGCCCGCTGGCTGCTGCCGGCGCCGCGGTCCTGATGGGCCTGACGCTGACCGCCTGCGGCGGCAGCTACCCGACCGATGCGTCGAAGGACGACTTCTGCAACGGCTTCAAGGACATCGTCACCGCGACCACCGCGGTCAAGGGTGACGAGCCCAACGAGGACGAGTGGAAGAAGATCCAGGAGGCCTACGGCGACCTGGGCGACACCGGTACGCCCAAGGGCATCGGCAAGGACGAGCGCAAGGGCTTCGAGGCCATGGTCGACGCGATCACCGACCTGGACTACAAGGACGCCAAGAAGGCGTTCGGCGACAAGGACGGCGAGAGCTCGGTCCCCGGCGTCTCGAAGGACGACGAGGACAACATCGAGACGTTCACCAAGTACGTCGGCACCACGTGCGCGGAAGCGCTCTCCGGCAGCTGATCCTCCGCCTCACGGCCACCCCCCAGACCGAGCTCCAACGGAAGGAAATCGACATCATGCTTCTCCCCAAGCGCCCGCTGGCCACCGCCGGCGCCGCCGTCCTGCTGGCCCTCTCGCTGACCGCCTGTGGTGGCGGCGCCCCGAGCGACGCCTCCGTCAAGGACTACTGCAAGGCGGTCAAGGGCGACACCGCCAACACCGACTTCCTCAAGGCCTTCGAGGACAAGGACTACGACAAGATCCTCGACCTGTTCAAGGAGCAGGCCAAGAAGGTCGAAGAGGTCGGCACGCCCAAGGGCATCCCGGACGACGCCCGCGAGGGCTTCGAGATCCAGCTCGACGCGATCAAGAAGATCGACAGCGACGACGTCAAGAAGGCGTTCGAGTCCGAGGACGGCGCCGACCCGTTCAAGGACAAGATCTCGAAGGACGACGAGAAGAAGGTCGAGGCGTACTCGAAGTACGAGTCCGAGACCTGCTCCGACTCCATCGACGTCCCGACGCCGGACCTCCCGTCCGACCTGCCGACGGACCTCCCGACGGACCTGCCGACGGATCTCCCGACGGACCTGCCGACGGAGCTGCCGTCCGACCTCCTGTCGAACCTGCCGACCGACCCGGCCGAGCTCGAGAGCCTGCTCTCCGACCTGCCGACGTCCGCGTCCTGAGCACACCCGGTCCGGCCGGCCGTTCCCTCGGGGAGCGCGCCGGCCGGTCTGGTTTTTCCCACGAAGTGCGGGACTTGCTGGTGCGAGGTGCGACTCAGATGACCTGCGGCGGCTGACCGGTGTCGGCGACCATCGCCCGCCCGGCCCGCTCCCAGCCCATCATCCCGTCGACGAGGTTCACCACGTCGTAGCCCTGCTGGGCGAGGTACGCCACCGCGCGGGCCGAACGACCGCCGGCCTTGCACACGACCAGCGTCTGCGGCGCCTCGAGCTCGACGAACTCGCCCAGGCGCGCGGGCAGCTCCATCAGCGGGATGTGGACGGCGCCGTCGATGTGGCCGGCCGCCCACTCGTCGTCCTCGCGCACGTCGAGCACCACGAGGTCCGTGGGCAGCGGGTCGGGCACGCCGTCGATCTCGACCGAAGGGATCATGGGTCCACCTTAGAGAGCGCGGGCAGCCGCGCGGTGACCGCGTGCAGCGCCGCCGCGACCGCCGCGACGGCGGGCGTCCGGGTCCGGCGGGTGATCAGGTAGACCTCGCGGCCCAGCGGCGCCCCCGCAAGCGCCCGTACGGCGAGCCCGGCGCCGCGCTCGTCGAGGACCAGGTCCGGCAGCAGCGCGCCCGCCCCCGCGACCCGGACCATCTCGAGCTGGATGAGGAAGTCGTCCGAGCTGTAGCGCAGGTCGGGCTCGAAGCCGCCGTACTGGCGGCAGGCGCGCAGCTGCATCGCGCGGTGGCCGGTCCCCGGTTGGCAGCCGGCCCACACCAGCCCGGCGAGCCGGTCGAGGCGGACCTCGGTGGAGCCGGCCTCGGGGTGGTCCGCAGGGAGGACGACGCGCAGGCGCTCGCGCAGCAGGCGCTCGCGGTGCAGGTCGGTGTGGACGGGGCGGGGCAGGTCGTCGTACTCGTCGCCGATGGCGAGGTCGTACTGGTGCAGGCGCAGGGCCGGTACCGCCTGCTCGACCTCGGCCTCGACCACCTCGACCCGGATGTCGGGGTCGCTCGCCGCGAGCGCGCGGACGGCGGGCGCCACCAGGCTGAGGGTGGCCGACTGGAACGCCGAGACCCGGACGACGCCCGCCGCGCGGCCGGCGGCGACGGTGGCGAGGTCGGCCTCGGCCGCCTCGACGCCCTCGAGCAGCGCGATCGCGTGCCGGACCAGCACCTGGCCGGCCTCGGTGAGCCGGACGTTGCGGCCGGTGCGCTCGAGGAGCGCGGTGCCGGCCTCGCGCTCGAGCACGGCGAGCTGCTGGGAGACCGCGCTGGGGGAGTAGCCGAGCGCGCGGGCGGCCGCGTGGACCGTGCCGCGCCCGTGCACCTCGCGGAGCAGCCGGAGGCGGTGCAGGTCGAGCATCTGTTCAGATTATCCGAACAATCGTGTGCATGAAGCCGTGATGGACCTGAACAGTTCGGCGCTGGACCATGGATCCGTGGGTCGCCTCTCCTGCTTGCTGTCCGCCGTCGGCTTCGGGCTGATGGCGGTGTTCGCCAAGTCGGCGTACGCCGAGGGCGTGTCGGTCGAGGGTCTGCTCGTGGTCCGCTTCGGCCTCGCGGCCGTCGTCCTCCTCGCCGTCGCGGGCACCACCGGTGCGCTGCGCCGGCTCACCCGGCGCGCGGCCCTGGTCGGGCTCGGCATGGGCGTCTTCGGGTACGCCGTCCAGGCGAGCTTCTACTTCTCCGCGCTGCGCCACCTCGACGCCTCGCTCGTCGCGCTGATCCTCTACATCTACCCGGCCCTGGTCATGCTCGTCGCCGTCCTCACCGGCCGCGAGCGCGTCTCCCGGCGCCGGGTCGCGGCCCTCACGGTCGCCCTCGCCGGGATCGGCCTGGTCCTGGTGGGCGCCGGAGCGGCGTCCGGCGGCCTCGACCCTCGTGGCGCCCTGCTCGCGCTCGGCGCGGCCCTGACCTACACCGGCTACATCGTGGTCGGCGACCGCTTCACCGACGGCGCTCCGCCGGTCGCGCTCGCCGCCGTCATCTGCTCCGGCGCCACCCTCGCGCTGGTCGGGGTGGGCGGCGTACGTGGCGGCACCTCGCTCGACTTCACCGCCACCGGTTGGCTCTGGCTCGTCGCCATCGCCCTGGTCAGCACGGTCGGCGCGGTGCTGCTGTTCTTCGCCGGGATGGCCCGGGTGGGGCCGTCCACCGCCGCCATCCTGTCGATCCTCGAGCCGGTCGTGACCGTGGTGAGCGCCGCCGTGATGTTCGGCGAGCTGCTCACCGCGGTGCAGGTCGCGGGCGGCGCGCTCGTGCTCGCGGCGGTGGTGCTGGTGCGCCAGCCCGTGGCGGGACCGCCCCGGCCGGCGCGCCCCGCGCGGGTGCGGCCCTACTTGAGCAGCTTGCTCATGCGCCGGTCGGCGAGCGGCTTGCCGCCCGTCTGACAGGTCGGGCAGTACTGCAGGCTGGAGTCCGCGAACGACACCTCGCGCACGATGTCACCGCAGACCGGGCAGGGCTTGCCGGTCTGGCCGTGGACCGCGAGGTTCGACTTCTTCTCCTTCTTGAGCTCGCTGGCCGCGAGCCCGCGGGAGCGCTCGACCGCATCGCCGAGGGTGTCGCGGACGGCGGCGTAGAGCGTGGCGAGCTCGTCGTCGGTGAGGCTGTCGGAGGGCTTGAAGGGCGACATCCGGGCGGCGTGGAGGATCTCGTCGGAGTAGGCGTTGCCGATCCCGGCGATGGTGCCCTGGTGGCGCAGGACGCCCTTGAGCTGCTTGCGGCCGGCGTCGGCGAGGATGCCGGCGAGGCGCTCGGGCGTGAAGTCGTCGGTGAGCGGGTCGGGGCCCAGGCTGGCGATGCCGGGGACGTCGAGCGGGTCGCGGACCAGGTAGAGCGCGAGGGACTTCTTGGTGCCGGCCTCGGTGATGTCGAGGCCGGGGGAGACGCCGTCCTGCTCGTCGAGGACGATCCGGACCGCGAGCGTCGACTTGGTGCTGGGACGCGGCGGCAGAGCGGGGACCTCGTCCTTCCAGCGCACCCAGCCGGCGCGGGCGAGGTGGAGCACGAGGTGCAGGCCGCTGGCCTCGATGTCGAGGAACTTGCCGTGACGCCGGACGTCGTCGACGAGCGTCCCCTCGACGGCGGACAGCGGGGGATCGTAGGTCTTGAGCGCGCTGAAGGCGGCGACGTGGACGCGGGTGATGGCGCGGCCGTCGAGCCGGCCCCGCAGGTCCAGGGCCAGCGCCTCGACCTCGGGCAGCTCGGGCACGGGCCCAGCGTAGGCGCTGGGTCCGACGGATGGGCCGAACGGACGAGGGCGTCCGGGACTTCGTCCTGATTCCGGCGCGGGGCAGTGACCGCCCCGGAGCCGTCACGTTGAGGGTGCATCGGGCCGCTCGGGAACGGCCGTACCCCCTCTCGCGAAGGTCTCGCCATGCACCTGCGGCAGCTCACCCTTGCCTCGATCGCCCTGGTGGCGGTCGTGAGCGTCGCTCCCTCCGCCGCTGCCGCGGGTGCCGCGACCTCCGCCGATGGGGGACGGGGGTGCGGCCGTCCCGAGATCCCGCCCGTCTATACGAGCATCGAGCACCCCGCCGTCACCGAGACGGTGCCGGCGGTGACCGAGCCGGGGTGGCGCTGGGAGCGCTCGGTGCCGACGACCGAGCGGGAGTACGCCGTACCGGAGGGGGCGGAGACGGTGTGGCTGGTCGACGGCGTACCGGTCCCGGAGGGGTACGCCGCGACGGGCGCGACCCGCCCCGGCGTACCGGTGGTCGAGAGCACGTCCGCGGCGAGCGCCACGGCGCCCGAGGGGGAGGGCTGGACGGTGGTCCCGGACTCGCAGGTCGAGCTCGTGATCACCCCCGAACGGGTCGTCGAGGTGGTCCCCGCGTGGGTGGAGGACTTCATCGCCGTCCCGGGGCAGGCGGCGACGAAGGCGTGCCCGGACAGGGAGGGCGGCACCGTGGCCGGCGCAGGAGTGGGGGCGCCGGCCACGGGTGCCGACCGGGCCGCCCCGGTCCGCGCAGCCGCGCCAGCCGCGCCGGCCGCGCCGAGCGCGGGCTCGGCCCGCACCCTCCCCGCCACCGGTACGCCGGTCCCGCCGTGGCTCGTCGCCCTCGGCGCAGGCTGCGGGGTCGCCGGGTCGCTGCTGGTGCGCGGCCGGCGCGCCAGAGTGGCCCCCTGACGACGGGGTCCCTGCACTCGTCGACGACCTGCCGCGCTGGGAGCAGGCCGCCCGCGCGCACCTCGCCGCGCTGCTGCGCAGCGACGATCCGGGGGAGCTCCCCGGCTTCGTCGCGGCCCACCTCGACCCGGACCTTGCTCCGGACCTGGACCTCGACGGCGTGCTCCGCCGGGCCGAGGCCCGCTTCCGCGCGAGCGGCGACCCGGACGAGCACTGGCTCGGCCTGACCCTGGACGCCGAGCACTCGGACCAGGTCCTGTGCCTCAAGTTCGGCCCCGAGCGCACGGTCCGCGAGGTCGCCTGGGAGAGCTGACGGCCCGCGGCTACCCTGCGTCCATGGGTTCGTGGGGAGTGAAGGCGCTGGAGAGCGACAACGGGCTGGACGTGCTCAACGCCGTCCGCGAGCTGGCCGCGGGCCGGACGGCGGTGACGGCCGACGAGCTGGTCGCCGCGCTGCGGGCCGAGGGCTTCCTCGGTGACGACCCGGCCGAGGACGAGTACCTGTACGACGTGACCGCCCTCGGCCTCGCCGAGATCCTCACCGGCGACACCGACCAGCTCACCCCCGACACGCTCGGTGCCACGACGTTCGAGCGCACCCCCGAGGGCACGGCGGTGCTGGTCGACTGGCTGACCCGGATCCGGGACGCTGACGCCGAGGAGCGCGAGATCGTCGAGCTCTGGGACGGCGACGAGGCCTTCGCCGCGCACGTCGGGGCGCGCCTGGCGGCGCTCACCGCGGGAGCAGTCGATCCGACACGCTAGGCGAATCTAGGGGAACCGCTAGAGACGCCGATAGCGTCGCATCATGGACCCGATCCGCAACCCGTACGCCCCCGGCGCCGGGCAGCGCCCGCCCGAGCTGGCCGGTCGCGACGAGCAGCTCACGGCGTTCGACGTGGTGCTGGAGCGGGTGGCGCGGGGGCGGCCGGAGCGGTCGCTGGTGCTGACCGGGCTGCGCGGGGTCGGCAAGACGGTGCTGCTCAACGCGCTGCGCTCGGCCGCGGTCCGCAAGGGCTGGGGCACGGGCAAGCTGGAGGCGCGGCCCGACCAGTCACTGCGGCGTCCGCTCTCCTCGGCGCTGCACCAGGCGGTGCGCGAGCTCGGGCACCCCGAGCCGGCCGAGGCCGACCACGTGCTCGGCGTGATCCGCTCCTTCGCGCAGCGCGAGGCGGGCACCGACGCCAAGCTGCGCGACAAGTGGTCGCCGGGGATCAACGCGCCCGTCGTCCGGGGCCGGGCGGACTCGGGGGACGTCGAGATCGACCTCGTCGAGCTGCTCACCGACGTCGGTGGGCTCGCGGCGGACGTCGGCAAGGGCGTCGCGGTGTTCATCGACGAGATGCAGGACCTGGGCGCCGATGACGTCTCGGCGCTCTGCGCGGCCTGCCACGAGCTGAGCCAGAACGGGCTGCCCGTGATCGTCGTCGGGGCCGGTCTGCCGCACCTGCCGGCGGTCCTGTCGGCGAGCAAGTCCTACTCCGAGCGGCTGTTCTCGTACCAGCGCATCGACCGGCTCTCCCGGGAGGCCGCCGACCGCGCGCTCGTCGCCCCCGCTGCCGAGGAGGACGCCGAGTTCACCGCCGACGCCCTCGCCGCGATGTACGACGCGACCCGCGGCTACCCGTACTTCATCCAGGCCTACGGCCGCTCCGTGTGGGACCTCGCCCCGCGCACCCCGATCACCGGCGACGACGTCGCGGTGGCCGGCCCCGAGGCCGAGACCGAGCTGGCGGTCGGCTTCTTCGGCTCGCGCTACGAGCGGGCGACCCCCGCCGAGCGCGACTACCTGCGAGCGATGGCCGATGCCGCGGTCGCCGCCTCCGACGACGGCGTCGAGGACCCGGTCGGCTCGGTCGCCACCGCGGACGTCGCCGCGGTCCTGGGCAAGAAGCCCCAGTCGCTCTCGCCCGCGCGGGACTCGCTGCTCAAGAAGGGGCTCATCTACTCGGGCGAGCGGGGCCGGATCGCGTTCACGGTGCCGCACTTCGGGCGCTACCTGCGCACCCAGGCCTAGGGCGAGCGCCGCCGCGGGTAGCGCGCGCTTGGTGCGGTTCTTCTAGGATCTGCGCATGGACGAACCACGAAGTCGATTCCGTTCACCTCTGCGTCTGTGGGGAGGTGAACGGGCGTGATCGACTCACAGACCTACTTGAACCTCGCACTGGTGGTGCTGTTCGTGCTCGTCGGCGGCGTCTTCGCCGCCACCGAGCTGGCCCTGGTCTCGCTGCGCGACACCCAGGTCAACCAGCTCGAGAAGCGCGGCGGCCGCGGTGCCCGCGTGGCGGCGATCGCCCGCGATCCCAACCGGTTCCTGTCGGCGGTCCAGATCGGCGTGACCGTCGCCGGCTTCCTCTCCGCCGCCTACGGCGGCTCGACCCTCGCGCCCGACGTGGCGCCGTACTTCGTCGACCTCGGCATGGGCGCCGACTCGGCGGACACGGCGGCGCTCATCGTGATGACGCTGGTCATCGCGTACCTGTCGCTGGTGCTGGGCGAGCTGGTGCCCAAGCGCCTGGCGCTGCAGCGCGCGGCCGGCGTGGCGATGCTGACCGGACCGGTGCTCGACCGGTTCGCGACGCTCATGCGGCCGGTGATCTGGCTGCTGTCGGTCTCGACCAACGCGCTGGTGCGGCTGCTCGGCGGTGACCCGAACGCGACCTCCGAGGAGGTCTCGCGCGAGGAGCTGCGCGACATCGTCACCAGCCACGAGGGTCTGGCCGACGAGGAGCGGCAGATCCTCTCCGACGTGTTCGCGGCGACGCGCAGCAACCTCAAGGAGGTCATGCGCCCCCGCGGCGACGTGGTCTTCGTGGCCGGGGCGCTGCCGCTGGCCGAGGCGGCGACCTGGGTCGCCGACCAGCCGTACTCGCGCTATCCCGTGATCGGCGAGAACTTCGACGACGTGACGGGCTTCGTCCACGTCCGCGACCTGCTGGGCGAGCACCCGGCCGGGCGGACCGTGGCCGACGTCCAGCGCGAGGTGCTGCACCTGCCGGGCACCAACGCGGTGCTGCCGACGGTGGTGCTGCTGCGCAACGAGGGCGCGCACGTCGCGATCGTCGTCGACGAGTTCGGCGGCACCGACGGCATCGTCACGCTCGAGGACCTGGTCGAGGAGATCGTCGGCGACATCCGCGACGAGTACGACGAGGAGCCCGACCCGCGCACCCTTCCCGGTGGCGGCCGCGGCGGCCCGTCCGGTGCCGTCGTGGTCTCGGGCGGACTCACCATCGAGGACTTCGCGGACGAGACCGGGGTCGTCGTCCCCGACGGCGACTACGAGACGGTCGCGGGCTACGTCATCGCCCGGCTCGGCCGCCTGGCCGAGGTCGACGACAGCGTCGAGCTGCCGGACGCTGTCCTGCGCGTCGCCGAGGTCGAGGGCCGCCGGCTCACCTGGGTCGAGGTGCTCCCGCGGGTGGTGGATCCGACGCCGGCGGAATGAGCGTCACCCCCGCTGAGTTAGGGTCACCTAAGGAGCAGGATCGAGCAAGGAGCGATGCATGTACGGAGAGGTCATCTCGACCGAGCGGCTCAGCGCCCACCTGGTGCGGGTGGTGCTCGGGGGAGCGGGGCTCGAGGGGCTCACCTCCACCGGTGACGCCGACGAGTACGTCAACTGCTTCTTCCTGCCCGAGGACGCGCCCTACCCGGTGCCCTTCGAGGACGAGGCGACCCGCGACCTGCCCCGCGCGCAGCGCCCCTTCGCGCGCCGGATCACCGTGCGCCGCTGGGACGCCGAGCGCGGCGAGCTGACGCTCGACATCGCCGCCCACGGCGAGGTCGGCTACGCCGGGCGCTGGGCGCTCCACGCCCAGCCCGGCGACCGGCTCCAGCTGCGCGGACCGGGCGGCGGCTACCGGCCCCACGCCGACGCCGACAGCTACCTCTTCGTCGGCGACGAGAGCGCCCTGCCGGCCATCGCCGCGTGCGCCGAGGCGGTCCCCGCGGGCCGGCCCGTGGTCGTGGTGGCCGAGGTCGAGGACGCCGACGACGAGATCGCGATCAGCTCGCCGGGGGCGCTCGAGGTGCACTGGGTGCACCGCGCGGGCCGGACCGGCGACGACGCGGTGGCCGGTCTGCTCGCCGAGGCCGTCGCCGCGCTGCCCCGACCGGCCGGCACGGTGAGCGCCTTCGTGCACGGTGAGGCCGCGTCGACGCGGGCCGTGCGCCGGGTGCTGCTCGGCGAGGCCATCGTCGCCGAGGACAAGCTGTCCTGCTCGCCCTACTGGCGCCGGGGCCACGACGACGAGGAGTGGCGCGCGGTCAAGGCGGCCTGGGTCCGCGAGGTCAACGCCGAGGTGTTCCCGGCTCGCTGACGAGCCGCGGCACCACCCGCACGTAGACGAGCATCCCGACCAGCTCGACCAGGGTCTGGGTGACGACGACCGCGGGCGTGACGGCGTACGCCGCGGGGAGGGCGAGCGCGAGCGGCAGCACGACGAGCGAGTTGCGCGTCGCGCCGCTGAACACGAGCGCCCGCCCGCCGGCGACTTCCAGACCGGAGAGCCGGACCGCGGCGACGCCGACGAGCGCCATCACGACGAGGAAGGCCGCGTAGACGGGGACGACGGCCGCGATCTCGTCGTACCGGCCGTCGAGGGCGGGGACCTGGCTGCCGACCACGACGAGCAGGGTCAGCGCCATGAGCGGCACCATCGCGGCGCTCGCCGTACGGGTCACCGCGGCTCCGGCAGGGAGCGCCTCGGTCGCCCACGCGAGCGCGAGCGGCAGCACGACGAGCAACCCGAACGCCTCGAGGAACGGCCCCGCCTCGACGACGTCGGCGAGCTCGGGTCCGACGAAAAGCCACAGCAGCAGGGGGAGCGCCAGCACCTGCGCCAGCATCAGCAGCGGTGCCGCCGCGACCAGGCGCCGGCTGTCGCCCCCGGCCAGGCCGGAGAACGCGATCACGTAGTCGATGCACGGCGTGAGCAGCGTGAGCAGCACGCCCAGCAGCACCGCCCGCTCCAGCGAGACCACCGCGGTGAGGCCGGCGACGACGAGCGGGACGACCACGAAGTTGACCGCGAGCACCGTGCCGAGGAAGCGCCCGTCCCGGAACGCCGCCGCCACCTTGGTGAACGGCACCTGCAGGAAGGTCGCGTAGAGCAGCGCGCCCAGCGCCGGGTAGATCGCCCGCTCGAGCGGGCCCGCGGCGTCCGGCCAGGCCAGGCCCACGGCGGCGCCGGCGCCCAGACCGCCGAGGTAGATCGCGACCTGGTGCCGCTCCAGGACCTCGACGGTGGACACGGGCCTGACCGTAACGTGGCGGCGCCGGGAGCCGCACGCGCCCTACGCTGACCCCATGACGGTCACTCCCCAGGACCAGCCGCGGCCGCCGTCGCTGGTGGGCAGCGTCCTGCCGCCGGTCCTCTTCATGCTCCTGTGCGGCGTCGTGGGCCCGATCTTCCTGATCATGGGCCTGGTCATGGACCCCTCCGAGCCCGGCACCGGCTGGCTGCTGCCGACCGGCATCGGGGTCACCGCGCTCGACGTGGTGATCGGTCTGCTCCTGGGCCGGGGCCGCTACCTCAACCGGCAGCGCAGCTATCGGCTGAGCCGCCAGGGTCGCCCGGCCCGGGGCAAGGTGCTGTCGTTTGAGCAGACCAACGTGCGGGTCAACGAGCAGCCGCTGGTCAACGTGCGCATGCGGATCGAGGGCCGCGACGTCGCGGCGTTCGACGTCGAGAGCCGCCTGGTGATCCCGGAGACCCGGATCCCGCTCCTCTACGGCGGCGACCTCCCGGTGCTCGTCGACCCCGAGACCCACGAGTGGGAGATCGACTGGGCCAAGGCGCCCGTCGTGGCGCCGAGCGCCGTCGCGACCGGCGCGCCGGCCGCCGGAGCGAGCGCCGCCGACCGGCTCGCCGAGCTCGACTCCCTGCTCGCCCGTGACCTGATCAGCCGCGACGAGTACGACACCGCCCGCGCCCGCATCCTGGGGGAGATCTGATGAGCACCACGTTCCTGCTGACCGCCCTGGTCATCGTCGCCACGCCCGGCACCGGCGCCCTGCTCAGCATCGCTGCCGGCCTGCGCGGCGGTCGCCGGCTCGCGATGGTGACCGCGTTCGGCTGCACCCTCGGCATCGTCCCCCACCTCGCCGCGGCGGTGACCGGTGCCGCGGCGCTGCTCCAGGCGAGCGGGACGGCGTTCCAGGTGCTCAAGGTGCTCGGTATCGCCTACCTGCTCTACATGGCCTGGGCGACCTGGCGCGACACCGGGCTGCTCACCGCCGACAGCGACGCGGAGAGCGAGGCCGGCACCGGGCGGGTCATCCTCAGTGCCGTCCTCGCCAACCTGCTCAACCCCAAGCTGACGCTGTTCTTCTTCGCCTTCCTGCCCCAGTTCGTCACGCCCGGCTCCGACAACGCACTCGTGCACATGCTCGGCCTGTCGGGGGTGTTCATGGTGATGACGTTCGTCGTGTTCGCGGCCTACGGCTGGTTCGCCGCGGCCGCGCGCCGGCACGTGATCGAGCGGCCGGCGGTGGTGCGCTGGATGCAGCGGACCTTCTCGGTCGCGTTCGTCGGTCTCGCCGCCAAGCTCGCCACCACCGACCGCTAGGACGCTCAGCCGCTCACAGCGCCCGGAGCGCCCGCAGCCCCAGCCCCTGGTCGGCCAGCGGACGCACCGCGAGCCGGACCAGGGCCAGCGCGTTGTCGTCGCCCGCGACCCGGTTGAGCTTGAGCGTGCCGCAGCCCGTGCACTGGTGCACGAGCAGCCACTCGCCGTCCGGCCGTGCCGACAGGCTCACCGCGACCATCCGCCCGCCGCACGAGGACGAGCGGTCGCCCGGGACCCGGCCGTCGACGTGACGACTGACCAGGCAGCTGGGGCAGTGATTGCGGTGCGCCGTGCCGGGCGCGACGACCGGGACGCTGAGCCGGCAGCCGACGCAGCGGAACGCGTCGCCGGTGCCGGCGCCGGTGCGGTGGCGCACGTCCTTGCGCCGCTGGGTACGCCGGACCGGCGTCCTCCTCCTCGGCATCCCTCCCCCTAGAGGGTGCTGAAGACGTCGAGGGGGAACGGCGGCTCCGCGAGCGGACGCACGGCCAGCCGCATCAGGATGAGCTGGTTGTCGTCCGGTGCGGTCGGGTGCAGCGCGAGCTCGCGGCAGCGCGTGCAGCGGTGCACGAGCGACCAGGAACCGTCGCGCTGCACGGCGATCGACAGCGGCGCCATCCGGCCGTCGCAGTCGGACGCGTCGCCGTCGGCCTGGTCGATCGTGTGCCGTGAGCTGAGGCAGCTGGGGCAGTGGTTGCGTCGTACGTCGTCGGGGGCGAGCGTGACGACGACGAGGCCGCAACGCACGCAGGTGAAGGTGTCGGACACCCGGTTTCTCCTTGCTCCTTGGTGATGACAAAGCAGGAGCAGGCCGAGTGCGCCTCGAGCCCGGCAGCGTCAGGTGCTACCGGCGTGGGTCGGGATTCCGAGCCACGCCACGAGGCGTCCTCGGCGCGGGCCGGGTCATGGGCCCGACCGTAGCGGCGGACGACGGGGCGGGGCCACCGGATATCCGGTGGCGCCGACGACCAGGGCTCTCGTAGGCTGGGCGCATCATGCTGATCGACGCCTGACCCGGCCCACGTCCGCGGCACCAGCCCGGTGGGTCCCTCCGTCCGAAGGCGCCCCGTCATGTCCGCATCCCCCACCTCCTCGCTCGCCCCGGTCGTCGTCCGCGACCTGGGAGTCACGTTCGGCCGTCGTACCGTGCTCGACGGGATCGACCTCGTCGCCCAGCCCGGCCGGCGGATCGGCCTGATCGGCGAGAACGGCGCCGGCAAGTCGACGCTGCTGCGCGCGGTGAGCGGCCTGCTGCCCACGACCGCGCACGTCACCGGCAGCATCGAGCGGCCCGACGACCTGGCGTTCCTCACCCAGGAGCCGCCGTTCGCCGACAGCGCCACGATCGCCGACGTGCTCGCCACGGCGCTGCGCCCGCTGCGCGAGGCGGTCGCCGCGGTCGAGGCTCTGGCCGACCGGCTCGACGACCCCGCCGTCGCCGACCAGTACGCCGCCGCGCTCGACCTGGCCCTCGCCCACGACGCCTGGGACGCCGATCGCCGCGCGCTGCTCGCCGCCGAGCAGCTCGGTCTCGACCACCTCGACCAGGACCGCCGGGTCGGCAGCCTCTCCGGCGGCCAGCGCACCCGGCTGGCGCTGGCGACGTTGATGACCCGGCGGCCGCAGTGCCTGCTGCTCGACGAGCCGACCAACCACCTCGACGACGACGCGGTGGCGCTGCTCGTCGCCTTCCTGCGCGACCTGCCGGGCGTGGTCCTGCTGACCAGCCACGACCGGGTCTTCCTCGACGAGGTCTGCACGGACCTCGTCGACCTCGACCCGGTCGGCATGGGCACCGACGGCCGGGGTGGGCGCCGCTACGGCGGCGGCTGGACGGCGTACGCCGAGGCGCGCGCTGCCGCCCGGCGCCGGTGGGAGGAGACCTACGCGGCCCAGCAGGAGGAGCTCGGCCGGCTCCGCGAGGCGACCCGGGTCGACCAGCGCAGCATCGCGCCCGGCCGGGGCCCGCGGGACAACGACAAGTTCATCCACGCCTTCAAGGGCGCCAACGTCGACCGCGCCGTGGCCCGGCGCAAGCGCGACGCCGAGCGGCGGCTCGACGAGGCCGAGCGCCACCAGGTCCGCAAGCCGCCCGCACCCCTGCGGCTGGCCACCGGCCTCACCGGCGTCGGTACGACGGGCGGGCGCGTCGTCACCGTCCGCGACCTCACCGTCCCCGGCCGGCTGCACCTGGACCGGCTCGACGTCGAGTCCGGCGAGCACCTGCTGGTCACCGGCGCCAACGGCACCGGCAAGTCCACCCTGCTCGGCGTCCTGTCCGGCCGGATCCGGCCGGCCGGCGGCACCGTCCAGGTCGGCGCGCACCGCATCGCCGAGCTCACCCAGGACCCGGTCTTCCCCGACCTCACCGCCCCCGCGCGCGCCGTCTACGACGCGGCGGTCGGGCCCGAGCTCGCCGCACGCCGGCCGCTGCGGAGCCTCGGCCTGCTCCACCCGCGCGAGCACCCGAAGCCCGTCGTCCTGCTCTCGGTCGGTCAGCGCCGCCGGCTCGCCCTGGCGATCGCGGTCGCCACCGAGCCCGACCTGCTCCTCCTCGACGAGCCCACCAACCACCTCTCGCTCGCCCTCGTCGGCGAGCTGGAGGAGGCCATCGGCGCGAGCCCCGGCACGGTCGTCGTCGCCTCGCACGACCGCTGGCTGCGCCGGCGCTGGGAGGCGCGACGACGCACCTGCGCGCCGAGTGAACCGATCGGGCTCCCGCGGCATCCCATAGGGCAGGATCGTCCATCGACAAGGTGCCTTCATGAACCGCTTGACCGTCGTCTCCCTCGCCCTCGCCGCCACCCTCGGGTCCGCGGGCGGTGTGGCCTACGCCGTCGGCAACGGCACCGACACCGGGAACGACACCGCTACCGACGGCCCGGGGGAGCACCGGACGGACCCGACCACCGAGCCCACCGGGCCCACCGGGACCACCGAGCCCGCGGCGAGCACCGGCCCGTTCTACTTCCTGCACGGCACGATCCACGACGGCGACACCGAGGTCGCCGTGCCCGGCATCGACGCCGACCTGGTGTTCTCGCTGGAGCGGGCCCAGGGCGGCTACCTCGTCGTCTACTACGGCGACCACGAGGACGAGCAGACCGCGCTCTACCTCACCCCCGGCGGCGCGACCTCCAAGATCGGGCCGTTGCGCGGGCCCTGGCACCTCGACCCCGCGGGCGAGCGCCTCGCCTACGGCGACGGGAGCCGCACCTGGCAGGTCGCCGTCCTCGCCGACGGTACGACGCACCCGCTCACCGCCGCCGACCCGTGGACCCCGCGCGAGCTGGGCACGCCGGGCGGCGAGGTGCGGTCGGTCTCCGCGGACGGCCGGTTCGCGGTCGAGAGCCGGCCCAACCCGGACACCGGGCCGACCACGCCGGTCGGCAGCTGTCTCACCGGCGGCGCCCTCGCCGACACCGGCTCGTGGTGGGCGGAGTGCTCGACGGGCGCGGCCTCGCGCTCGCCGTACGCGCCCTCGGGGGAGCTGCTCCTCACCGAGACCACGGTCGGGGACGGCCCGGCGCCGTCCGAGCTCCAGGTGCGCGACCCCGCGACCGGCAAGGTGCTCCACCGGATCGACCCGGGCGGCTACCGCTCGGGTGCGGCCTGGGGCGGCGACGACACGACCGTCTACACCGTCACCGGCCGCGACGACACCGCCGAGGTCGCGCTGAGCCGCTGCCTCGTGGCCACCGGGCGCTGCACGCCGCAGGTCGAGGCCGAGGGCAACCTCGTGCTCGGGGGCAGCTGATGGACCGGCGGATGCTCGCCGCGGTCTCGGTCGCCGCGGTCGTCGGCGCGGTGGCCGGCGTCGGCGTGGCGCTCGATGCCGGAGGCTCCGCCCCGCCCGCGTCCCGCGACCCCGCCGCCACGTCGGCGCCCCCGCCCGCTCCCGCGCCGGGTCCGCTCTGGATGACCTCCGACGAGCTGCACGACGGCGACACCGTCGTCCCGCTCACCGGCGTCGACTTCGTCACCGGCGTCGAGCGGGTCGGCGACCACTGGATCGTCCAGGACGTGCCCGACGCGGCGGACTCCTCACCGCGGGTGCTGCGCGTCGACCGTCACGGCCGGGTCGTCGTCCTCGCCGAGGTCGAGGGCCTGGGCGACATCAGCGACGACGGCACCCGGCACCTCGGTCTCGGCCCGCGCGGCGAGGGCTACGCGATCACCGACCTCGGCAGCGGCCGGTCGACCCGCGTGCCGCCGGCACCCGACGCCGGGAACCCCGACGGCACGGCGCTCTTCGACGGCGCCGACGGCGCCCACGTGATCACCGGCTGGTCGCCCAGCGGGACGACGTACTACCGCTCCACGCCCGACGGCGACGACCTCGCCATCGTCGGCCGCAACCTCCTCGACGCCCGGTTCTCCCCCGACCGCACGCAGTACGTCGGCCTCCGCGTCGGTCTCGGCGAGGACTGCGTGCTCGGCGGCGCCGCCGACGAGGACGCCACGCCCTGGAAGGAGTGCCCCGGCGCGCTGCCGAGCGGGTCGCCGTACGCGCCGAGCGGCGAGCGCCTGGTCACCATCGGCCACGACACCGTGGGCGAGGGGCTGCCGACCTGGGCCAAGGTCCTCGACCCGGCGACCGGCCGCCAGGTCGCCGAGGTGCCGCTGCCCGACGACGTCTTCGACGTGGCGATGCTGTCCGACGACGAGCTCGTCGTGCTCAGCGTGTCCGGGCCCGACGGCGCGCAGACGACCACGGTCCGCACCTGCGACCTGGGCGGGAGCTGCACCGAGCAGGGCACGGCGCGCGGCGTCGGCGTCCTCGGCGGCTCGCGCTAGGGCGCTCGCCGTCCGGGCCCGGGATGCTCAGCCCTCGTCGACCCGCAGCAGCGGCCGTACGGCCTGCCGGGCGTGGTGGATCCGCGACTTGATCGTGCCCAGCGGGGTGTCGAGGAGCTGGGCGATCTCGTTGTAGTCGAGCTCCTGGATGTCGCGCAGCACCAGGGGCTCGACCAGCTCGGGCCGGGTCGAGGCGAGCACCTCGAGCGCTTCGAGCAGGTCGAGCCGGCTGCCGGCGATGACGCTCGTGGTCCGCGGGTCGGCGTGGACCGGCAGCTCGTCGACGCTGTGCTCGTGGGCCCGGCGCTTGAGCGAGCGGTAGGTGGAGCGGGCGCTGTTGGACGCGACCGCGTGGAGCCAGGTCGTGAACCGGCTGCGACCCGCGAACGTCCCGATCTTGGTGGCGACCAGGAGCAGCGCGTCCTGGGTGGCCTCCTCGGCGTCCTGGGGGTGGAGGAGCATCCGCCCGCAGATCCGGCGTACCCGCGGCTGGATGGCGGAGAGCAGGTCCTCGAGCGCGGCGGCGTCACCGCCCGCGGCGCGCAGCGCGAGCTCGTCGAGATCGATCGCCTCGTCCATGGCCTGCCTCCCCGAGTGAATCCTGACCTCTCGGGCACAATACGCACCGTGTCCCTGCCGGAAAGACTCGGGAGGCTCCGCCGCATCGACCGGATCGGAGCCGGTGGTTTCGCGACCGTCTGGCTCTACCACGACGACGAGCTGGACTCGCCCGTCGCGGTCAAGGCGCTCGCCGACAACTGGGCGCAGCGCACCGACGTCTGCGACCGCTTCCTCGAGGAGGCGCGCATCCTGCGCCGGGCCGACAGCGACCACGTCGTCCGGGTCTACGACATCGGCGCGGTCGACGGGACGCCCTACTTCGTCATGTCGTACGCCGACCGCGGCTCGCTCGCCGACCTGCTCGCCGACGGCCCCGTCGCGCCCGAGCGCATGGTCGACCTGCTCGGCCAGGCCGGCGAGGGCGTCGCCGTCCTGCACCGGCACGGCGTCATCCACCGCGACATCAAGCCCCAGAACCTGCTCCTGCGCTCCACCCCCGACGGCGGCGAGCGGGTGCTCGTCGCCGACCTCGGGGTCGCCAAGGCGATGCTCCACGCGAGCGGCCTGACCCAGGTGGTCGGAACCCCGAGCTACATGGCGCCCGAGCAGGCGACCGGTGTCGGGCTCGACCTGCGTGCCGACGTCCACGCGCTCGGCGCGGTCGGCTACCACCTGCTCACCGGGCGCCTCGTCCGCGAGGGCGGGATCGGTGCGCTCGCCACTCCCGAGCTGCCGCCCGCGCCCTCCCGGATCGCGGACGTCCCGGCGGCGTACGACGGCCCGCTGCTCCGCGCGCTCCAGCTCGACCCGGACGACCGCTGGCCCGACGTACCGACGTTCCTGGGCGGGCTGCGGTCCGCGAGCGACCTCACCACCAAGGCGCTGGGCGCCCCGCTGCCCCCGCCGCCCCCGCCGACGGATCCGGTCGAGCCCGCGCCCGAGCCCGCGCCCGGACGCCGCGGCGGGTGGCTCCGGCCCCTGCTCCTCGCCCTGCTCGTGCTCGTGGTGGCCTTCGCGGTCGCCTATGGAGCGACCCGGGTGGTCCGCGGTGACGGGGGCGAGCCGTCGGGCCGTGCCACCCCGGCCGCCGACATCACGTATCCGGCGCTGGTGGTCGACGACAACCGGGCCTACGACAAACACCAGGTCCGGTCGAACGGCGTGGTGTGGACCTACCCGGTGCCTCAGGGCTGGGCCGCCTACGGCTTCGCCCCCGACGGCAGTGCTGCCGGGCTCCTGGCCGCCGATCAGGTCGACCAGCGCGCCCAGGTCCTGTGGCGACCGCCCGACGAACCGGTGCGTGGCGGCTACAGCCTGCGGGCCCGGGTCCTCGGTGCGAGCACCACAGTGGACGAGCAGGTCAAGCTCAAGGCCAAGCAGGTCACGGAGTCGCCCGACCTCAAGGACGTGGACGTCTACCAGACGACGCCCGATGCGCTCTACTTCACCTTCAGCGACAGCGAGGGCCGCACCCGCTTCAACTTCTTCCGCTGGCTCCCGGACAAGCAGGGCAAGGCGTCGTTGGAGGTCTCCGTGAGCGGGCGGAGGGCCGACAAGGACGGGCTCACCGCGATGCTCGACGAGGTCACGGTCGAGGCCGCGCTCAGCCGGTGAACGCGTAGGCGTCGAGCGGGTACCGCTTCGCCGCCCACATCGTCTCCAGCGTCGTCGCCGCCCGGAAGGGCACGTCGCCGTTGTCGTCGAAGTAGTAGCTGTTGGCCAGCCCGCACGAGTCCTGGAAGAACACCTGGTGCCGGCGCCGCCCCAGCGCGCTCGCGAAGTAGCGCGCGTTGGCGGCCTCGGTCACCTCGACCCGGGTCGCGCCGACCTTGCGGGCCTGGCGCAGTGCCCGCACGATGTGCGCGCTCTGCGTCTCGATCAGGTTGAAGTACGACGAGCCGTTGTAGCCGTAGGGCCCCAGGATCGTGAAGAAGTTGGGGAAGTGCGGCACGCTCACGCCCTGGTAGGCCTGGAAGCGGTTCTCCTCCCACCACTTCTCCAGGTCGGCCCCCTCGGCGCCGCGCACGCTGAACGGCGGCATGTTGCCCTTCTCGAACACCTTGAAGCCCGTCGCCAGCACCAGGACGTCGGCGGCGTGCTCGACACCCTCGGCCGTGCGGACGCCGTCGGGCGTGATGGTGGCGATGCCCGCGGTCTCCAGCGTCACGTCGGCCCGGTTGAACGTCGGGAGGTAGGCGTTGGAGAAGCTCGGCCGCTTGCAGCCCAGCGCGTAGGCCGGTGTCAGCCGGGCCCGGATCTCCGGGTCGCGCACGGCCTGGCGCAGGTAGGCGTGGCCGATCCGCTCGCCGGCGGACGCGACCGGGACCAGCCCGGCGAAGTGCGCGGCGACCGGGAACGTCGCCTCGACGAACGTCTGGCTGGCCAGCCGGGTCGCCCGGCGGGCGCCCGGGACGGCGCGGAGCGCGGCGCGGGCCAGGCCCGGCAGCGGTACGTCGGGCTTGGGCAGGCACCAGATCGGCGTGCGCTGGAAGACCGTCAGGTGGGCCGCCTGCTCCGCGATGTGGGGGATCGCCTGCACGGCCGAGGCGCCGGTGCCGATCACCGCGACCCGGCGGCCGGTCAGGTCGACGGTGTGGTCCCAGCGCGCGGTGTGCATGACGGTGCCGGCGAAGTCGGCCAGTCCGTCGATCTCGGGGGTCTTGGGCTGGGTGAGGACGCCGGTCGCGCTGACCACGTGGCGGGCCGTGACGGGGGCGCCGTCGGCGAGGTCGAGGCGCCACAGGTGCGCCTCGTCGTCGAAGGTCGCGGCGGTGACGGTGGTGCGGAGGCGGGTACGGCGGCGCACGTCGTACTTGTCGACGCAGTGCTCGGCGTAGGCCTTGAGCTCGCGCCCCGGCGCATAGACCCGCGACCAGCCGGCGACCTGCTCGAACGAGAACTGGTAGCTGAACGACGGGATGTCGACGGCCACGCCCGGATAGGTGTTCCAGTGCCAGGCGCCACCGAGGCCGTCGCCGGCCTCGAGCAGCAGGTAGTCGTCGAAGCCCGCCCGGGAGAGCAGGATCGCGGCGCCGATGCCGGAGAAGCCGCCGCCGATGATGACGACCTCGTGGTCGGGCTGGGGGAGCACGGTCATGCGCAGAGGTCCTGTCGCTGGGCGGCGGACTCGCCGAGGATGATGCAGTCGACGTGGTGCTCGATGCCTTCGGCACTGCGGATCCCGCCGGGCACCAGGGCATAGACGGGCCAGGAGATCAGCGTGCAGTGGGGCTCCTGGAGGGCCGCGTAGTAGCGGCCGTCGACCCGCGGGCGGTGCCGGTTGAAGCGGGCGTCCGGGGTGAGCCGGCGACGGGTCCACGGGTCGCGGACCTGGAGGCGCAGGCTGAGCCGGGCGGCAGGCCGGGTCAGGACGCGCGGCAGCGGGAGGGGGACCGGGAGCAGCCAGTCGGGCTCCTCCTGGAACACCTTGACCGCGCGCGCCGTGCGCACCACCTCGGGCACGATCAGCGCCGCCTCGCGGCCGGGGGCGATCACGGCGACGCTCTGGCCGGTGAACGCGCGACCTCGCCAGGCGGTGCCGCGCAGCACCTCGCCGTCGTACCGGCTCATGAGGCGATCGGCTCGTGGGTCAGCTCGTCCACCCAGGCCTGCGGCCGGCCGAGCACCTTGGCCGGGACCAGCGAGGTGAGCCTGACCATCGGGTCCGCCAGCAGCCGGTGGTACGGCGAGGTGCGGTCGATGATCATCCCGGCCTGCGCCTTGAGCACGTGGTACGCCGGGATGCGCGCCGTGTGCGGCCCGCGCGAGCCGATCGTGGCGAACCTCTTCACCGCGTTGTAGAGCTTCTGCTCCGGCAGGCCCATCGCCACGATGTTGTCGCGCATCTTGTTGATGAGCGGGGTGAACACGACGATCAGGCCGATGATCACCTGAGGCTGCAGCAGCGCGGCCGACTCGATGATCAGCTTGTGCAGCGGCCCCGCACCGATCAGCTCGAGCACCTGGAAGTCGACGGTGATGTGCCGGGCCTCGTCGGAGTTGATGTGCCGGAAGACCTCGTGGCAGACCGGGTCGGTCACCTCCTCGAGGAGGAACTTCACGAGCGCGCCGTCGAGCGCGCACTCCAGGAGGGGGATCAGCGTGGCCAGACCGGTCAGCGGGATCGTGTCGCCGTAGTCGTCGAGCACCTTGATCGCGAGCTTGACGTTGACGTTGGGCTCCGGCGGGTTGCCCTCGGCGTCGAGCATGCCCCAGCGCTTCATCAGCGCGAGCTCGGCGTTGGCGTGCTTCTGCTCCTCGGCGTGGAAGTACTCGTAGATCCGCTTGATGGTCGGGGTCGGCGCCTTCTTGGCGAGCGAGGCGAAGCCGCGCGCACCGACGTGCTCGATCCACACCAGGTCGGCCATGAACGGCTGCATCTTGGCGCGCAGGGCGTCGGTCATCGTCTCGGCGCCGGGGGCGTCCCAGTCGATGTCGGCGAGGGACCACTGCTTGTCCTTGATGGTCTGCAGCATCTGGTCGAAGTCGAAGGTCGTGGCACTCATCGGTCGGTACCTTCCTCGGGGTCGGGGGCGAAGCGGCCGAGCAGGCCGGCGACGCGGGTGTAGGGGGCGGGGAGCAGGCGCTTGGTGCGCCAGAGGAGCTGCGCATCGAGCTGCGGGACGACGTACAGGCGTCCCTTGTCGTGGGCGTCGAGGGTCGTGCGGGCGACCCGGTCGGCGGAGAAGCCCGCGATCCCGGCGATCTTGCGGGCCAGGCCCGCCGCGCCGGGGTCGATCAGGTCGCCGTCGAAGATGTTGGTCTTGACGAATGTCGGGCACAGCACGGTCACCGCGACACCGGCGCCCGCGAGCTCGGCGGCGAGGGTCTCGGACAGGCTCACCACCCCGGCCTTGCTGACGTTGTAGGCGCCCATCCGCGGGGCGGCGGTGAAGCCGGCCGCGGAGGCGACGTTGATGACGCCGCCCCGGCCCGCGGTGCGCAGCGTCGGCACGAACACGTGGCAGCCGTGGATGACGCCCCAGAGGTTGATGCCGATCGTCCGCTGCCAGTCGCTCAGCGCGGCGTCGCCGACGACCCGGCCGCCGGCGCCGATGCCCGCGTTGTTGACGACGATCCGGGGCGGGCCGTCGAGCCAGTCGAGCGCGGTGTCGTGGACCCGCTGGACCTGGGCGACGTCCGCGACGTCGCAGTCGACGGCGAGCGCCCGGCCGCCGGCCGACTCGATGGCGGCGACGGTCTCCTTGAGCCCGGCCTCGTCGATGTCGGCGCACACCACGCGGCCGCCGCGGCGGGCGAGCTCGCGGGCGAACGCCCGGCCGATGCCGCTGCCGGCGCCGGTGACGACGGCGGCGGCGTCCTTGGTACGTCGGGCCATGTCAGGCCTCCTGGGAGATCGTGGGGGGAACGAGGGTCAGGGCGCCGCGCCGGCGCTGGATCTCGAGCTGCTCGTCGACGAAGGCCGCGGCGGCGTCGAGCGCCTGCTCGGCCTCCGGTACGACGCGCGGCAGCGCCTGGAAGACGTGCATCTGGTCGGGCCAGACCTCCAGCCGGCAGTCGGCGCCGGCGGTGGTCAGGCCGCGGGCCAGCTCGATCGCGTCGGCGGCGAGCATCTCCCGGGCGCCGGCCTGGACCAGAGTCGGCGGGAACCGGTCGGCGCCGTCGAACGAGAACCGCAGCCGGGGCGCCTGCGGGTCGTGCCCGGCGAGGTAGAGGTCGAGCATCCGGGCCGCCTTGGCCGCGGAGATCATCGGGTCGCGGCGCATCCGCTCGCGCGCGGCGGCCAGCGACATCGTCAGGTCGAGGACGGGGGAGAAGGCGACCAGCGCGGCCGGGGCGGGACGCCCCTCGCGGATCAGCTCGAGGGCGAGGTCGACGCACAGGTGGCCGCCGGCCGAGTCGCCGGCGAGCACGATCCGGGCCGGGTCGTGGCCCTCGCCGAGCAGCCACTCGTACGCCGCGCGGACGTCGTCCGCCGCGCTCGGGAAGCGGTGCGAGGGGGCGAGCCGGTAGTCGCACGCGAACACCGGCAGCCCGGTGCGCGCGGAGAGCCGGGTGGTGATGCCGCGGTGGGTGCGCGCGGAGCAGATCGTGTAGGCGCTGCCGTGCACGTAGAGGACGACCGCGTCGTCGCGCTCGGCGCGCGGCGCCCGGACCCACTCGCCCCGCGCTGTGGGCCCGGCCGGCGCGACCTGGGCGTGCTCGACCCGCACCACCCGGCTGCCGCGCAGCGGCGGGCCGAACGCCCACAGGCTGCTCGCCACGAGCCGGCGCGAGAAGCGGATGCCCGTGCGGTTCATCGGGATCACCGTGGTGAGCGGCCGCAGCGTCACCGACGTCAGGTCGGCGGCGAGCCGGCTGCGCAGGGAGCCGCGCCCGGTGCTCACGTCATTGTGAAGGCGCATGCCCTCACATTGCATTCTGAGGGCGGGTGCCGTCAAGATGTTCGTATGGATGCCGCCCGGGCGAAGAGCGCCGCGACCAGCGCCGCGCCCCGCCGCCGCTACGGCGGCAAGTCGGCCGAGCAGCGCCGCGCCGAGCGCCACGAGGCGCTGCTCGTCGCGGCCCAGGAGATCTGGCAGGAGAGCGGCTGGGCGGCGGTCACCATGCGTGGGGTGTGCGCGCGGGCCGGGCTCACCGACCGGTACTTCTACGAGAGCTTCGCCGACCGCGACGCCCTGCTCGCGGCCATCTGGGACCAGGTCCGCGACGAGACCCTCGCCATGATGCTCGGCGCCATCGCCCCCCACGTCGACGACGCCCCGCTGGTCCAGCTCCGGGCGGCGCTCGCGGCCGTCGTCCACCACATCGGCGACGAGCCGCACCGTGCCCAGATCGTCTTCGGCGACCACGCCGGCAGCGCGATCCTGGAGCAGCGCCGGCGCGAGACGATCCAGCTCTCGGTCGACCTGCTCATCGACCTCGCCCGCCCCTACCTGCGCCCCGACGCCGACGAGACCGGCCTGCGGATCAGCGTGCTGCTGGGCATCGGCGGCTTCGTCGAGACCGTCCTCGCCTGGCGCTCCGGCCTCGTCGAGGTCGACGCGGACGAGCTGGTCGAGCACCTGGCCGGCGTCGGCGCGAGTCTCGCGCCGCGCTTCCTGCGGCCCGAGGGCGGATCGTCGCGTCCCTAGGGCGTGGTCCGGGGCCGCTGCCCGCGGCGAAGCAGGTCGGCCTCACGCTTGGTCAGCTCGTCGAGTGCGGCCGGCGGGACCAGCCGGAACACGTCCGGGCTGATCTCGACGCGCCGTGGCGGAGCCTGGTTGGCAGGCGCGACGCCGTAGCCGACCGTGCCGCCCTTGAACCGCAGGTTGGCCCAGTTGTCCTGCGCGGTCAGGGTGCCGGTCCGCCCGTTCTTATTGATGTCGGCGCGGACCCCGCCGGTGGAGATCGTCCCGTTACAGCTCCAATCGATGCCGCCGGCCGCGTCGCCACTGGTGCGCGCGGCACCGGAGCCGGGGCAGTACCAGATCGTGCGCCAGCCCACGGCGCCGAGCCCGAGGCCGCGCGACTCGACGAGGGAGCGCTCGTCGAGGACGGGGTGGGCGTCGTCGGAGTAGCCGAAGTAGGAGGACCCGCTCGTGCGGGGGACGCCGACCAGCTGGAACGAGTAGTTCATGACACTGAGGTAGTTGGGCTTGTAGTGGGTGTCGTCGACACCGCCGTGGCGCAGCCCGAGCGTGTGGCCGAGCTCGTGGACGAAGGTGCCGACCATCTGGTCGTCGGTCCGTGCCCAGCCGCAGGTGTCGCCGAGCGTCACCACGAACGTGTCCGAGGGGATGCCGAGCGCGACGCCGCTGCTGCAGCCGCTGTTGTAGCGGTCCGCCCAGACCATGTAGCGGAAGATCTCGGCCCGAGCGGGCGCGAAGTGGGCCGTGCGGAGCGCGCGGATCTCGGTCGCGTAGGGGGACAGGTTGGTGTCGAGGGGGACTTGGCCGGCCCCACCGAGGTCGTACGTCGTGCGGCCCGGGTAGGCGCCGCCGTCGAGGTGGATCCGGATCCCGGCAGTCCCGTCAGGGTTGTCGACCGGAGCCGCGGCGAACACCTGGACCACCCGGTCGAGGACGGTCACCGACGGCCGCAACCCCGGCATCCAGTCCAGCTCGACGAACAGGTCCTTGTGGCGTGGATCGGCGCCCAACGCTGGGAGGTCGACGTCGATGACGCCATCGCCGTCGGCGTCGTAGCCGTCGGTCTCCCAGTCGTCGAGCAAGCCGTCACCGTCGGTGTCGGTGGTGGCTGCGGCCGGTGCGGCCGGTGCGGCGGCAGTCGCCGGCTCGCCCGGAGCGGTGAGCCCGACGACCGCGGTCGTCAGGACGGTCACCGTGGTGAGTACGGCGGTACGGAGCGGTGTCATCGGCGTCATGAGAACTCCCGAGAAAGAGGTGACCGCGCGCCCACGGTCGACTGCGGCTCACGCTAGTGACACAGGTCTCGCCTGGGAAGGAGAATTCTCAGGATTCTAGGGGGTGTTCGCATATCGTCGATTTGGGTGGAGCTGATGGAGTGCGGGCCATGAGACGCCTTCTCGGCCCCTTTCCCGCTGCCGCTCAGGACGCCGGCCTCCTCGTCGCGCGGCTCCTGCTCGGACTCGTCCTCGTGGCGCACGGCTGGCAGAAGCTCGACACCTACACCATCGACGGCACGACGGCCAGCTTCGATGAGATGGGTGTCCCGGTGCCCCGTGCGGCCGCGACGTTCGCCGCGTTCGCCGAGCTCGGGGGCGGCCTGCTGCTCGTCCTCGGGCTGCTCACGCCGGTCGCCGCGCTGCTCGTCGTCCTCGACATGATGGGAGCGTGGTACTTCGCCCACCGTGACCAAGGCATCTTCGCCGACGCGGGTGGGGGCGAGCTGGTCATGGTGATCGGCGCGGTCGCGCTGGTGCTCGGCGTGCTGGGATCGGGTCGTCTCAGCCTCGACGGCCTGCTCCGGCGGCGGGCCGGGGGAGCGGCCGCCTAGGAACGGCGTACGCCGGTCACGACGGTGGCCTCCCGGCCCTCGTCGTGGTCGACCCGCGGGGCGAGACCGGCAGCGCTGAGGACATCGGCTGCGACCGGGGCCTGGGCCGCGGAGACCTCCGACAGCACTGCTCCGCCGGTCCTGAGCCACTGGGGGGACAGCGCCGCGACCCGGCGCAGGAGGTCCAGTCCGTCGGCGCCGCCGTCGACGGTGCCCCGCGGCTCGTGGTCGCGGGACTCGGGCGGCATGAGCGCGACCGCGTCGGTCGGCACGTAGGGGACGTTGGCGACGATCACGTCGACCCGGCCGCGCAGTGCGTCCGGGAGCGGGGCGTCGAGGTCGCCGGCCACGGCGGTCCCGCCGACCGCGGCCAGGTTGCGGGCCGCGCACGCGACCGCCACCGGATCGACGTCCGCCGCGACGACGGTCAGGCCGGGGTGCCGCCGGGCGAGGGCCAGGCCCAGGGCGCCGCTGCCGCAGCACAGGTCGACGACCGTGCTCGCGGGCGTCAGCCGCTGCGCCGCCAGCTCGACCAGGTACGCCGTGCGCTGCCGCGGCACGAACACGCCCGCGTCGAGCGCGACCCGGCCGCCGTCGAAGGCGACCCAGCCGACGACCTGCTCCAGGGGCTCGCCGGCGATCCGCCGCAGGGTCAGCGCCTCGAGCTCCTCGGGGGAGCGGGCGGCCGCCTCCAGCAGCGCGGCCTCGTCCTCGGCGAAGACGCAGCCGGCGGCGCGCAGTCGGGCGACGAGGTCGGGCACGGCGCCAGCGTAGGGCCGTACCGGTGGGCTCAGGCCTCCGGCATCAGCCACCACGCGGCGAGGTACAGGATGATCCCGGTGCCGAAGCCGAACACGACGGCCGCGACCAGCAGGATCCGGACCAGGGTCGGGTCGACGCCGAAGTGGTCGGCGATGCCGGAGCAGACGCCGGCCACCATCTTGTTGTCCTGGCGGCGGGTCAGCCGGCGGGTCGAGGAGGCCGGACGGTTCGGGTAGCTGTCGTAGTTGCTCATGCCTCCACGGTGCCCGGTGCGCGGCCGCCGGACATCGGGGAACGACCCTGGTCGGTCCCGGATCCCGACCCTGAGACGCGCGCCGCGCGGGCCCTGCCAGACTTGTCCTGTGCCCACCCACCGACCACAGGTGGTCGCCCATCGCGGCGCCAGTCACGAGCTCGCCGAGCACACCCTCGGCGCGTACCTCAAGGCGCTCGACACCGGCGCCGGCGGCTTGGAGTGCGACGTACGGCTCACCGCCGACGGCCACCTGGTGTGCGTGCACGACCGCGACCTGCGGCGTACGGCGGCCACCAAGGGGCTCGTCTCGACGATGGACCTCGCCGAGCTCTCCGAGCTCGACTTCGCCGCCTGGAAGAACCCCTGGGCCGACCTCGACGACGAGGCAGCCGAGGAGGACGAGGCGCTGCGCGGGGTGCTCACCCTGCGCAAGCTGCTCGAGACGGTCGCCGACTACGACCGCCGGGTGGAGGTCGCGATCGAGACCAAGCACCCGACCCGCTTCGGCGGCCTGGTCGAGAAGCGGCTGGTCGAGATGCTCCGCGACTTCGGCTGGGACCGTGAGGGCGCGCCGGTGCGGGTGATGAGCTTCTCGTTCACGGCGCTCCAGCGGGTGGAGCGGCTGGCCCCCGAGGTCCGCCTCGTGCAGCTGGTCGACAAGCCCAACTACTGGCCGATGCTCAAGCGCGTGGTCGGCCGCGACTGGATCGTCGGCCCCGGGATCAAGATGCTGCGCGACCACCCCCGGGTCGCCGACTCGATCGCCCGCAGCGGGCGCGACGTCCACGTCTGGACGGTCAACAAGGAGAAGGACCTCCAGCGCTGCCTCGACCTCGGCGTCAAGGCGGTCATCAGCGACCGGCCGCGCCTGATGCTCGACCTGCTGGACGAGCGGTTCGGGCCCGACCAGTAGTTTCTGCCGCATGGCGAAGAAGAACCGCACCAAGTCCGCGTCCGAGACCCCGGCCGGCGAGGTCGGCCCGCGGCAGCCCTGCCCCTGCGGCTCGGGCAAGCGCTACAAGGCGTGCCACGGCGCGCCCGGCGGTGCCCAGATCTTCGTCAAGCGCCCGTTCGAGGGGCTCCCGTCGGAGTGCGACATCGTCGCGCTGCGCGAGCTGGTCCCCGCCGCGACCGCGCCCCTGACCCTCACCGGTGAGCACGCCGACCGCGTGGTCAAGCTCTGCACCCTGCTGCCGATGGCGGCGCCCGCGCTCGTCCGCGACAGCGGCGAGGTCTGGCTCGGCCTCCAGGTCCAGCACGGCTTCGGCGACCCGGCCCGCGACCTCGGCGCCGTCCTGCTCGAGGCGCTCGCCGCCGAGCCCGGCGCCGGCATGGTCGGCCTGACCGACCCGCCGGGAGCCGGCCCGCGCCTCCAGGACCTCGTCGCCGACGGCGACCTCGCGGTCGAGGTGCACGAGGGCTTCGACTACTGGGTCTCCGACATGGACCCGAGCTCCGAGCTCGCCCAGGCCCTGGAGCAGGCCGACGGCGCCGCCGCCCCGACCGCCCGGCTGACCGAGGTCACCGCGGCGTACTGGACCCGGATGGGCGCCAAGGAGCACCTGCGCTGGGTGATGCCCGAGCCCGAGGACGCCCTCCTCGACGCGCTCGCCCGCCTGCACGTGACCGGCGACGACGTGATCGTCCCCGAGGCCCGCTTCGTCGGCATGTTCCGCGCCCACGGCCTGCTCGCCCCGGTCTGGGACCTGCCGGTCGGCACCGGCGCCGAGGCTCTCGAGCAGCCGGCCGCCGCGTTCAAGGCCAAGCTCGACGCGGCCCTCGCCGACACCTCCGACCTGACCACCGAGCAGCGCTCGGCCCGCAACGGGCTGGCCAACCGCCAGGTCACCATCCGCTGACCCGGCACCCCGCGCGGCGGGTCAGTCGCGGGCCTGCACCGCCCAGACCTTGAGCCGGGAGTAGCCCTTGACCGAGACCCGGCGCAGCCGCCGGAACCGGTACGCGCCGGTCCCGGTGTGCTCGTCGGCGTCCTCGGTGTCCTCGGTCTTGTCGGCGGAGTCGTCCGCGCGGCCGGTCAGCGCCTCGTAGGCGCCGAGGTCGACCAGCACGGTGCTCGGCCGGGCCACCGAGGTGAGCCGGGCGGCGATGTTGACGACGGGGCCGAAGACGTCGCCGAGACGGGTGACCACGTCGCCGTACGCGAGGCCGGCGCGGACCGCGGGGAACGGGTCCTCGGGGTCGGCGCCGCGGCGGGTGAGCTCGAGGGCGACCTCGGTCAGCGCCTCGGCGGAGTCGGCGACGATGAGCAGCTCGTCGCCGATGTTCTTGATGATCCGGCCGCCGCGGTCGACGGTGAGGCCGAGCACGGTGGACTCGAAGGACTCCAGCCAGCCGACCAGCTCGCGGTCGGACAGGGTCCGCGAGCGCGAGGTGTAGCCGACGATGTCGACGAAGCACACCGCCAGCGGCACGGACGGTCCCGACGACCGCTCGGCGAGCAGGCGCGCGGCGGCGCTGAGCAGGTGCCGGCGCCAGACGTAGCTCTGGAGCTCCTCGACCCGCGGCATCACCTCGTCGGAGACCGCGAGCAGGCCCTCGGTCGGGTCCGCGCCCAGGTCCTCGGCGACCGACGCGAGGAGCGCGACCTGCCAGTCGGCCAGCCGGGCGAAGCTGCGACCCCAGGTCCGGACCAGGCCGTCCTGGCGCTCCTGGCTCAGCACACCGAGCCGGATCAGGTCGTTGGTCAGCTGGAGCGCGCGGACGTCGGCGCTGGTGAACGCCGCCTCGTCGTCCGGCACGTGCGCGAAGCCGAGCAGGTGCCACAGCTCGTTCGCCGTCTCCAGCGGTACGCCGGCCTGGGCCGCGACCTCCTGCTGGGTCAGCGCGGGACGCTCGCCGAGGAGGTGGTCCTCGAGCGCGCCGATGACCCCGCCGTCGCCGGCGGGGTCAGGCGTCGATGTCACGAGACGATCAGCCCGCGTTGCCGAGGCGCGACTGCGCGACCTCGACGAGCGCCTCGTGGAACGCCGGCCACTCGGCGTCCAGCTCGCGCAGGGTCTCGTCCGTCAGGTGGATCGTGTCGAGCGGCGTGAGCGCCACGATGGTCGCGCTGCGCAGCTTCTTGCCGACGATCGCGGCCTCGCCGACGATGTCGCCGGGGCCGAGCTGAGCGATCTCCGCGCCGTCGCGACGGACCGACACCGTGCCCGACAGGAGGATGTAGGCCTTGTCGGCCGGGGTGTCCTCCCAGATCGGCGACCAGCCCTCGGGGAGCTTCACCCGCCGACCGGTCGCGCTGATCCGCGCGATCTCCTGGGGGGAGAAGTGCTCGAAGAACGTTGCCATGCTGACCCTTTCGCTCGGCCGTCCCGTCGACCTTAGTGTGATCGGCGGCGGCTGGGGAGACCTACTTGCAACAACGTGTCCCGGTAAGTCGCGTTATCCCCCCGGTACGACGAGCGGGTCGCGCACCACCGGACAGCTCAGGCAGCGCGGTCCGCCGCGCCCCGATCCGATCTCCGACCCGGCGATCCGGATCACCTCGATGCCGGCCGCCTCCAGGCACGCGTTGGTCGCGTCGTTGCGCTCGTAGGCGACCGCCAGCCGGGGTGCGAGGGCGAGCGTGTTGTTGCCGTCGTCCCACTGCTCGCGCTCGGCGGTGACCGGGTCGAGCCCGGTCTCGATCCGGTGCAGGACGTCGATCCCCATCGCCGCGGCCGCGGCCACCAGGAAGGGCTCGGGCGGGGCCACCCGCAGCACGCCCGTGCCCGGCTCGGCCTCGGTGATCGCATGGGCGGTGAGGCTGTCGGCGACGTGGGGGTACATCACCACCCGGTCGACGTCGACCATCGTGCAGACCGTGTCGAGGTGCATGGTGGCGCGCTCGCGCGGGATCGGTACGGCGAGCAGCGTGGTCGCCACCCCCGCCGCGAACGCCTCGCGGGCCAGCCGCTCCGCACCCGCCGCGGTGGTCCGCTCACCGACGCCGACGGCGAGCACCCCGGCGCCAGCTGGAGCACGTCGCCGCCCTCGACCGGCTCGCGGTCGTGGCCGTGGAGCAGCCCGGCGCCCGCGAAGCGCGGGTGGTGGCGGTAGATCAGCCCGGTCAGGTGGGCCTCGCGCCGCCGGGCCTCGGTGGCCAGCGAGGTCACCGCGACCCGGTCGCGCAGCCACACCGAGGAGTCGCGGGTGAAGAGCAGGTTCGGCAGCGGGTCGAGGAGGAAGCCGTCCGGCGCCAGCAGCGAGGTGACGAGCGTCCCGCGGATCCCCGCGCGCACCTCGTCGTTGCGCACCCCGGCCGTCAGCAGCCGGGTCAGGTCCTCGGGAGCCGCGTCGAGGAACAGTCCCCGCAGGTGGTCGCGGACCGCGTCGCCGAGGTCGCGGGCGTTGCGTCCGGCGAGGGTGGTCTCGACGATCGCGGCCCGCGCGTCGTCGTACTGGAGGGTCTGGGTGAGCAGCTCGGTCAGGTAGAGCACCTCGACGTCGCGCTCGCGCAGCGCCGCGGCGAAGGCGTCGTGCTCGTCCTGCGCCTGGCCCACCCAGGGGATGCCGTCGAACAGCAGCCGGTCGTGGTTCTGGGGGGTGAGCCGCTCGAGCTCGGCTCCGGGCCGGTGGAGCAGGACGGTGCGCAGCCGCCCGACCTCGCTGTCGGCTCCGGCTCTCGCTGGGCTCGCCATGGCCCCACCCTAGGCGGCGGGGCCCGACCGCCCGGTCAGCCTCGGGTGGGGTCGGCCGGGTAGACCCCGAGAACCTTGATGTCGGTCGTGAAGAAGGTCAGCTCCTCGAGCGCCCGCTTGAGACCGGGGTCGTCGGGGTGGCCGTCGACCTCGGCGAGGAACTGGGTCGCGGCGAAGTGCCCGCCCACCATGTAGCTCTCGAGCTTGGTCATGTTGATGCCGTTGGTCGCGAACCCGCCGAGCGCCTTGTAGAGCGCGGCCGGGAGGTTGCGGACGTTGAAGACGAAGCTCGTCACGACCGGGCCGTTGCCCTGGGGCGCCTGGATGAACTCCGGCGAGAGCAGCACGAACCGGGTCGTGTTGTGGTCCTCGTCCTCGACGTCCTCACGCAGGATCTCGAGGCCGTAGATCTCCGCGGCCAGCGGCGGCGCGATCGCGGCCTGCGTCGGGTCGGCCGCCTCGGCGATCTCGCGCGCGGCCCCGGCGGTGTCGCCGGAGATGATCGGCGTCAGGCCGAGCTCGCGGATGATCTTGCGGCACTGACCCAGCGCGTGGACGTGGCTGTGCACGGTGCGCAGCGTGTCGACCGTCGCCCCCGGGTTCACCATGAGGTGGAACTGGATGCGCAGGAAGTGCTCGGCGATGATGTGCAGGCCCGAGTCGGGCAGGAAGTGGTGGATGTCGGCCACCCGTCCCGCGATCGAGTTGTCGATCGGGATCAGCGCCAGGTCGCAGTCCCCGCTGCTCACCGCCGCGAACACGTCCTCGAACGACGCGCACGCCACGGCTTCCGCCTCCGGGTAGTGCTGCTTGCACACGATGTGCGAGTTGGCGCCGGGTTCCCCCTGGTACGCGATACGGACCATGCGCCCAGCGTAGTGGCGGCGCGTGGCCGCGCTCGGCGGCGTCTCGTTGACTACCGTCGGGCCCATGGCCGTCGTCCTCGCGCTCCTCGCTCTCCTGCTGGCCGCCGCGGCCCTCGCCGTGGCCCTGCGCAACGGCCGTCGTACCTCGGCGGAGGTGGGGGACGACCTCCCTGCCGACGCCGCCGGCCTGCGCCGCGAGGTCGCCGCCCTCCGGGCCGAGGCGGCCGGCGCGCTGCGGCACCTGGCCGTCGTACGGTACGACGCCTTCGACGAGATGGGCGGACGCCTGTCGTGGTCGCTCGCGCTGCTGGACGACGCGGGCGACGGGGTCGTGCTCACCTCCATCCGCGGCCGGAACGAGGCCCGGACCTACGCCAAGTCCGTCGCCGGCTGGGCCGGCGACCAGGAGCTCTCGCCCGAGGAGGCCGAGGCGGTCGCCCACGCCCGCATGGCCCGCATGTGACCCCCGCCGAAGTCGCAGGGTTGCCCCCGCGAAGTAGCACGTTCCGGCGGGCGAAGTAGCAGGGTTGGCCCTCTGAGGGTGCAGGTTTCCCGGTGCGAGGTTGCAGGGTGGCGGGTGAGCGTGGTTGCGGTGGCGGCCGCGCTTAGCCGGCCGTCCCCCGCCGTCAAGGACCCTCGCTTCGCTCGGTCCGCTTCGCGGCGGGCTTCGGGCGTCCTTGACTGCGGGGCCTGACGGCCGGCTGGGCGGCGCGACAACGGCACGGGCTCCGCCCGCGCCGCCGCTATGCGGCCGCCACCTGGGGCGGCCTCGGCCTTCGGCCTTTGGCCTTCGGCTAGGTCGTGCGGGGGACCCGGACCAGCACGCGGCCGTGGACGCACTCCATCCGCAGCTCCGAGCCGAGCCCGATGGTGTCGCCGTCGAGCTGGCGGGGCACCTCCCCCGAGGCCCGTACGACGACCGTGCGCCCCGTCATCCGCGCCACCGACTCCCCGGCGTTGTGCTCGCGCCGGGTCATCACGCGCAGCACCAGCGGGATCCAGCTCAGGAACCGCCGCGGATACAGCAGTACGACGTCCAGCTGGCCGTCGTCGATCGTCGCGTCCGGCAGGAGGTTCATGCCGCCCTGGAGGCTGCCGACGTTGCCGATGACGCAGGTGCGGGCGCGGTGCTTGGTGAAGGGCCCGTCGTCGACGGAGATCTCGAGCTTCATCGTCGGGAACATCAGGCCCTTGAGCGCGGAGAGCACGTAGGCGAGCCAGCCGACCTTCTTCTTGAGGTCCTCGTTGACGCCCTCCATGATCGCGGCGTCGAAGCCCATGCCGGCCATCACCATGAAGTGCGTCGGCTCGATGCCGTCGCCGTCGACCTCGACCATGTCGATGGCGCGGTCCTGGCCGGTGAGGGCGATGTCGATGGCGGCGCGGATGAAGAGGGGGACCTCGAGGTTGCGGGCGAGGAGGTTGCCCGTCCCCGCCGGTACGACGCCCACCGGGATGCCCGTACCGGCGAGCTCGGCGCAGACCTCGCGGACGGTGCCGTCGCCGCCGCAGACGATGACCAGGTCGGCGCCGTTGACGGCGGCCTGCTCGGCCTGGCCGGTGCCGGAGTCCTCGACGGTGGTGAGGTACCACTGCGGGATGCTCCAGCCGGACTCGAGGGCCATCTGGGTGACCATCGTCTGGAACTGCTCGACCGACTCGACCTTGATCGGGTTGAGGACGACGGCGAGGTTGCGCGCCGACGGGAAGGGCTCGGGCAGGGGTTCGGCCTTGAGGGCGTGGCTGCGGGGGAGCGGGCTGTAGAGCGCGAGGGCGAGGAGCAGGACGCCGACGCCGAGGAGGGTGCCGCCGAGGACGTCGCTGGGGTAGTGGCGGCCGAGGAGGATCCGGTCGGCGGCGACGAGGGCCCAGGCGAGGACGGCGAGGGTGCAGACGAGCCGGCGCAGGGCCGTACGCCGGATGAGCATGGCGGCGACCACGATCACCAGGCCCGCGAAGGCCGCGGCGGCCGAGCTGTGGCCGGAGGGGAAGGCGTTGGAGTGCAGGAAGTACTCGGGGTCCTGCCAGACCGGGCGGCCGCGGCCGACGAGGACCTTGGTCAGGTAGGTCAGCAGGGCGGTGGAGGCCATCACGACGGCGATGAGGATGCCGGCGCGGCGGAAGCCGCGGAGCAGGCCGCCGGCGGCGAACACGATGGTCGCGATCGTCATCCAGAGGGTGCCGCCGGCCACCTCGATGAAGCGCAGGGGGTGCTCCAGCCAGGAGCGGTCGCCGGCCCACTGCCGCGCCGCCTCGCCGTGGCTGTCGAGGTCGGTCAGCCAGGACAGCTCCGCGGCGACGGCCAGGGCGATCGCGGCGAAGAGGACGAGGCAGACCAGCGCGGAGAGCAGCGGGGTCTGGCGGGGGCGGTCGAGCACCAGCGGAGTTTATCGAGCGTGGGCCCACGCTCTACGGTCGAGACATGACCTCCCCGTCGTACGCCACCCTCGGCCGCTCCGGTCTCGTCGTCTCGCGCATCGGTCTCGGCTGCAACAACCTGGGCCGTCCGGGCGCCGCCACCGAGTCCCAGGAGGGCACCGATCGCGTGATCGGCGCGGCCCTCGACGCCGGGATCACGCTCTTCGACGTCGCCGACACCTACGGCGCCACGCCGGGTCTGGCCGAGGAGCGGCTCGGCAAGGCGCTGGGGGCGCGGCGCAGCGAGATCGTGCTCGCCACGAAGTTCGGCATGGACATGCAGGGCATCAACGGGCCGGACTTCGGGGCTCGGGGCTCCCGCCGCTACATCCGTACGGCGGTCGAGGCGTCCCTGCGCCGGCTCGGGACCGACTGGATCGACCTCTACCAGTTCCACACCCCCGACCCGCGCACGCCGATCGACGAGACGCTCTCGGCGCTCGACGGCCTCGTCCGCGAGGGCAAGGTCCGCTACCTGGGCCACTCCAACCGCTCCGGCTGGCAGATCGCCCAGGCCGAGTACGTCGCCCGCGAGCTCGGCGTCGAGCGGTTCGTCTCGGCGCAGAACCACTACAACCTCACCGACCGCCGCGCCGAGCTCGAGGTGCTGCCCGCCTCGCGCGAGCTCGGCCTCGGGGTGCTGCCGTACTTCCCGCTCGCCAACGGCCTCCTCACCGGCAAGTACGCCGACGGCAAGGCCCCCGCGGGCAGCCGGCTGAGCTTCACCCGCCAGCACCTGCTCGAGGACGCCGTCTCGCCCACGCTCCAGGCCTACTCGGCGTTCGCGCGTGCCCGCGGCGTCACCGAGGTGACCGTCGCGATGGGCTGGCTGCTCGCCCAGGACCCGGTCACCTCCGTCATCGCCGGCGCCACGTCGATCGAGCAGGTCGCCGCCAACGCGACCGCCGACCAGTGGGTGCCGACGGCCGAGGACCTCGCCGAGCTCGACGCGCTCTTCCCCGCGCCCGACCGGATCGCCCTGTTCTGAGGGGTGACGGATAGCCTGAGCGCCATGATCGACCCCCGCATCCTCCGTGACGAGCCCGACCGCGTCCGCGCCTCGCAGACCAAGCGCGGCGCGTCCTCCGAGGTGGTCGACCGGGCGCTCGACGCCGACACCGCCCGCCGCGGCGCCATCGCGGCGTACGAGGAGAAGCGCGCGGCGCAGAAGACGTTCGGCAAGCAGGTCGCCCAGGCCCAGGGCGAGGAGAAGCAGGCGCTGCTCGCGCAGGTCAAGGCGCTCTCCGCCGAGGTCAAGGACCTCGAGGGGGCCCAGGCCGACGCCGAGGCGGCCTGGACCGACGCGCTCAAGGCGATCCCCAACGTGGTCGCGGACGAGACGCCGACCGGCGGCGAGGACGACTTCGTGGTCCTCGAGCAGGTCGGTACGCCGCGCGACTTCGCCGCCGAGGGCTTCGAGCCGCGCGACCACATCGAGCTCGGCCGGCTGCTCGGCGCGATCGACCTGGAGCGCGGGGCCAAGGTCAGCGGCAGCCGCTTCTACTTCCTCACCGGTGTCGGCGCCCAGCTCGAGCTGGCGCTGGTCAACCTGGCCATGGACCAGGCCCGCAACGCGGGCTTCACCCAGGTGATCGCCCCCTCGCTCGTACGCCGCGAGGCGATGGAGGGCACCGGCTACCTCGACCAGGGGGGCGGCGAGGACATCTACCGGATCGAGGGCGAGGAGATGTACCTCGTCGGGACCTCGGAGGTCCCGATGGCGGCGTACCACTCCAAGGAGATTCTCGACGGTGCGAGCCTGCCGCGCCGCTATGCGTCGTTCAGCCCCTGCTTCCGCAAGGAGGCCGGCTCGCACGGCAAGGACACCAAGGGGATCATCCGGGTCCACTGGTTCGACAAGGTGGAGATGTTCATCTACACCACGCTCGAGGACGCCGCGGCCGAGCACGAGCGGCTCCTGGCCTGGGAGAAGGAGTTCCTCGACAAGCTCGAGCTCGCCTACCAGGTGGTCGACATCGCGGCGGGCGACCTCGGCGCGAGCGCGATCCGCAAGTTCGACTGCGAGGCGTGGATCCCGACCCAGGGCAAGTACCGCGAGCTGACCTCGACCTCGAACTGCACCGACTTCCAGACCCGGCGGCTCGACACCCGCGGCCGGTTCGGCGACAAGACCGGGCCGATCGCGACCCTCAACGGGACGCTCACCGCGATCACCCGGACGATCGTGGCGATCCTCGAGACCCACCAGCAGGCCGACGGCTCGGTCCGCGTGCCCAAGGCGCTGCAGCCCTACCTGGGCGGCCTCGAGGTGCTCACCCCCGTCGCCGAGGCTGCCGGTGCCTGACGAGCGGCCCTGGCGGCCGCGCCTCGTCGCACTCGACATCGACGGCACCCTGCTGCGCTGGGTGGCCGGGCTCGGGATGAGCCACGAGGAGGTCACCCCGGCGGTGCACGACGCCGTCCAGCGGGTCCTCGACGCGGGCGCCCACGTCGTCCTGTCCTCGGGCCGGGCGCCGCACAACATGACCGTGGTCGCCGACAAGCTCGACCTGCACGGGCACGGCGAGAAGATCTGGATCGTCGCCGCCAACGGCGCCGTCGTGCTGCGCTACCCGCCGGCCGAGGTGGTCCACGAGGTCACCTTCGACGCCCGCGCGGCCGTCGCCGCCGTGCTGGAGCAGCACCCCGACGCGCTCGTCGCGGTCGAGGAGCGCGGCGTCGGCTACCGGGTCTCCGCGCCCTTCCCCGACGGCGAGCTCGGCGGTACGACGAGCGTGGCCGCCGTCGCCGACATGGTCGCCGAGCCGGTCAGCCGCGTGATCATCCGCGACCCCAAGGCCACCGCCGAGGACTTCGTCGCGCTCGCCGCCAACCTCGGCCTGCACGGCACCGACTACGTCGTGGGCTGGACCGCCTGGCTCGACCTGGCGCCGGTCGGCGTGTCCAAGGCCTCCGGCCTCGAGTACGTCGCCCAGCAGCTCGGCATCGACCGCGCCGACGTCCTCGCCATCGGCGACGGGCGCAACGACATCGAGATGCTCCAGTGGGCCGGACGCGGTGTCGCGATGGGTCAGGCGATCGACGAGGTCAAGGAGATCGCCGACGCGGTGACCGCCTCGGTCGACGACGACGGTGCCGCGCTGGAGATCGGTCGCTGGTTCCCCGCTCCCGGATCTGGTGGGATGGAGGGGTGACCTCCCCCGTCCGCCGGTTGCTGCCGCCGGCCCTGCTCGTCGTCCCGGCGACGCTGCTCGCGCTCGCGCCGGTGGCCCCGGCCGGTGCCGCGGGTGCCGCGGGTGCCGTGCCCGCGTCGGCCGGCGCGTCGTCGTACCCGGCGATGTGCGATGCGCTCGACCTCACCGACGAGACCGAGATCGACGCCCGGGCGCTGCCCGCCGACGACGTCTTCGCCGGCACCGTCCGCGCCGTCCAGCCGACCGCGGGCGATGCCCAGCGGGTCGGCTACCTGGTCGCCGTCGAGCGTCCGTTCCGCGGCGACATCGACAAGGACAAGCAGGTCCTGGTCACCGTCGACTGGCCCGCCGACGCCACGCCGACGGTCGAGAAGTCGCGTGCGTACCTCTTCTTCACCAACGACCGCGGCGGACGGGTCGTCGCCGACCCCTGCACCGGCACCGCGCTGCTGCCCAAGGGCGTCACCCCGCGGATCGCGGCCACGCTGCGCCGCTTCCTCGCCTCGGTCGAGCCGACCGCGCCGCCGAGCCCGACGCCGCAGCCGGTCGCCTTCAGCGAGCCCAGCGATCCCGCCGGCAACCCGCCCGAGCTCGGCCGCGTGCTCGCCTCGGGCGGCGCGATCGCGCTGATCGGCGTGCTCGGGCTGGTGCTGGTCTCCCGGCTGGGACGCCGCCGGGTCTAGCGGCCCCCGCGTGACCTACAGGTACATCCCGCTCGAGCGGCCCTCGTCACCGGTCTCGTCGGCCGGTCCCGGCTGACCGGGCTGCCCCGGCTGACCCGGCGCCCCGGGGACGACGCCGCCCGCGGCGCCCGGGATGCCCATGCCCTGCGGCAGCGCCCGGCGGATCTGCTCGAACTGGGCCCGGGCGGCCATCTGCTGGGCGTAGATCGCGGTCTGGATGCCGTGGAACAGTCCCTCGAGCCAGCCGACGAGCTGGGCCTGCGCGATGCGGAGCTCGGACTCCGAGGGGGTGACGTCCTCGGAGAACGGCAGCGAGAGGCGCTCGAGCTCCTCGACGAGCTCGGGGGCCAGGCCCTGCTCGAGCTCGGCGATGGAGGAGCGGTGGATCGCGGCGAGGCGGTTGCGGCTGGCCTCGTCGAGGGGCGCCGCCTTCACCTCCTCGAGGAGCTGGCGGATCATGCTGCCGATCCGCATCACCTTGGCCGGCTGCTCGACGAGGTCGGTCAGCGCGCGCTCGCCGTCCTCGTCGTCGTCCAGGTCGGCGGCCTGCTCCACCGCGGAGGCGGGGACGGTGCCGATCGGCTGGCCGTCCGGCCCGATGACGACGATCTGCTCTTCGCTGCCGGAGGCGTTCTCGGTCATGACCCCAACCTAGCCAACGAGCCGCGACGGCGCCGGGGTGGACCGATCCCCTCGTTGGGTGATGCCGGGCCCGGCGGGCCGGCGTACGTTGCCGGAGGGGGCGGGGCTGACCTGAGGAGGCAACGATGTTCATCCAGATGATCCAGTGCGCCTGCACCCGGCAGGACGAGGTCCACGCCCTGCTGGACGAGTGGCGGCGCGACCTGGCCCCCGGGGCGACCGGCTGGCTGGGCGGTACCTACGGCTTCACCGACGACGACCAGCTGATGGCGGTCGTCCGCTTCGCCTCGCGCGAGGAGGCGATGGCCAACTCCGACCGTCCCGAGCAGGGGGCGTGGGCCGAGCGGTTCACCGCGCTCCTGGACGGTACGCCGGAGTTCCACGACTGCGACGACGTCACACTGTTCCTGGACGGCGGCTCCGACGACGCCGGCTTCGTCCAGATCATCCGTGGCAAGGTCGACGACCCCAGCCGGCTCAAGGCGATGATGGCCGACACCACGATGCTCCACGAGATGCGTCCGGACATCCTCGGCGGCACGCTCGCGATCGAGCCCGACGGCACGTTCGTCGAGACCATCGCGTTCACCTCGGAGGCCGCGGCGCGCGAGGGCGAGCAGATGGAGCCGCCGGCCGACGTGCGCCGGGAGCTGGAGTACGCCATGAAGGGCGCGACCTTCCACGACCTGCACCACCCCTGGTTCGAGACGGCCTGAGGAGCCCGCGATGCTGCTGCAGGACTGCCAGGTCGTCGCCAACATCCCGGCGGCCGACCTCGGCCGGGCGCGCGCGTTCTACGCCGACACGCTCGGGCTGGAGCCCGTCGAGGAGAGCCCGGGAGGGCTGCGCTACCGGACCGGCGGCACCGACTTCCACCTCTACGAGACCGAGTACGCCGGGAAGGCCGGGCACACCATCGCCCAGCTCCATGTCGACGACGTCCGTCCGGTGGTCGAGGAGCTGCGGAGCCGCGGGCTGAGCTTCGAGCACTACGAGCTGCCCGGCGTCACCTGGGACGGCGACATCGCCGGGCTGGAGGGCATGGGGCACGCCGCCTGGTTCAAGGACAGCGAGGACAACATCCTCTGCCTCGACGACGCCCGGACGGGCTGAGCCCGCCCCCGATCGGGGTCCCGGGGCTCAGGGGGTGAGCAGGACCTTCCCGACGGCCTCGCCCGACTCGATGAGCCGGTGCGCCTCGGCGACCTCGTCCAGGGGGAGGACGGCGGAGACCACCGGCTGGACCTGGCCGTCGGCGACCAGCGGCCACACGTGCTCGACGACGGACGCGCAGATCCGGGCCTTGCTCTCGATCGGCCGCGAGCGCAGCGCCGTCGCGATCACCGCACCGCGCTTGGACAGCAGCTGGCCGATGTTGAGCTCGGCCTTGGCCCCGCCCTGCATCCCGATGATGACGAGGCGACCCTCGTCGGCGAGCACGTCGACATTGCGGCCGAGGTACTTCGCGCCCATGTTGTCGAGGACGACATCGGCGCCCGCGCCGCCGGTCGCCGTCCGCACCACCTCGACGAAGTCCTCGTCGCGGTAGTTGATCGCGACCTCGGCGCCGAGCTCGCGGCACCGCTCCAGCTTGTCGGCGCTGCCGGCGGTGGTGAACACCCGCGCCCCGGACGCCGCGGCGAGCTGGATCGCGAACGTACCGATCCCGCCGCCCCCGCCGTGCACGAGGAAGACCTCGTCGGGGCGCAGGGCCGCGACCATGAAGACGTTGGACCACACCGTGCACGCCACCTCGGGCAGCGCCGCCGCGGTGACCAGGTCGATGCCGTCGGGGACGGGCATCACCTGCCCCGCCGGTACGACGACCCGGCTCGCGTAGCCGCCGCCGGCGAGCAGCGCGCACACCGCGTCGCCCACGGCCCAGCCGGTGACGCCCTCACCGAGCGCGGCGACCGTGCCACTGCACTCCAGGCCGATCACGTCCGACGCGCCTGGCGGCGGCGGGTAGAAGCCCTGGCGCTGCAGCAGGTCGGCCCGGTTGACGGCCGTGGCCGCCACGTCCAGGAGGATCTCGCCGGGGCCCGGGACCGGGTCGGGGAGCTCGCTGACGACGAGGGTCTCGGGGCCTCCGGGGGCGGTCTGGGTGACGGCACGCATGGCGGCCAGTCTGTCAGCCGGTCCGGCGTGCACGCGCTGGACCAGCCCTAGACCAGGGAGTCGGCCTCGTCCTCGTCGTACTCGGACGCGGAGAGCTCGGCGACCTCGACGTCCTCGTCCTCCTCCTCGACCGCGCCGGCCGGCCGGTCCCAGGACTCGGCGAGCGCCTGGGCCTTGGCGGCGAGGCGTTCGACCTGGTCGGGATCGGCGCCCTGCTCCCCGGCGGCGAAGCCGAGCAGGAAGGCGGTCACGAAGCCCGCGGCGGGGTGGACGTTCTCGCGCGTGATCCCGGCGAGGTCGACCAGCAGGCCTTCGTCAGCCTCGGCCTCGACGTCGAGGGCATCGCACAACTCATCGATCCAGTCGTGGAGGTTCACCCGACCAGAGTGATACGAGGGGCCCGGACCTGACAAGGGGCTACGGCCAGGGCGGTGCCTCGCCCGCGGCGTCGCGCAGGTCGGTCCAGGTGTCGATGTCGCGGCCCTCGTCGCCGATCGGCGCGACCTCGACCAGGTCGAGCGGCGCCAGCAGCGCCCGGATCGACAGCCCGTGCTGCCCCTCGTGATCGGGACGGACGGCGTCCAGGCGCTCGGTGTCGACGACGAAGGCGAGCTGCCGGCGACCGTCGGCGTCGGTGAGGATCGCGCCGTCGTGGCCGACCCCTGCCTCGTGGAGGCGCCGGAACGTGCCGGCCGTCAACCGCGGCATGTCGACCGCCAGCACCGCGAGCGTCGGGAACCGGCGCAGCAGCACGTCGCGCGCGGTCAGCAGGCCGGCCGCCGGTCCGCCGAACCGCGGCTCCTCGCGCACGAACGTCACCGGCCGCTCGGTCGGCACCTGGTGCCCGGCGACGACGACCTCGCTCGCGTCGATGACGGCGTCGAGCGCGTGGTCCAGCAGGGTGCGGCCGTCGATCTCGATCGACGCCTTGTCCGTGCCTCCCAGGCGGGAGCCCTGACCGCCCGCCAGCACGACGGCCGCGAACCCGGAGAGCCCCATCTCGATCACCACGCCTCCGATCCTCCCAAAACGACACCTCAGAGACCACGCGGGGAGGGCGGTGCCGGCGGCGCGCCGCCCCCGTACGCCCCTGAGCACCTTCTCCTCAGTCGTCGGGCCTCCGGCCCGCCTCCCTCGTCGGCGGCACCCAGGCACGCACGGGAACGACGCGTCGCTCGACAGCCCCTCCCCGCGTGATCTCTAGGCTGGCACCGTGACGACCCCCACGCTGCGCCTCGCGCTCGTCCAGGCCGCCGCCGGGCTCGACCCGGCCGCCAACCGTGCCGCGCTCACCCGGCTGAGCGCCGAGCACGCCGGGGACGCCGAGCTGGTCGTCTTCCCCGAGGCGTTCGCGCGCGACTTCGGTGAGGCCGGCTCGGACGTCAGCCCGTTCGCGGAGCCCCTCGACGGCGCCTTCGCGGGCGCGGTCGACGACGCCGCGGCGGCCGGCGGGACGACGCTCGTCGCGGGCATGTTCGAGCAGGGTCCGGACCCCGCGCGGCCCTACAACACGCTGCTGGTGCGCGGGGCGGCCGCGGCGTCGTACCGCAAGGTGCACCTGTACGACTCGTTCGGCTACCGCGAGTCCGACCGGCTCACCGCGGGCCCGATCGAGCCGGTGGTCGTCGAGGTCGGGGGCTGGAAGGTCGGGCTGATGACCTGCTACGACCTGCGCTTCCCCGAGCTCACCCGGGCGCTGGTCGACCGCGGCGCCGAGCTGGTCGTCGTACCGGCGGCGTGGGTGGCGGGTCCCCGCAAGGTGCACCACTGGCGCACGCTGGTGACCGCGCGGGCGATCGAGAACACCGTGTACGTCGCCGCGGTCGGCCAGCCCGCCCCGCGCTACTGCGGGCACTCGCTGGTGGTCGACCCGTTCGGCGAGGTGGTCGCCGAGGCCTCGGCCGGGGACCCGGAGACGCCGGAGGTGCTCCGGGCTGTGGCCGAGCGCACGGTGCTGGAGGAGGCCCGTCGGGTCAATCCGTCTCTGGCCAACCGCCGGCTGCACTGATCGGTCGAGCGCGGCTCCGGCGCGGAGGGGGCAGCAAGCTGCCGGGGGACGGCGCCTCTCGCCGCGCTGCCGACCAGATAGGCTCGCTCTCCGTGTCCCGCGCTCCCTCTCGTGCTCCCCTCGAGCAGCGCCTCGGTGAGTTCGGGGAGTCGCGCGCACCGCTGGTGATCTGGTTCACGCTGATCCTCCTCGGCACCGCCGCGCTGGTCTGCGCGATGGTGCCGGTCGGTCCCGAGCAGCTCGCCGTGACCGGCTCGATCACCATCGCCACCGCGTTCGCCTGGGGCCTCGCCGCGCGTACCGGCGGCCGGCCCTTCATCTTCGGTCCGCTCGCCCTGATCTGCGGCCTGATCGCCGTGTTCAGCGACAACGACCTGCTCCTCACGGGCGCCGCCGTCGGCACCTCCGCCGCGGCCGCCGTCCTCGGCGTGATGATCACCGTCCCCGCCGCCGGCCTGCTCGGCGCGGCCCGCGAGTGCGTCATCGCGCTGCTCTTCGGCGGCGTCGGTGCGATGGCCGCCATCGGCTTCGAGCCGGCCATCCAGAAGGAGCGCTTCGAGTACGTCGGCCTGGGCCTCGCCTTCGCCGCCGCCATCGTGCTCGTCTACCGCCTCGGCGCCGGCTTCCACGGCATCGGCCGTCGCGGCCTGATCATCGTCGCCATCGGCGGCGTCGTCCTCGCCGCGACCCTGCTGTACGCCGAGCTGCTGCGCCGCTACGGCTCCACCGGCCTCGTCGACGAGCTGCTCACCTGGGTGCGCTGGAGCCGCGAGCACCTCGGCGCCTTCCCGCGCCCGATCGCCACCGTGCTCGGCGTACCGGCGCTCGCCTACGGCTGCCACATGCGTGCCCGCCGCCGCCAGGGCTGGTGGGTCTGCGCCTTCGGCGTCGCCGCCACCTCCCCGGCCGCCACCGCCCTCGCCAACCCCGCCGTCTCGGTCCGCGAGGCCGGCCTCTCGGTCGCCTACTCCCTCGTCCTCGGCCTCCTCCTCGGCTGGCTCCTCATCCGCCTCGACCTCGCCCTCACCGGCACCCGCGGCCGGCGCAGCCGCGACGCGGAGCAGGCGGCCGCCGTACGACCGGAGCCGGGACGCTTCGAACCCCTCCTCTGACCTCTGCTTTCAGGTACTCGGGGGTAACGCCTAGCGTCGTGCCCATGGCCCGAGTGACGACGTCAGAGCTGGTCGCGGAGATGGTGGCCAACGTGCTGCGCGTCGAGGTCGCCGAGGGCGCCTCCGTCGCCGTGGGCGACACCGTGGTGCTGCTGGAGTCGATGAAGATGGAGATCCCGGTCATGGCCGAGGTCGCCGGTGTGGTCACCGCGGTCAAGGTCGAAGCGGGGGACGTCGTCCAGGAGGGCGACGTGCTCATCGAGCTCCGCCGTTTCTTCGCCTGATCTCAGGCTCCGCACAGGCATTCGTCCTGGCGCGGGTGTCGAATGGGACGTGCCGCCGAGCTCCGACGGGCCTCTCAGCACAGGAGTACGGAAATGAAGCCACGCTCGTCCGCCGCCATCGTCGTGGCGGTCCTCGCCCTCGCTGCCCTGACGCCGGCCACGGCCCAGGCCGCGCCGGCCTCTCCCGCTGCCTCCGCTGCCTCCGCCTCGTCCGTCGGGGCGTGCCGCGCGGCGCAGACCAAGGTCGCCTTCCGCCCGACGCAGGGCGCCGCCGGATCGTCCTTCGGCCGGATCGTCGTCACCAACACCTCGACCCGCCCGTGCACCGTGCACGGCTACGGCGGGCTGTCGCTGGTCGGCCACGGGAACGGCACCCAGATCGGCGCGGCGTCCGTACGGATGCCGTCCCGGGTACGCACCGTGACCCTGGCCCCCGGGCAGAAGGTCCGCGCCCGGGTCCAGGTCACCGACGCCCTCAACTACCCGAAGCACACCTGCCGGCCGCGGCAGGTCCAGGGGTTCCGGGTCTACCTGCCCGGTGAGACGCACGCGCAGTTCGCGCCGTACGCGACGACGGGGTGCGCGAACCCCTCGGTGCACCTGGTCCGCAACTGGGCCTACGGCCGCTGACGGCGGGCACCCGGCCAGCAGAGGGGGCGGGATTCGAACCCGCGGTAGGTCTCCCTACGACCGCTTTCAAGGCGGTTCCGATCGGCCACTCCGGCACCCCTCCTCGCCCGTCGGCGCACGCACCGCCGGACCCTCGCGAGTCTAGGACGGTCGGCGGGACCGCGCCGCTTTGCCCCCTGCTCGCCGGTCTTGTTCAATCGCAGCATGAGCAGCACGCAGTCGCCCGGGGTCACCGACTACCGCCTGGCCCCGCCGGTGATGGCGCGGTTCGTGGGGGCCTACCTGATCCTGCTGGCGGTGCTGCTCCTCGTCGTGACCGGGCTGGTCGCCACCCTCGACCTGAACGCCGACCTGCTGGTCGCCGTCCTGGGCCTGGGCCTGCTGGGCCTCATCGCGCTGGGCTGGTGGCTGCGTTCGGGCCTGGTCGTGGTGCGCCTGACCGACGCGGGCTACCGGGTCCGGGCGATCCGGGCGGCGGGCGCGACCGAGGCGCGGTGGAGCGAGGTCGAGGACGCCGTCGCGGCGTCCCCGAGCGGGATCGAGTGCGTGGTGCTGCGCCTGCGCGACGGCCGCAGCACGACGATCCCGGTGCAGCTGGTCGCCGCCGACAAGGACGAGTTCGCGCGCGTCGTACGGACGCACCTGGAGCGCGCCGCGCGCTGATCCCGGGGTCCGATTGGGCGGCACCCGCGGGGTGCTTGTAGCCTGTGCTGCGCTGGTCGGTCTGTGACCGACAGTGGAGGAGGCGTCGCCTAGTCTGGTCTATGGCGCCCGCCTGCTAAGCGGGTTTGGGGCTACAACCCCATCGAGGGTTCAAATCCCTCCGCCTCCGCAGCAGCTGGAACAGAGGAACCCCCGGCGGGCGAAAGCTCGGCGGGGGTTCTTCACTTCGGCCCCGCGGCGCCCGCCGAGCGCCTACCGTGGTCGACATGGTCGACGCGCGGACGCTCCTCCGGGTGGCCCGGGCGGGCGCCGCCGCGGACCTCGTCGTCGCGGCCGCGACCCTGGTCTTCGTGCGTGATGTCTACGTCGCGTCCGCGGCCGGCTTCGCCGTGCTGGTCGCGATCGCCTACCTGGTGCGGACGACGCGCGGCTCGTACGACCCCTACGGCTCCCTGGCGCTGCTGGGATGGGTGCTGGTCAACGCGACCCTGGTGCCGGGGTCGCTCCCGGGCCAGGGCCTCTGCGTCGCCGGCATGGCGTTCGTGCTCGCCTGCTCGGTGGCGCCGCCGCTCGCGGACCGGCGCTACGCCCGGTTCCTGGAGAGGGCCCGGGCTCAGGCCGCGTCGTGAAACACCAGGGCGAGCGTGTGCCGCTCCCCCGACCGTACGGCGGACACCCCGTGCCGCACCGGCGCCGCCGACCAGCCCCGGGCCGAGCGCACCGGCCGGTCGCGGGTGGTGAAGACGTAGCCGTGCCCCTGGGGGAGCAGGGTGGCGGTGCCGCGGGACTGGGCGCGGGGGCGCTGCTCGACGAGCAGGAGCTCGCCGCCGGTGTGGTCCACGCCGGGGCGGTCGAGGTTGATCACGACCTGCAGCGGGAACACGAGGTCGCCGTACAGGTCGCGGTGGAGGGCGTTCCAGTCGCCCTCGCGGTAGCGCAGCAGGATCGACGTCGACCGGGTCTGCCCGGCGCCGTGGCAGCGTTCGAGCCAGGCGTCGAGCGAGTCCGGCCAGGGGGCCTCGCGGCCCAGGCGGGACCACCAGTCGCGGGCGATGGGGAGCAGGCGGGGGTAGAGGGCCTGCTTGAGGCGCTCCACCGCCTCCGGGTACGGCGTCCGCAGGTACCGGTACTCGCCCGACCCGAACCGGTGCCGGCTCATGTCGATCGTGCTGCGGAACAGCTCGTCGTGCTCGTACAGCCCCCGGATCCCCGCCGCCTCCGCCGGGGTGAGCAGCTCGGGCAGCAGGGCGCCGCCGTCGCGGTCGAGGTCGGCGGCGACGGCGGTCCAGTCGGCGCCGGCGACGCGGTCCTCCCAGGTGCTCACGCGGCCGCCTCCAGGCGCAGCAGCGTGGTCTTCGCGTCGGCGCCGCCGATGTAGCCGCCGAGGCTGCCGTCGGCGCGCAGCACCCGGTGGCACGGTACGACGACCGGCAGCGGGTTGGTCGCGCACGCGGTGCCCACGGCGCGCACGGCCTTGGGGTTGCCGACGAGCGCGGCGACCTGGCCGTAGCTGCGCGTCTCGCCGTACCCGATCTCGGGCAGGTGGCGCTGCACGAGGCTCCGGAAGCCGTGCGAGAGCGACAGGTCGAGGTCCACGTCGAAGGTACGGCGCCGCCCGGCGAAGTACTCCTCCAGCTCCCGGGCCACGGGGTCGAGGCGGTCGGGTGCGCGCAGGATCCGCGGCGAGAGCCGGTGGGCGAGGGTGTCGAGGACCTGGTCGTGGTCCTCGCTGGCGTAGGCGACGCGGACCAGTCCGCGCGGGGTGGCGGCGAGCAGGAGCGGGCCGACGGGGGAGTCGACGGTCGTGTAGGCGAGGTCGAGCAGGCCCTCGGCCGCGGCGTCCGCGGCCAGTCGCCGCTGCAGCCGGGCGAGGACGCCGGCGTCCTCGGGCGACGACGCGAGGTGGGAGAGGTCGTTCATGAGCGGGCTCCTTCCGTGAGCAGGCCCGGGTAGGTCGTGCGGAGGTTCTTGATGCCGTCGGCCGCGGCGCGACGGGCGGCGTCGGTCGTGCCGCCCAGGATCGCGGCGATCTCGGCGTACGGGAGGCCGGCGACGTAGTGGTACGCCACGGCCTGGCGTTGCTTGGGCGGGAGCGCGCGGACCGCGGCCCAGAGGTCGTCGTCCGGCGCCGGCGGTCCGGGATCGCCGGCGCGCTCGGGGACCTCGTCGACGGGCAGCGGACGCCGCTGGGCGGCGCGCAGGACGTCGATCGCCTTGCGGTGCGCGATGGTCACCAGCCAGGCCTCGACGTTGGCGTCGTCGGGGAGCCCGGGGTAGGCGCGCAGGGCGGCGACGAAGGTCTCTGACCAGGCGTCCTCGGCGTCGTGCGGACCGAGGAGCACGCGGCACACGCGCAGCACGGTCGGCCCGTGCTGGGCGACCACCTGCTCGAACGGCTGCCTCACCGCACACCCCTTCCCGAAGCGCCCGACGCGCCGGACGTCCCCGCCATGATCGGCCATCGAGCACGGGCCGGGGCGGCATACCGGAGCCAGCCGGCCAGCATGAGCAGGCCGACCGCGGTGTTGAAGGCGTGCAGCGCCCAGAGCGGCCCGGGCGGCGTGGTGAAGACGTAGACCGCGTACAGCGCGTTGCCGGAGTTGCTCAGCACCAGGTTGCCGGCGCTGTAGGAGGCCATGTCCTTGGTCCGGGCGGCCTTGACGACCATCGGCAGCGCCGCGGTCACGAACATCGCGGTCGACAGCGTTCCGGCGAGCAGGGGCAGGTCGAGGGACACGCGGGTGGATCCTTCCGTGGGGGTTCACCCGGTAGACGTCCCGCGCCGGCCGAACGTGAGACGGCCGGTCCGGGGGCGCCTCCTCGCATCTGCTGGGGCGGTGAGGCAGACTGGTTTGCGCTTGCCCCTGAGCGGGTAGGGGTCGGCAATTCAGGGCCTGTTCGAGGGTGCAGGCCCGTTACCCAGTGAGGGGCCCCAGATGAAGAAGCTCGCCCGCAGGACAGCCGCCTTCTCGTTCGCCGTCGTGGTCACGACCATCGGCGTCGTCTCCATCCCGACCTCCGCCGAGGCGGACACCGGTTGGGGTTGGCGGGTGATTCCGACCTCGCACCGCTGAGCGCTGCGACGTCGTCGCCCCGGTTCTCGGGCCGGGGTTGCTCACTCCTGCGCCGTGTCCTGGTTCTCCTGGCCGGCGATACCGAGCTTCGCCATCGTGTAGCCCAGCTGGAAACGCGTCTCCGCGTCGTACTCCTCCTTGAGCTCGGCCACGTATCCGGCGTACGTCCGCGGACTGACGCCCAGCCGCTTGGCGCTCACCGCGTCGGCGTGCCCCTCGATGAGCATCCGGATCGTCATCGCCCGCTGCTCCGAGGCGATCTCCTTGCGCACCCGCTGCTCGCCGCTCGCGAACGGCCGGCCGCGCGCGAACGCCCGCTCGAAGACGTCGACCAGGTAGGCCACGATCGCCGGCTCCCGTACGACGACCGCCGTGGCCAGGCTGTCGGCGGCCGGGATGAGCGCGACCTGGCGGTCGACGACGATCATCCGGTTGAAGAACTCGTCGAGCGTGCGCACCTCCGCACCGTGCTCGGTGACCGTGGCGACGTACGTGTGGGTGGCGGGGTGGCGCCGGGCGCTGTGCTGGTAGAGCGTGCGCATCGTGAGACCCCGCTTGAGCGCGGCCACGTCGCGCACCGCCGCCTCGGCGACGGTCTTGGCGCTGCGGGTGGCCTGGGGCTGCGCGGTGAGCAGCTCCTCCTGGGCCTCGGTGACGAGCGTGGTGAGGTAGGGGTTGATCGCCTCGCCATGCAGGTAGAGGAAGGGCCCTGACTCGTTGGCCGCCGGCGAGCGGCGCCAGCTCTGTGCGAGGTGGGTGAACGCCGACGCCCAGTGCGCCGACTCCTGCAGCAGCCGCGCCCCCTCGTTGCCCAACGGCGTCACCACCCGCGCCTGGGCGTTGCTCGGCTCGAGCGGTCGCCAGGTCTGCCGGGTGCCGTCGAGCTGGAGCAGACCCAGCTCGACGAGCAGGTCGAAGGCCCGGCGCTGCGGCGTACCGTCGGCGAGGCGCTCGTCGTCCGCGGCCAGCCCGCCCTCGGCCAGGATCAGCTCGTAGAGGCCGATCGCCTCTTCCTCGAAGAGCTCCCGATCCTCGGGGCGGTAGCCGGCCATGGCGCCATGCTTCCACACCGCCCGATGCCGCTGATTCGGCATCGGCGGGGTGCCTCGGCTATTCTCATTCGGTCGCCACGGCGACGGGCGCCTGTAGCTCAACGGATAGAGCATCTGACTACGGATCAGAAGGTTTGGGGTTCGAATCCCTACAGGCGCGCAGCGCACGACGACGAGGGCCGCTTCCCGCTGGGAGCGGCCCTTCTTCGTCTCCCGAACCGGCGACGAGTTGACCACTTGATCAGTTCCGCCGGGCAGAGTGCCGCGTGGGCCGAGGCACTCGTCAGGTGGAGCGGTTACACCATTCGACGGCACTCGCTCTTTCCCTCACCAGCGACCCGTCGGCGGCCCCACCATGAGGGCGGTCCGCACCCCGCGGACCGTCGTGCGTCCTCGTGGAGTCCTGATGTCCCAGCCTCGACCGACCGGTCCTCGCCTCACCCTCGCTGCCGTCGCGCTGCGGACCCTCGTCCTCGGTGTCGCGGCCTCCCTCGTCGGGCTCCCGTTCGTGGCCGTGCCGGCGGCCCACGCCCAGACCCCGCCGACGCCGTTGGTCAGCCAGATCGCCGATGTGCGCATCTCGGTGAGTGCGGCCGAGTTCCGGCGCCACCTGTTCGTGGCGGCGGACGCCGCCCGGCTCTCCGACCCGAGCAGCACCGCGGACCTCCTGGCCGAGCGGGTGCTGCAGCACGTGTACGCCTTGGACCCGCAGGCTGATCCTGCGGCCGCGGCTGACGCCGTCCGGGGGCTCGTCGCGGCGGCCGGGTCCGTCACGGGGCCGGCGTTCGACTCCCGGATCACCCGGACGATGGTGCTTTTCCAGAGCGCGGCCACGGCCGACCGGGGTCCGCTCGCGGCTACCCTCCAGCGGGCCACCACCGAGCTGGTCAGGCTGACGGCGGAGCAGGTCGCCACCGTCACCGCGGGCACCCACGCCGAGAACGCTCTGGGCACCAACGGGGACACGGAGTCGCGCCTCCTGGCGTCCACGACCTTCGCGCCGGCGGCGGTCCTGCGCGACAGCGCCACGCTGGCCGACAGGTCCCCCCGGTTCGCCTCGGCCAGGGACCTGGTCTGGGGGAGCGTCACGGGAGTATCGATCTCGGCGACCACCGCCGCGCTCCTGTCGACCGCCCCGATGCTGATGGACAACCCGGACGTCCAGGCGTGGGCGGCGCGGCGCGACCAGGCCGGCAACCTGAGCACCACGGGTGTCGTCATCGCCGGTACGCCGAGCAACCCCGCGCCGAACACCATCGGCGCCACCATGGCCGAGCTGGGCGATTCCCTCCGCACCACCGTCGAGGTCGCCGCGGCCAGCACCGGGACGACCCCGGTGGACGAGGCCGTCTCCGAGCAGGCTGTCGAGGACGCACGCGATAGCCAGACCACCCTCGTGCTGCAGACGGGCTTCCTCACCGGCAGCACGAGCGCGGCCAAGGACATCGTCGACCAGGTCGGTGCCACCGCGATCCAGGTGACCCTGCTCGCGATGACGTTCAACGACTTCGCCAAGGGAGACATCGGCCGCGCCGCACTGTCGGGCAATGCGCTCGGCGTGGTGATGACGCTGTTGCCGGCGGTGCTCGAGTGGGCCGGCGTCTTCGGGCCGTCCGGCGACGACCTCGTGATGACCCAGCTGGACAACATCTCCCAGCAGATGGCCGACTTCCAGAACTACGTGACCGGCCAGTTCACCCAGGTGTTCGAGTCCCTCGCGCGCGTCTCTGCCCAGCTGGACGACATCTCCCAGAAGCTCGACCGCGCCGTGATCGACATCGAGCAGGCGCGCGTCCAGATCGGCCAGCTGTACGACGGCCTCAGCCGGCTGCAGGGATCCCTGGACGCGGTGCAGAACAACATCCTGGAAGCGCTGCGCAACGGCACCAACTCCGCGCTGCGGCAGACCATCAACTCGGCGCTGGGCTACGAGGAGCGCAACGGCAGCAAGCTCCCCCTCAACGAGTTCAACAGCGCGGCGGCCTACCTGCACACGTTCGTCACGGTGACGGCGCGGCACAGTCCGGAGCTGAACACCGACCGCCCGTCGTTCGACCTCCAGAACGACGCCAACCAGCTGAGCACCGGGATCGCGAGCAACGTCCACTTCCTCGACCAGGTGCCGGCGAAGCGGGGGTGGCGCAACGCTCGGCTCTCCGGGCTCACCGGAGACGCGCCCCAGCTCGCCAACATGGACGACTTCGTCCTCGCGTCGCGGGCCTACGCACAGCTGATGCTGGAGAACCCGCGCTACGTCACGGCCGGCTACCGTCGCTGGCTCAGCGACATCCAGCAGCAGGGCACGCCGCTGGCGGACCTGACCGCGGCGATCGCGACGCCGGACACCGCCGACGGGACACGCAGCACCTTGCTGAACCGCCTGGTCTGCGAGCGCACGAGTGCCGCCTTCACCCCGACGACGTCACCGCCGTGCCGGCCGCAGACCGAGGAGACCGCCCCTGTCGACGCGTTGGTCGCCGAGGCCACCACCCAGCTGACCGGCACCGTCCCCGGCTTCGACGGCGCAGGCAAGCTCACCCCGAGCTCGCCACTGACGACCAGCGGCAGCTCCACCTTCGACCCGTTCGTGAACAGCTCGAGCGACCAGTCCGACCTCTCCACCCTGTGGTCCACGCTGCCCGGCCGCGACAAGGTCGCGCAGTGCGGAGCCGCTGCTGGTGAGTCGGCCGGCACGCTCGGCGCGATGGACCGCCCGACGACGCTCACCCCCAACGCTCACGGTGTGCCGCAGGTCTTCCAGTGGGCCCACCGGATGGGGCTGGGCACGTTGAGCGTCTGCTACAAGACCACGTCCAAGAAGGTCCAGGTCGACGCGTGCCAGTACGGCGCCGACGACGACACCGACGGCTGGATCGCGCTGAACGTGACCATCGCGCGCCCCGCGAACTGCTCCAACAGCTACTGGCTCAAGAGCGACTTCAACCTCCAGACCGGCCGCTACCTGAAGGCGGAGTACCGCTACGACGACATCGCGTTCGTGTGGACGTTCTCACCCAAGGACGCCCCCACCGCGCCGATCTACGTCCAGAGCGTCGTACGCCGGGGGGCCGCGACCGCAGCGGTCGGGGGCGGGTACAACACGACCGTGGCCCTGCCCCGGGGCGGCTACTCGGCGATTCCCGGCGCCGTCCAGCAGTACTCGGACACCGCCGACTTCATCGAGCAGCCGGACGGGAGGTTGAGACTGCACACGGACGCGCGGAGGGCGTCGATGTACACCGCCCTCGCCACCACCGCCGCCGTGCGCAACGGCTGGGGCGACGCGACCACCGCCACGTCGGGGGTCGTCGACTACCAGGCTCACCACGGCACCATCAACGCCGGCGACGCCCTGGACCAGGCCATCGCCGGGCTGGATCCGAAGCTCGCAGCCACCAGGTCGAACCTCGACCAGGGAGCCCTGGCCGCCCGCGGCGCCATCGACGACAACCTCGTCTCGCTGCAGGGTGACCTCTACCGCGGGCTCCTGCGCGGCTCCCAGACCGCCGGGAACACGACCTCCGGGCCGCTCCACGACGCCCTCGTCCGCCTCGACGGAGCGAACGCGATGCTCAGCAGCTACCTGCAGCTGGGCGCCAGCCGAGCCCTGCGCGAACGCGACCTCACCGGCCTCCCCGGCGCACTGACCGGCGCCAAGGACCTGACGGACGCGATCCGGACCCAGCTGGCCAAGACGGGTGCCGGGGAGACCGGCACCGACCCGAGCCGGCTCGTCACCGAGATCCTCGACCCGTCCGTCCTGGACGCCCTCGACGGGCTGCTCCCGCTCCCGGCGAGCCCGTCCGGGCGCTCCGGTGCGGCAGCGGCCGACCCGAGCGCCACGCCGGGTTCGGTGCATCCCGCGCTGCTGGCGACCAACGACCAGCTGACGCTCGCCGCGATCGCGCTGGGTGCGCCGGCGCCGGTCGTACCGCCCACCCCGCCGCCGGTCACGCCCCCGAAGATCGTCCTCGGCAGCGCCTGGGTGTCGACGGCCAACGTGGGCAGGTGGTACCGGCAGCGGGTCGTCGCGTCGGGCGGCACCACCTACCGGTGGTCGCGCCAGGGCAAGCTGCCTCGCGGCCTGAAGGGCAGGCCGAGCAAGTCGGGGCGGTCGTACGTCATCACGGGCCGGCCGAAGAAGCCCGGCATCTTCGCCTTCACCCTGACCGTCACCGGCGCCGGAGGGACGCCCGCCGTCAAGCGCTACCGGATCTGGGTCCGCTGACTCCGCGGTCGCCACGGTCGAGCGCGCCCACGTGCTGGAGGTGGCGCAGGGCCCCTGCGGCTCCCTCGCCCGGGTGCGACACCAGGCGCGAGACCAGCACCAGCAGCGTCGTGCGCGCCAGCCCTTCGGCGTCCTCGGCGTGGCCGCGGACGCACGCGGTCACCGCCGCGAGCAACGGGTCGTCGGCCGTCGGCTCGGACGTCGCGAGTGACCCGAGGTAGGGCTTGAGGTAGGCGAGGTGGTCCGCCAGGAAGTCCGCCACTCCGTCGATCGACGCGGGCGCCTCGGCCGCCGCACCGGCGGCGTCGGCGAGCAGCGTCGCCACGACCATCGAGGCCTTGCCCTTGAAGTGCGCGTAGACGGTGGCCGGGCTCAGGTGGGCCCGGCGGGCGACCGTGGCGACGGACAGCTCGTCGTACGACGTGTGCTTGAGCTGCTCGCGCACCGCGTGCATCGCCAGCTCCCGGGTCTGCTCGGCGCGGCGGCCGGCCTGGGGCGGTGCCGGGCGGACGAGCCGCAGCTCCGCCATCCGGTCGTCCAGGTCGCGGGGGTCGCCGGGCACCCGCACCATCGCCATCGAGATCGCGGACGCCTGCTTCACGAACGAGCCCTCGACGGATGAGGTCGGGTCGGCGGCCTTGCGGAACACCGCGTCGTTCAGCAGACCGGTGTAGGCGCCGACGTACTCGGCCACCGAGAAGGGCGGGCACATCTCCCGCTGCCAGCGGCCGAGGAAGTCGGTGATGGCCGCGACGACCGCGGCGTCGTGGGTGCGGACGTGAGCGGTGTAGGCGGACGTCGCCTGCTCGCCCCCGAAGGCACAGAGCCCGACGCGGAGCCGGTTCTCGGCGTCGTCGAGCAGCCGGGCGAAGTCGTGGGCGTAGTAGTCGGCGGTCGCGACGGACTTCGTCGCCGGGTCGTACGTCGCCGCGGTGCGTGCGGCGACCTCCTCGGCGGACTTCTCCTCCACGCCGTAGATCCGGTCGATCAGCGCGGCGGCGTACTGCTCCACGGACCCGAAGTGGTGGAAGAGGGTCGCCGGGCTGACCCCCGCCCGCCGGGCGATCTCGCGGGTGCCGATCGCCCCGACGAGCGCGGCCGCATCGATCTCCTGGAGCGCCTCGACCCCGGCCTCCAACAGCCGGCGGCGCGTGGACTCGGCGCTGCGCGGGGGCATGGCGCCGAGACTACTGCGGATCGGGAGCGGGGTCTCGACCCCCGAGCTGGGGCGCCGAGCAGAAGTCCCTGACCCCTTCTCGGGTGTCATTCGGGCCCGGTCGCGCCCGATTTCGACCTCTCGGGCCAGGCGACCGGGAGGGTTTGGCACATGTTTGCTTCGACCCCCCGTTCCCATCGCGTCCGGCTTGCCGGTCTCGCGGCGCTCGCCACGGCGACCTCCGCCCTCGGCATCCTCGGCACCGCGCCGGCCTCCCACGCCGACCCCGCAGCCGACCCCGCCCCGACCGTGCTGGGCCTCGGCGCCTTCGAGATGTCCCCCGCGCCGGGCTCCTGCGCCGCCGTGGTCACCCTCGAGGGTGGCAACGGAGGCACCGCGGTCTCCGGCGGCAACGACGACCCGGACGCGCCCGACGACGACCCGCTGCAGGTCGGCGGCGGCCAGGGTGCCCGGGTGCAGTTCCGCATCCCGCTCGCCCCGACCGACGTGCTGACCGGCGTGGTCGGCCGCGGCGGTTCCGGCGGCGGCGTCGGCGGTGCGTCCGGCGATGACGCCGGCGGCAACGGCGGCCCCGGTGGTCACACCGGTGGTGGCGGCGGTGGCTACACCAGCTTCGTCCTCAACGGTACGACGATCGCGCTCGCCGGCGGCGGTGGTGGCTCCGGTGGTGGTCACAACCCCGACGCGGGCGGCGGCGGTCACGCCGGCGTGATCGAGGGTGCCGGCGCCTGGGCCGGCCAGGAAGGCGCCGCGGGCAACGACGCGGTCGCCAACACGCCCGGCGCGCCGGGTGCCGGTGGCGGCGGTGGCACCACCGCGCCCGGAGCCGGCGGGGTCCACGCGACCGACACCGCCAACAACGGTGCGCCCGGAGTCGGTCGCAACGGCGGCAACGGTGGCGGCCCGAACGGTGCCGACCAGGGTGGCGGCGGTGGCGCCGGCTACTACGGCGGCGGCGGTGGCGCGACCACCATCGGCGACGTGAACGGCGCCAACGGCCTGATCATCGGCGGCGGTGGCGGCGGTGGCTCCAGCTTCTTCGCCAACGCCCAGGGCGCGGTCTACATCGACCAGCCCACCGGTGGCTCGCTCGCGGAGAACACCCCGAGCCGCAACGGCACCGGCGAGATCGCCTGGGAGCCGTGCGACTACGACCTGTCGGTCACCAAGACGGCCGCGGCCGAGGTGTTCGAGTCCGGCACGCCGGTCACGTACACCATCAAGGTCACCAACCACGGTCCCGACCTGATGGGCATCGACGACACCGTCACCGTCACCGACGCCAAGGCGGCCGGCGGCACCCTCGTGTCCGTCGTGGCCAGCGGCAGCGGCGCGCCGTTCACCTGTGACACCGCGATCGGCGCGGCGATCCCGGCCGACGGCGTCCTCGACTGCTCGCGTCCGGTCGGCGAGGACGTCCGCGGCCTCGACAACGACGAGACCCTGACGCTCGTCTACAGCCAGGTCCTCAGCGGCAGCGCGCCGGTGCTCAACACCGTGAGCGTCACCGACCGCGCCAACCCGGCGAACAACTCCGCGGCGGCCACCGTGGCGCCGGCGGCGCCGGGCGTCAAGCTGGTCAAGAAGGGCACGCCGAAGAAGGTCGCCCGCCTCGGCCAGAAGATCAAGTACACCTTCAAGGTCACCAACACCGGCAACATCTCGCTGAAGACGATCGCCATCGCCGAGCAGAAGTTCACCGGCAAGGGCAGCCTGACCCCGAAGTGCCCGAAGCTCCCGTCGACCGGTCTCGCCCCGGGCGCGAGCGTTACCTGCAAGGCCACCTACACGGTCCACAAGCGTGACCTGGTCCTCGGCAAGGTCGTCAACGTCGCCAAGGCCACCGGCACCACGCCGGCCGGCAACCCGGTCGAGTCCCTGCCGTCCAAGGCGAAGGTCAAGACGCCCAAGCTGAAGCAGCCCCGGAAGAACCTGCCCGGTACGCCGAACACCGGCGCCCGGGTCCAGCACGGACGCTGAGGCGACAAGGACTCCACCCCACCGGAGAAACCGCTGAGGGGCCGCACCCGTCGGGTGCGGCCCCTTCGCCCTGTCGGCAAGGCCCGGGCCGGCTCGCCGGCTTCCGAGGCCGTCGTTCAGCCGAGGTTCTCGCGGAAGAACGCGACGAGCTTGACCGCGGCCTCGTCGACCTTGCGGTCGTAGAGGTCGACGTGGGTGGCGCCCTCGACGAGGTGGAGCTCGGCGTTGCCGGGGCTGGTGTCGACGGCCTGCTCGGAGAACCCGCGGGTGGCCGCCTCGGTGCCGGCGATCATGAGCAGCGGGCGCGGCGCGATCTTGGCGACGTCGGCGAAGGAGTCGTACTGGTCGAGCAGGTCGGCGCTGCGGGTGACCATCTCGCCGGTGGCGCGGGGGTGGTGGCCGCGGGGGGTCTTGTAGTAGTCGACGAACTCGGCGACCGGTGCGGGCAGGTCGGGCGTCCCGGCGTCCGGGAGGACCGGGAAGGTGGCGGCGGGCTCGCCGGCGGCCTCGGCGCTGCGGAGGGCACCGGAAGCGGCGACCATCTGGTTCCAGGCCTCGGCGTCGCCACCGCGGAAGAAGCTGGGGACGTCGGTGCCGGAGACGGCGGCGACCGCCTTCATCCGGTGGTCGGTCTGCGCGGCATAGGTGACGTAGGCGCCCGAGCCGCAGATGCCCATGGCACCGACCCGCTCGGCGTCGACCTCGGCTCGGGTGGACAGGAAGGACACGGCAGCGCGGAAGTCCTCGGCCCGCTGGAACGGGTCCTCGAGCCCGCGGGGCAGGCCCTCGGACTCGCCCTGGTAGGCGGCGTCGAAGGTGAGCACGGCGAAGCCCTCGGCGACCAGGCGCTCGGCGTACAGCGCGGGGGACTGCTCCTTGACGCCGGTGGTGGGGTGGCCGACGACGATCGCGGGCACCGGGCTGTCGGTGGTGGCCGGGAGGTAGAGGTGGCCGGCGAGCTGCAGGCCGTTGGTCGGGATGCGGACGTCGGACGGGGTGTTGGTGGTCATGGCTCGAGTCTTCGTCCGGCGGAGGGGGCGAGGAAGGCCGAGCCTGTTCCTGGGAAGGATCCTTCCCAGGCACAGGGTGCTCCCGCGTGCCACGCTGGGCGGCATGGCCAGCTCACCCCACCTGCGCGAGCTCGGCGAGTTCCTGAAGGTACGACGCGCGCAGCTCACCCCCGCCCAGGTGGGGCTGCCGGAGCACGGCCACACCCGCCGCCGGGTGACCGGGCTGCGGCGCGAGGAGGTCGCCCAGCTGGCAGCGATCAGCACCGACTACTACCTGCGCATCGAGCAGGGCCGGCTCGCCCCGTCCCCGCCGGTGCTCGCTGCGCTGGCCCGGGAGCTGCGGCTCGACGCCGACCAGACGGCGTACGCCGAAGGGCTCGTCGCCCAGGCCGGCCGACGGGCTCCGGTACGACGTCGCGCGCCGCGCCCCCAGGTGCACCAGCACCTCGTCCGGTTGATGGATCAGCTCGACGGTACCCCTGCGATGGTCTTCGGCCCGCGCCTCGACATCCTCGCGTGGAACGACCTGGCGGCCGCGCTGCTGCTGGACTTCGGCCAGGTGCCGGAGCGCGAGCGCAACTACATCCGCATGGTGTTCACCGATCCTGAGATGAAGGCGGTCTATCCCGACTGGGAGGACGTCGCCCGGACGTGTGTCGAGGTGCTGCGGATGGAGGCCGGCACCCACCCGGCCGACCCGGTGCTGACGGCGCTGGTGGGCGAGCTGTCGATCGCCGACGAGCACTTCCGCCGCTGGTGGGCCGAGCACCGGGTGGCCCACCAGGACTTCGGCAGCAAGCGGATCGCCCACCCCGTCGTGGGCGAGCTGGTCCTCGACTGGGACACCTTCCGCTACGCCGGCGCCCCGGACCAGCAGCTCGTGCTGTGGTCGGCGGAGCCGGGCACCCCGTCCGCGGACCGCCTGCGCGAGCTCGCCCGCCGGGTCTGAGCCCCGGCCCCGCTCGCGGGGCCGGCTCGACCATTGACAGCGACGACGCATGCCCGTTTCAATATACCAACCGGTTCGTATATCTGACAGGCAGCGAGAGATGAGCAACCGTCCCGCCGGAAGGCGTCCCGGAGTCGAGGCCGAGGTGCTCCGTGGACCGTTCGACCCGGGCGGCCAGCCGTTCGTCGAGCGCAAGAACCACCTCCACCTCTCGCTGTTCGCGTGGAACGTCCGCAACGGGCTCTCCGCGTCCAAGGCCGTCCTGTCCGACCCGTCGCGGCACCGCGACGTCTGGGAGTGGCCGTCGTCCTCGACGCTGCTCCGGGAGACCGAGCGCGCCGGCTTCGACAGCCAGCTGCAGTACGGCATGTGGAGCGGGTACGGCGGCGCGACCGGCTGGAACGACGCGCAGCTCGACTGGGCGACCGCGGCGACCGGCTCGGCCGTGATCACCGACCGGCTCGGGATCTACACGACCGTGCACACCGGCTACGGCTTCCACCCGCTCCTGGTCGGGAAGATCACCTCGAGCATCGACCACATGTCGCGGGGCCGCCTCGGCGTCAACATCGTCGCGGGCTCCAACGCGGCCGACTACGCCCAGTTCGGTCTCGACGGGCCGCCGTCGCAGGAGGTCCGCTACGCGATCGCCGACGAGTTCACGACCGCGCTCAAGCTGCTCTGGACCTCCGGGGAACCGGTGGACTTCGAGGGCGAGTACTTCCAGATGTACGGCGCGCAGGTGGTCCCGCGCGCCACCAGCAAGCCTCGGCCGCTGCTGATCACCGCTGCCGGGTCCGACATCGGGCTCGACTACGCAGCACGCCAGTGCGACGCCGTGTTCATCACTGCCAAGGACAACCACGTCGAGGGCTACCGGGCGCGCGCGCAGAAGATCCGGGCGATGTTCGACGAGCGCGGTCGCAAGGTCCGCATCGCCGTCATGTGCTACGTCGTGATGGACGAGTCCGATGCCGCTGCGGCCGAGACGGTCGAGTGGATGACGGAGGAGATCGACCACGAGGCGCTGCGGACCTGGCTGGTCCGCGCGGGGCACGTGCTCAACAGCGAGAAGGCCGTGATCACGGAGGGCTCGTTCGGCGACGGCCGCGACGAGCGTCTCGACGAGGACCGCTACCTGGGCATCGGCAAGGACTGGTACGAGTCGCTCGGCATGGGCATGGGTGCCTACCAGCTCTTCGGTTCCTACGACACCGTCGCCGACCAGCTGGTCGACCTCTACGAGGCCGGCGTCGACCAGGTCGCGCTCTGCTTCTTCGACCCGCACAAGGGCGTGCAGCAGGTGCGCGACCAGATCCTGCCGCGGCTACGGGCACGCGGCTACAACCAGAACCTCGTCTGAGGCTCGCCGAGGCGCAACGAGGAGGTCACGGTGTCGCGACGGTGGAACGGTCCGATCGGGGCCGCGACGCGACGCCCGGATCCCACCCAGGTCCGGGCGGTGCGCGAGGTGCGGCGACGCCGGCTGATCGCCGAGGTCGTGAGCGACCTCGGCGGCGAGTCGACGTACGAGCGGGTCGCGACGGCGACCGGCCTCCCGATGGGCTACCTGCGCTGGACGTACCCGACGCTGGAGGAGCTGCGCTCCGAGCGAGGAATCGCCTCGTGAGCCGCGATCTCCCCCTCCACGGAATCCGGGTGCTCGACCTGACTCGTGCCCTGTCCGGTCCCTTCTGCACCGCACTGCTCGGCGACCTCGGCGCCGACGTGATCAAGATCGAGAGCCCCGAGGGAGACGTCGGCCGCGCCTGGGGTCCCTACGACGAGGGCGAGAGCCTCTACTTCCTCGCGGCCAACCGCAACAAGCGGTCCGTCGCGCTCCGGCTCTGGTCCGACGACGGGAAGGCGTTGCTGCGGCGCCTCGCGGAGCAGTGCGACGTGCTGGTCGAGAACTTCCGGCCCGGCGTGCTCGACGCCCTCGGGCTCGGCGAGGACTGGCGCACCGAGCACGCACCCGACCTCGTCGTGTCCTCGATCAGCGGGTTCGGCCACGTCGGCCCGATGCGCGACGAGCCGTGCTTCGACCAGGTGGCGCAGGGGATGAGCGGCTTCATGAGCCTCACCGGCAGCGCGGAGTCGGGGCCCACCCGGGCCGGCGTCCCGCTCGCCGACCTGGTGGCCGGCGTCTTCGCCGCGCTCGGCATCTGCGCCGCCCTCGCCGCCCCCGGCCGGGGCAGGACCGTGCACACCTCCCTGCTGGAGGGGATGATCGGCCTGCTCGGCTTCCAGGCCCAGGCCCTGGTGAGCCTCGGCCAGGTCGCCGGTCCGGCCGGCAACCGGCACCCGGTCGTCGCGCCGTACGGCGTCTTCGCGACCGCCGACGGCGCGATCAACCTGGCCGCCGCCACCGAGCAGCAGTGGCAGCGCCTCTGCGCGGTGCTGGAGCGGACCGACCTGGTGGGTGACCCGCGCTTCGCCCGCCCCGCCGACCGCAGCGCGAACCGCGACGAGCTCCAGGCGGAGATCGAGAAGGTGCTGCGCGCCGCGCGGTCGTCGTACTGGCTCGACGAGCTGCGCCGGGCCGAGATCCCCGCGGGGCCGATCCACGACCTGGCCGGCGTCTTCGCCGACGCCCAGGTGGCGGCCCTGCACCTGGTCGACGAGGTCGAGCACCCGGTGCTCGGCACCGTGCCGATGATCCGCGGCCCGCTGTGGATCGACGGCGAACCCCTTCAGGTACGACGCACAGCGCCCGGGCTGGGCGAGCACACGGACGAGGTGCTGGCCGAGCTCGGGCTGAATCGAGGAGAGTCATGACCGAGCTGGACCTGGCCCGCGTGGACGAGCTGGAGCAGCAGCTGCTCGACGGCCTGATGGCCGCCGACACCGCCGCCCTGGAGCGGCTCTACGCCGCCGACCGCCGGCACATCCACTACGACGGGCGCCGCGAGGAGAACGCGGAGTACCTCGCCCCGGTGCGCGAGGGCGCGGTGCGCTACACCCGCATCGAGCCCTACGGCGAGCGCCACGTCGCGCTGGCCGGCAGCACCGCGGTGATCACGGGCGACCTGGCCTGGACGGCCGAGTTCCCCGACGGCAGCACCGCCGAGGGGCTGATCGCCTACTCCTCGGTGTGGGCGGACCGGGGGCACGGGCCGGAGCACCTGCTCTGGCACTCGTCGCCGACGCCCCGGACGCCCGCATGAGCCAGGTCGTGACGGGCCGGATGCTCATCGGCGGCGTGTGGTGCGAGGCGCTCGACGGCCGCACCCTCCCCGTCGAGGCGCCGGGCGAGAAGGCGGTCTACGGCGAGATCCCCCGGGGCGGCGCGGCCGACGTGGACGCCGCCGTCCGCGCGGCCGCCGCGGCGTTCCCGTCGTGGCGGCGCACGAGCCCGGCCGCCCGCGCCCGCATGCTGCACGACGCCGCCGACCGCCTCGCCGCGCGCCAGGAGGAGGTCGCCCGCTCGGTCGCCCGCGAGACCGGCAACGCGCTGCGGACCCAGGCCCGCGGCGAGGTCCAGCTCGCGGTCGACTCACTGCGCTACTTCGCGGGCCTCGCCGGCGAGCTCAAGGGCCAGACCGTCCCGCTCGGCGAGGACGTGCTCAGCTACACCCGGCGCGAGCCGCTCGGCGTCGTCGGCGCGATCATCCCCTGGAACGGGCCGGTCGGGCTGGCCGTGCTCAAGATCGCCCCGGCCGTGATCGCCGGCAACACGATCGTCGTGAAGGCCGCCGAGGACGCGTCGCTGTGCGTGCTCGAGCTCGCCGAGGTGCTGCACGCGTGCCTGCCGCCGGGCGTCGTCAACGTCGTCACCGGCTTGGGGGAGGAGGCCGGAGCCGCGTTGTCGGCCCACCCCGGTGTCGCCAAACTGACGTTCACCGGATCGACCGAGGTCGGCCGGCTGGTCAACGCCGCGGCGGCCGACCGGATCCTCCCGGTGTCGCTGGAGCTGGGCGGCAAGAGCCCGTCCATCGTGTTCCCCGATGTCGACGTCTCCCGTGCCGTCGACGGTGTGCTCGCCTCGATGAGGTTCACCCGGCAGAGCCAGTCGTGCACCGCGGGCTCGCGGCTGTTCCTGCACGCCGACCTCCACGACGAGTTCCTCGCGACGCTGGCCGAGCGGCTCACGGCGTACACGATCGGGGACCCGCTCGACGAGGCGACCGACATCGGTGCGCTGATCAACCGCAAGCAGTTCGACCGGGTCTGCGGCTACGTCGAGGAGGGTCTGGCCCAGCCGGGCGTCGAGGTGGTGGCCGGTGGCCTGCCGCCGGCCGAGGGGCCGCTGGCCGACGGGTACTTCACGGTCCCGACCGTGCTCGCCAACGCCGGCAACGACTGGCGTCTCGCGCGGGAGGAGATCTTCGGACCGGTGCTCGTGGTGATCCCGTGGCGCGACATCGACGACGCCGTACGGATGGCCAACGACTCGATCTACGGGCTCGCCGGATTCGTGTGGACCGACGACCTGACGGCAGGCCTGACGACGGCGCACCGGTTGGAGAGCGGCTGGGTGCAGGTCAACCGCGGTGGCGGTCAGTCGCTCGGTCAGCCCTACGGCGGCTACAAGCAGAGCGGCCTGGGCAAGGAGTTCTCGCTGGACGGCATGCTCGACAGCTTCACCTCGGTCAAGGCCGTCACCGTGGGGCTCGGCGCCTGATGCGCCTCCACGTCCACGAGTGGGGCCACCCGGCGGCGCCGCCGCTGGTCTGCATCCACGGCGTCGGCGGCAGCCACGCCATGTTCGAGCGGGTCGCGGCCGAGCGCTGGTCGCGGCACTTCCGGGTCATCGCCTTCGACCTGCGCGGTCACGGCGACTCCTCCTGGGAGCCGCCGTGGACCCACGCCACCCACGTCCAGGACGTCGTCGACACGATCGACGCCCTCGGGCTCGAGGCTCCCGACTGGGTCGGGGTCTCCTTCGGCGGCCGGCTGCTGCTCCAGCTCCTCGCCGCCCACCCCGACCGGGTACGCCGCGCCGCCGTGCTGGAGCCCGTGATCCAGGTCGTTCCCGAGCTCGCCGGGCGCCGGGCCCGCGAGGAGCTGACCGGTGGTTCGTGGCCGAGCCTCGACGCCTACCTCGGCACCCGCTGGAACACCGGTGACGTCGACCTCGAGGCCTACGCCGCGGCGTACGCCGGGCACTTCGAGACGCTCGCCGACGGCAGCGTCCGCCGTCGTACGTGCCAGTCGGCGCTGGTCTGCGTCTTCAGCGAGATGACCCTGCCAGCCGCGGTTCCCGACGACATCACCCGGCCGACGCTGCTGCTCCACGCACCCGCCTTCGGGCTCGTCACGCCGGCGCAGCGCGCGGCGTTCGCGCCGGTCGTGGAGCGGATCGTCGAGGTGCCCGGCGAGCACGCCGTGCTGGTCTCCGCGTTCGAGGAGACGGCGTCCGCGGTGACCGACTTCCTGCTCAGCTGACCCGGCGCCGCCGGACGAGGACGATCCCGCCGCCGGTCACCAGTGCGGTCACCGCGACCGCGACGACCAGGGTGCTCTCGTGGCCGGAGCGACCCGCGGCGCCGCCACCCCCCGTGCCGACGAAGGTCCCGGTCGCCCACGCCAGGTTCGCGAGCGCGAAGACCGCGCCCTGGGTCATCCCCGCGGCCCGCGCGGCGGCGGACATGAGCGCGACGGCGGGGCCCCACATGATCGTGGTCGCGTACATGCACAGCAGCACCACGACGGCCTGGACGACGGTGGTCGTCGGGGCGGTGTAGGCGAGCAGGACGACCGCCACCAGGAGGAGGCCGGTGGTGATGGGGCGCGCGGCGCCGTAGCGGTCGGTGATCGTGCCGGCGACGGGTCCGAGCAGGGTCTGGCCGAGCGTGGCGAGCACGAGCACGCCCGCGATCTGGGCGGCCGAGGCGCCGACGTGGTCGAGCCGGAGCGAGCCGAGCACCTGGTTGAGGCCGACGACCGCCCCGGCCAGCACCACGAGCCAGCCGCCGGCCAGCACGACGCCGTACGACGAGCGCCCGGCCGCGCCACGCGCCCGCGCCGACTCGTGGCGGGGTGGCGGCGGCAGCCGCAGGCAGGCGAGGCACACGACGCAGCTCGCGAGAGCGATGCCGGCATAGACCGGCGCGAACCCCACCGCCTCGCCGACGAGCGGCACGACCGGTCCGACCAGGCCGCCGACTGTCCCGGCGCCGATGAGGGTGCCGAGCAGCCGCGCCCGGCGCGCGGCGGGCGCCACGTCGGCGACCCATGGGAAGGCCGCGCCCCAGGACATGCTGCCGGCGATGCCCTGGGCCAGGCGCGAGGAGATCAGTCCGGCCGCGCCCTCGTCGACGACGAGGAGCACGGCCGACAGCGCGAGCACGGCGGCTGCGGCGGCCAGGACGGCGCGGGCGCCGTACCGCGCGACGAGCAGGCCGGCCGGCACGGCGGCGACGAAGATGCCGACCGACGAGGCACCAGCGACGAGCGCGAGCACGCCGGGCGAGAGGTGCTGCTCCTGGGCGATGTGGGGGAGCCGTGGGAACAGGCTCGACTGGAGCACCGTGCCGAGCACCAGCGCGGAGGAGCACACGACGAGCACCCGTGCGGTGGCGTCGCGGGGTGGCACCCGCGGGACGCTAGCAAACAAACCGGTCGGCATGTAACTTGCTCGACGCCCCTTGCGCCGCGACTCTTACATTCTGTACGGTATGTACCGACCAACCGGTCGGAAGGACTTCTCATCAGTGAGGCAGCATGCACACCGGACTGACGCTTACCTTTCAGAACCTCGACCGTGAGCGCACGGACGCGCAGGTCTACCTGGAGGAGCTCCCCCTCGCCGAGCGCGCGGAGGCGATGGGCTTCGACTCCCTCTGGTGGCCTGAGCACCACTTCACCAACTACGAGCTGACGCCCAACGTCACCCAGCTGCTGTCGTACGTCGCAGCGAAGACCGAGCGGATCAAGCTCGGCACGATGGTGACCGTGCTGCCGTGGCAGGACCCGGTGCGCGTCGCGGAGAACTTCTCGGTGCTCGACCACCTCTCCGGTGGCCGCGGCGTCCTCGGCATCGGCCGCGGCCTCGGCCGGGTCGAGTTCGAGGGCTTCCAGGTGCCGATGGAGAAGTCGCGCCGGCTCTTCAGCGAGTACGCCGAAGCCGTCCTCGAGGGCCTCGACACCGGCGTCATCGAGTACGACGGCGAGGTCTACACCCAGCCCCGCGTCGAGATCCGCCCCGATCCCTACGCCAGCTACCGCGGCCGGGCCTTCGCCTCGGCGGTCTCCCCGGAGTCGATCGACCTGATGGCGCGCCTCGGTCTCGGCGTCATGGTCATCGCCCAGAAGCCGTGGGACACGGTCGAGGCCGAGCTCGAGACCTACCGGAAGCGGTACGTCGAGCTCAACGGCACCCAGCCCCCCAAGCCGATCATCTGCGTGTTCACCGGCGTCGCCGAGACCGAGGAGGGCGCGCAGGAGATGCGCGACAAGTACCTCCAGCGCTACGCCCTCTCGACGGTCGAGCACTACGAGTTCGACAACGTCGGATTCGCCGAGATCGAGGGCTATGAGTACTACGCCGGGCTGAGCCGTAACATCCAGAAGCATGGGATCGAGGGCTTTGCCGGCTTCCTCGCCGACCTGCAGGTCTGGGGCACCCCGGACCAGGTGGTCGAGAAGCTCCTCGACTACGTCAAGCGCCTCGACGCCGGAGGCATCCTCCTCGTCCCGGCCTTCGGCGGTATGCCCAAGGACGTCGCCGACCGCAACTTCGAGCTGCTCGCCCGCGAGGTCGTACCGCACCTGAAGGCGTACGACGTCGGTGGCGACATCGGCGTGCAGTACCCCGACTTCGTGACCGCCTGAGCCGACCGGACTGGAACGGAAACCCACACCATGAGCGACCAGATCAACACCACCGCCCAGCTGCTCGTCGACGGCGAGTGGCGCGACGGAGGCGGCGAGGCCATTCCCGTCTTCAACCCCGCGACCGGCCAGCAGATCTCGACCGTGCACGCCGCGACCGAGGCCGACGTCGACGCGGCGGTGGCCGCCGCGGCCGCCGCCTTCCCCGCGTGGAGCGAGCTCTCGATCCAGCGTCGCGTGCAGTTCCTGCACCAGATGCGCCGCAACATCGAGGAGAACAAGGAGGAGCTGGCCCGCGCGATCACCCTCGACCAGGGCAAGACCCTCGACGAGGCGCGGGGCGAGGTGCTGCGCGCGACCGAGTTCATCGAGACCGCGATCGCGGCGCCGATGCTCTACCACTCGACCGCCGGCAACGTGGCAGGCACGATCGACGCCCGCCACGTGCGCGAGCCGCTCGGCGTCTGCGTGGCCATCACGCCGTTCAACTTCCCGGTGATGAACCCCAGCCAGTTCTCGGCCTGGGCGCTGGTCACCGGCAACACCCTCGTGCTCAAGGGCTCCGAGCAGGACCCGATCGCCACCACCTCCGTGGTGCGGCTCCTCAACGACGCGGGCCTGCCGCCGGGTGTCCTCAACCTGGTGCACGGCCGGGCCGACGCGGCGCAGCGGCTGATCGACCACCCCGACGTGGTCGCGGTCTCGTGCATCACCTCCTCGCCGGTGGCCAAGGCGATCTTCGAGCGGGCGTCGCTCGCCGGCAAGCGGGTCCAGGCCAACGGTGGCGCGAAGAACCCGATCGTCGTGGCGCCGGACGCCGACCTGGACCTGGCCGCCGAGGGTGTCGTGACCTCGGCGTTCGGCATGGCCGGCCAGCGCTGCCTGGCGGGCACCCGGATCATCGCGGTCGGCGACATCTACGACGAGCTGGTCGAGAAGATCGCCGTTCTCAGCGACAAGCTGGTCGTCGGCGCGGGCGCCGACCCGGGCACGACGCTCGGGCCGGTCGTCAGCCTCCCCAGCCGACGGCGGCTCGAGGAGTCGATCACCACGGCGCTCGCCGACGGCGCCACCGCCGTGCGCGACGGCCGCGATGTCGCCCCTCAGGAGGGGACCGGCACGACCGACGGCTACTTCGTCGGCCCCACGATCCTGACCGGACTGCCGCTCGACCACCCGGTCGACTGCGCCGAGACGTTCGGTCCGGTCATCGTGATCCACCGCGTCGAGAGCCTCGACCAGGCGATCGACGCCGCCAACGACACGGAGTTCGGCAACGCGTCGACGATCTTCACCCGGTCCGGCACGACGGCGCGGCAGTTCGAGAAGCGCTCGCGGGCCGGCAACGTCGGTGTCAACACGTTCCCGGCACCGCCGGCGAACTTCACGATGGGCGGCCTCGGGACGTCCTTCTACGGCGACATCCACGTCTGCGGTGACGCGCCGCTGCGCTTCTACACCGAGGAGAAGCTGGTCGTCTCCCGGTGGTGACGACGGGCGGAGGAGAGGTCGGGATGAGCGAGACCAAGGTCGTCGCGGTCAGCTGCTCGCCGTCGGTGGGCGGCAAGACCCGGGCCGCGCTGGAGGCGGTGCTCGCGGGAGCGGCCGCCCTCGGGGCGCAGACCACGCTGGTCGAGATGGGGGAGCACGACGGCGTGCAGCCCGTGCTCGACGCACTGCACGGCGCGGAGGCGGTGGTCCTCGGCTCGCCGATGTACCGCGGCACCTACACCGCGCAGTTCAAGACGCTCATCGACGCCGTCCCCCGCGGTGCGTACGGCGACCCGGCGGCTCCGCTGTCGGGCCGCGCGGTCCTCACCGTGGCCACGGCCGGCAGCGACCACCACCTGCTCGGCCCGGGCTCGATGCGCGACGTGCTGGCCGACTTCTACGGCTCCCAGGTGGTCGCGCCCGGGCTCTACGTCACCGGCGCGGCGTTCGTCGACGGGCAGCTGGCCGGGGACGCCGCCGACCGAGCCCGGCTGATGGGTGGCGCGCTGGTGGAGCTGGCGCGCGCGATCGACTCCTCCACGGCGCTGCGCGCCCTCACCCCCAACGTCTGAAAGGCAACGAAGATGAGGTTTGACCTGTTCCACGTGCTGTCGAACCGGGGCAACACGCGGCCCTGGGGCGAGCTGCTCGACGAGACCCGGAAGCGCACCGAGCTCGGTGACGAGCTCGGGTTCGACGGGATCTGGCTGGGTGAGCACCACTACGACGGCGAGGGCAGCGACCAGCTCCCGAACCCGGTCCTCATGCACGCCGACCTCGCCGCACGCACCCAGCGGATCCGCCTCGGCATCGCCGCGATCGGCCTGCCCCTGTGGCACCCGGTCCGCCTCGCCGAGGACCTGGCGATGCTCGACCACTTCAGCAAGGGCCGCGTCGACGTCGCGTTCAGCCGCGGCATCCTCGCGGGCGAGATCATGAACATCAACCCCGAGGCGGACCGCCGCAACGAGGAGCAGAGCCGCGCGATCTTCCAGGAGCACCTGGACATCGTGAAGAAGGCCTGGACCGAGGACCCCTTCCGGCATCAGGGCGAGCGCTACACCTTCCCGTGGCCCGAGGTCGGCTGGGGCGGCAAGGCGATGGCGGCGTACGAGGACGAGAACGGCCACCTCACCGGCCTGCCCGTGATCCCGAAGCCCTTCCAGAAGCCGATGCCCCCGATCTACGCGGTCTCCCAGCACGAGCCGGGCTTCCGGCACGCTGCGGCCAACGGGATGGGCGTCATCTCGTCCCACCCGACCGGCGACAAGCTCGGTGCCCTCAACGCGGCGTACGACGACGAGGCCGCGAAGCACGGCCGCCCCGAGCACTTCGCCGCCGTGGCCCCCGCCGTGCGGGAGTTCTGCGTCGCCGAGACCGAGGCCGAGGCGCGCGCCGACATCTACGACTTCGTCGTGTCCCGCTTCGACGTCATCCGCCGGGTCCGTGGCCTGGGCGCGTGGCTCGACGTCCACGAGGACCCGGAGGACCCGAAGCTCCAGGCGATGGACGGCTTCGACCTGATGATGGAGCGCGACTACCTCTTCGTCGGTACGCCGGACTCGGTCGCCCAGCGCATGGTCAAGCTGCACCGCGAGCGGGGCTGGGAGCACTTCATCCTCGCCGTCGGCGACATGGCCCCCGAGAAGATCGAGCGCAGCATGCGACTCATGGCCGAGGAGGTCATCCCGCAGGTGCGCAGGGCCGTGGGCGCCGAGGTCACCATCACTGCAGGAAAGTGAGGACGGACATGAGCACCACCCAGAGCACCCCCGCCACCGAGTTCCTGATCCCCGACAGCCGGGACCGCGAGGCGATGGCCAAGCTGGGCCTCGGCGGATCCGCCGTCGCCCACGGCTTCCAGTTCGTCGGGGCCATGGCGATCGACCTCACGACCATCAGCCGGCTGGCCGAGGCGGAGACGATCGCCGACGAGACGCGGATCTGCGTCGACCAGGTCCGCAGCGGCCTGGCGCTGAGCGGCCGCACGCTCGACGACGTCGTGAAGATGACGGCGTACGTCTCCGACGAGGGCTTCCGCGAGGAGATGTGGGCGTCCCTGCGCGAGGCGTGGGGCGACCGTCCGCTGCCGAAGGTCGTCACCCTGGTCTGCGGCATCGCCGGCGACTGCCGGGTCGAGCTGGAGGCGATGGCCTTCCGCGAGCCCGAGTCCGGCACCGCCCTCGAGAGCGACCGCTTCGTCTACACCGGCGCGCTGGCGATCGACGTCGCGACCATGAAGCGGGTGCCCGAGGCACAGGGCTCGATCAAGGACGAGGTCCGCGTCGTTCTGAAGCGGATCGAGGCCAACCTCGCCAAGGAGGGCCTCGGCCTCCAGGACCTCACCAAGATCACCGCGTGGGTCAGCGAGGAGCAGTACCGCCTCGAGTTCGCCTACGCGTACGCCGAGCTGCTCGCGCCGGGCCCCTACCCGTCGCGCGCCCTGTTCCAGATCGGCCTGGCCGGAGACTGCCGGGTCCAGATCGACGCCATGGCCGCCAGGAGGATCTGATGACCACGTTCCTGACCACCCTGCCCACCGAGTCCGGCTTCGCCGCCGGTGCCGTCGTCGGCGACCTGGTGTTCGCCGAGACCGACGCCCTCGACGCCGCGACCGGCCGCCGGGTGCCCGAGGCCGGCACCATCGCCGAGGAGACCCGGGTCTGCCTCGACCGGCTCGCCGCCCTGCTCGCCGAGGCCGGGAGCGGCCTGCACGAGCTGGCCAAGGTCAACTGCTACGTCGCCACCAACGACGACCGCACCGAGTTCTGGGCGACCTGGGACGCGGTCTTCGCCGACATCGACGTCGCGGTCGTCCGGATCACCCAGCACGGCGGCGTCGCGGGCGAGGCCCGCGTGCTGCTCGACGCGGTGGCCCGGCGCCGGGCGTGATCCTCGACCGACTCGAGTGGGGCTCGTCCGCGAGCCCCGCTCTCGTCTGCATCCACGGCGTCGGTTCCGACGCCCAGTGGTGGGCGCGGGCCGGCGAGCGCTGGGCCGACGCCGGCTTCCGCGTGATCGCCTTCGAGCTGCGCGGACACGGCAGCTCCGGCTGGGAGCCGCCGTGGACCCACGCGACCTACGTCGCCGACCTGCTGGAGTCGGTCACCGCCCTCGGTCTCGACCAGGTGGACTGGGCCGGATTCTCGTTCGGCGGCCGGCTGCTCCTCGACCTCGCCGCGGTGGCGCCCGAGCGGATCCGGCGTGCCGTGATCATGGAGCCGGTCGTCCAGATCTCGCCGGACCTGGCCCTGCACCGGGCCACCCAGGAGCTGACCGGCGACGTCTGGCCGTCGGTCGAGGAGTTCCTCGGCGGCCGGGAGAACATCGCCGGCACCACCCCCGAGATGGTCGCCGCTGCCGCCCGCCAGTTCGACACGCTCCCCGACGGGCGCGTGCGTCGTCGTACCTGCCAGTCGGCGATCGTCTCCATCTTCAGCGAGTTCGCCGCGGCCCCGCCCCCGGCCTCGACCCTGACCGTTCCCGCGCTGCTGCTGCACGCACCGGCCTTCGGGCTGGTCTCGGCGGAGCAGCAGGCCGCCTATGCGCCGTACCTGCGGCGGGTGGTCGAGGTCCCCGGCATGCACGACGTGCTGGACACGGCGCTCGAGGAGACCGTCACCGCCGTGCAGGAGTTCCTGACCGCCGAGACCGTCTGACCACCTCGTGACCACCTCGTCGCCCCACGACGAGAGGGCCCGCACCTCATCGAGGTGCGGGCCCTTCGGCGTTGCGGTGGATCAGGCGAGCGGCAGGTTGTACCCACGCTCGCGCAGGATCGGCAGCAGGTGCTCCTCGACCTGCTGGACGCCCTTGTGCGGGTCGAAGAAGCACAGCGCGAACTGGCCGACGCCCGCCTCGTAGAGCTCGATGAGCTGGTCCGCGACCGACGCGTAGGAGCCGAAGAGCTGGAAGGCGCCCATGCCCATCCCCATGCTCTCGTAGTGCTCCTGGCCGAGGCCGAGGTACGGGTCCTGGGTGGCGCCGGACGTCGCCCGGGCGTCGCCGTACACGTCGTCGGCGATGTCCGGGTTGTCGCTCTTGAGGATGTGGCCGCTGCGGGTCAGCCAGGTCTCGATGGCGCCGCGGTCGATCTGCTCGGTCATCCAGGCGACCGTCTCGGCGGCGGCCGCGTCGGTCTCGTCCATGATGACATAGCACATGGCGGCGATGCGGACCTGGCGTCCGTGCTCGGCGGCCATGGCGTGGATCTTCTGCGCCTTCTCGCGGTAGGTCTCGACGGTGTTGCCCGCGGTGATGAAGAGCGCGTCGCACTGGCGGGTCGCGTAGTCGAGGCCGATGTCGGACGCCGCTGCGCAGATCAGCAGGGGGCGGGGCCGGCTGGTGGCGCGGGGGCGGACCTGGGCGCCGTAGAGCTGGAAGTACTCGCCCTCGAAGTCGACGGGCTCGTCGGAGGTCCACAGCAGCTTGAGGGCCGTGGTCATCTCGTCGGCGATCGCGTACCGGATCTCCTGGGAGGGCGGACCCTCGAGGCCGAACTGGGCGTAGTCGACGGCGTTCTGGCCGGCGACGATGTTGACGCCGAGGCGGCCGCCGGAGACGTGGTCGATCGAGGCGGTCACCTTCGCGATGAGCAGGGGCGAGATCTCGTAGCCGACGTGGATCGTCGAGTAGATGCCGATCCGGTCGGTGACGGCGGCCGAGGTCGCCGCCGCCGTCGCCCAGTCGAGGCCGTCGTCGTTCCAGCCGGTCTCGCCCTCGTAGCCGCTCCACATGCCGTACTGGAGCTGGCTGTCGAAGCCGGCCCGCTCGATGCCGCGCATCAGCGCGGACGACGACGGCCACCTCCAGAAGTCGCGGAGCCGGTCGGTGTCGGAGAGGACCGCCTTGCTGGCGGACAGGCCGCTGCTGACGTTCCAGGCGAAGAGGGACAGGTGCAGGTGGCGGTCGCCACCGAGGTCCGGCTGGCCCCCGGGGTCGAAGGGACCCCGGAGGACCGGTGCGGTCGTGCCGGGCCGCGCGCCGCGCGGTCGTGCTGCCATGAGGAGATGCTCCTTCGGTACGTCGATCGGTCGGTTCAGGCGAGCGAGATCTCGTCCCAGCGCAGGCCGTTGAGGCCGATGCCGGTGGCGTCCTGGACTGCGCCGGTGAACTTCGCGCTGTGGGCATCGATGATGTTGCGACGGCCCCAGACCAGCCAGGGTCCGTCCTCGTAGATGACCCGGCTGGCCTCGTGCATCAGGCGCTCGTAGTCCTCCTGCGGGCTGGCGAGCGCCTGGTTGAAGAGCCGCTCGAACTCCGGGTTGTAGTAGGAGGTGTTGTTGAAGTACGTGTCCTTGGTCCAGCAGTACGCGCCGTTGGTGTACATCGTCTGGGTGAAGAGGTAGTCGTTCTTCATCTGGGACGTGACGTAGTCCTCGGAGCCGTAGAACTGCGCCAGGTCGGTGACCTTGTCGAGGGTCACGCTGACGCCCGCCTTCTTCGCCTCCTGGGCGAACGCCTCGGCGGCGGCGATCTGGCCGGGCACGACCTCGCCGACGCGCAGGGAGATCTTCATGCCCTCCTTGCCGGCGGCCTTGAGCAGCGACTTCGCCTGGTCGATGTCCTGCTCGCGGGCGGCCAGGTCCGGATCGGTGCCCTTGTCCCACTCGGACCAGCAGCCGAGGTCGTTGCCCACTGACCCGTAGCCGCTGTACGCCGAGTCGACCATCAGCTGGCGGTCGACGATGAGCTTCATGGCCAGGCGCACGTTCGGGTCCTCGAACTGGTCGCCCTTGCCGCTGCGCATCGCGAACGGCTCGAAGGCTCCGGTCTCGGAGATGAGGACCGCGAGGTCCTTGTTCTTCTCGGCCTGGGCGACCAGGGACGGGGCCAGGTTGTTGAGGCCGTCGATCTGGCCGCTGACCAGCGCGTTGAAGCGCGCGGTCCCGCTGTCGGCGAAGCTGACCAGCTCGATCCGGTCCAGGTAGGGCATGTTGTCGCGGAAGTAGTTGTCGAAGCGCTCGGCGACGAACCGCTGCCCGGGCTGGTAGCTCACGTACTTGAAGGGGCCGGTGCCCATCGGGTTCTGCGGGTCGAAGTCGACCGGGATGACGGCGGCCGGGAGCTCCTGGAAGACCTCGCGCAGCTGGGAGTTCGGCGTCTTGAGGTTCAGCCGGATCGTGCGCTTGTCCATCTTCTTGATCTGGGCGGGGTCGACGCACGACATCAGACCGGAGATGAAGCCCGGGTCCTTGGGGTCGAGGATGTGCCGGATGCTGAAGATCAGGTCGTCGGCGTCCAGGGTCTTGCCGTGGTGGAACTCCACCCCGTCGAGGAGCCGGATCGTCCAGACGCCCTGGTCCTTGCCCTCGGGCTCGAAGATCTCCGCCAGCCGCATCTCCTGGCCGAAGTCGTGGCCCTCCGCGACCAAGGTGCTGAACAGGGCGGCGGTGATGGAGCCGCTGCTCCCGACCGCGGAGTGCGGGTTCATCGAGTCGCTCGAGTTGGCGTCCTGGGGCGCGAACCGGAAGGTGCCGCCGCGCTTGCGCTCGCCCGACGGGCCGGCGGTGGCGCCACGCGTCGTCCCCGGCCGGTCGTTGGACGACGGCGACGACGAGCAGGCCGATGCCAGGGCTGTGGTGGCCGACAGGGCGAGCGCCCCGCGCAGAAGGCGACGACGGGTGAGCAGCGAGCCGAAGGGGTCCTGCATGGCTGTGTCCTCTCTGTACAGACCTGGTGCTATGCCCGCGAGGCGGGATGCAGTCGCGGCAGACTCGGTGTGTCTTCCAGGAGCCGCTGGGTGTAGGGATGCTCCGGGTGGTCCAGCACCCGGTCGACGTCGCCGAGCTCGACGATCGTTCCGGCGTCGAGGACGGCGACGTGGTCGCAGATCGCCCGGACGACGCCGAGGTTGTGGGTGACGAAGAGCAGCGTCAGGTCGCTCTTGCGGCGCAGCTGCTCGATGAGCAGCAGGATCGAGGCCTGCACCGACACGTCGAGCGACGACGTGATCTCGTCGCAGATGAGCAGCTCCGGCGTGGTCGCGAGGGCGCGGGCCACCGTGGCCCGCTGCCGCTCGCCGCCGCTGAGCTGGGCCGGGAAGCTGTCGATCAGCCTCGGGTTGAGCGCGACGTCCGCGAGCAGCTCCTGCACCCGCTCGCGCCGCGCCGCACGGCTTTCGGTCAGGCCGAGCACCCGCATCGGCTCCTCGATCGACTCGCCGATCGTGCTGCGCGGGTTGAGGGCGGAGGTCGCGTTCTGGAAGACGTACTGCACCCGGAGCCGGTCCGCACGGCTGCGCTTGCGGGCGCCGAGGGGGAGCGGGGCCCCGCCGAGCAGGATCCGCCCGGAGGCCTCGGTGTGCAGGCCGCCGATGGTGCGGGCGAGGGTGCTCTTGCCGCTGCCGGACTCACCGACCAGACCCATCACCGCGCCGCGGGGGACGGTCAGGTCGATGCCGTCGAGCACCTTGATGCCCCCGTACGACGCGCGGAGGCCCTCGATCACGAGGTGCTCGGCGGCGGTCGGCGGCACGGGGGCCGCCACGGTCGCCGGAGCCGTCGGCTCGACAGGGATCGGCTGCACCTGCGTGGTCTTGAGGCAGCGCGCCGTGTGTGCGGGGGAGACCTCGACGACCGGGATCTCGCCGGTGGTGCACTCCGGCCCGGCCAGCTCGCAGCGCGGGGCGAAGACGCAGCCGGCCGGCCGGTCGCGCACGCCGCTGACGCCGGCCTTGATCGGGTGCAGCGAACGGCGCCGCCGGGGGTCGGGGATCGCCTCGCCGAGAGCGCGGGCGTACGGGTGCGCGGGGGAGGCGGTGACCTCCTCGGCGGTGCCCGCCTCGACGACGCGACCGGAGTACATGACGACGATGCGGTCGGCGAGGCCGCTGACGGCGGCGATGTCGTGGCTGACGAAGACGCCGGCGGTCCGGTGCGACCGGCACAGGTTGCGCACCGCCTCGAGGACGTGGGCCTGGGTCGTCACGTCGAGGCCGGTCGTCGGCTCGTCGAGGACGGCGACCCGCGGCTCGCACAGGAAGGCCATCGCGATGGTCACCCGCTGCTGCTGGCCGCCGGAGAGCTGGTGCGGGTAGCGCCGGAGGAAGCGGCGGTCGGTCGAGAGCTTGACCTCGCCGAGGATCCGGGAGATCCGCGCGTCCTGCTCGGCGCGATCGGTGACGCCGTGCGCCTCGAGCGTCTCGCGCAGCTGCGTCCCGAGCCGGAGGGCCGGGTTGAGCGCGCCGCCCGGGTCCTGCGGGACGTAGGCGACGACGCCGCCGCGGTAGCGCCGCAGCTGCTGGCGGCTCAACCCGATCAGCTCCTCGCCGTCGACGGTGATGGAGCCGCCCGTGACGCTGGCGCCCGCGCGGGTGTAGCCGAGCAGGCTGGTGAGCACGGTGGTCTTGCCGCAGCCGGACTCGCCGATCACGCCGAGGATCTCGCCGGGCGCGACCTCGAAGGAGATGTCGCGGACGATGTCGGTCTCGGTGCCGTCGAGGTCGACCCGGAGGTCGCGGACGACGAGCACGGGCTCCTCGGGAGCGTCGCCGGTGGAGTCGTTCATGCCTGGCCTTCCTTGGCGAGGTCGACGCCGGCCGCACGGCCGAACGCGTCGGTGAGGAGGTTGACGCCGATGGTGGCGAGGGCGAGGGCGAGCACGGGGGCCAGCACGGGCAGCGGCGTGGAGATCAGGTTGATCTGGTTCTCCTGCACCATCGAGCCCCAGTCGGCGGCGGGCGGCCGGCGCCCGTAGCCCAGGTAGGCGAGCGCGCCGATGAAGCCGATGGAGTAGGCCATCCGGATGCCGAACTGCACCATGACCGGCGCGACCATGTTGGCGAGGAGCTGCCGGGTCAGGATCCGCAGGCGCGGCACGCCGATCATCTCGGCGTACTGCACGAAGCCGCGGCTGGTCAGTCCGAGCGTGGCGCTCTCGACGACCCGGGCGACCGGAGGTACGTGGGTCGAGGCGACGGTCAGCAGGATCAGCCAGGGCTTGGGGCCCAGGATGCTCATGAACACCAGGGCCAGCAGGATCGGGGGGAACGACAGCAGCACGTCGAGCGAGCGCATGACGACCTGACCCGTGATCCCGCGCAGGTAGCCGGAGAGCAGGCCGAGCGCGGTCCCCACGACGACGCCGCTCGTGGTCGCGAGGAAGGCGAGGACCAGGATCAGCGAGCCACCGTCGAGGAAGCGGCTGAGCACGTCACGCCCGAGGTAGTCGGTGCCGAGCGGGTACCCCGCGCCGGGCGTCGCGAAGGGCGGTCCGACGATCGCCTCCGGGTCCTGCGGTGTGGCGAACGGGCCGATGACGGCGATGCCGACCGTGACCAGGACCAGCAGCAGCCCGAGCTTCCCGAGGTGCGAGCGCAGCGTGCCGCGCAGGAGACCGCCCTGGCGCTGCCGGGCCGCGCGCGGGGCGGTGGGGACGGTGCCGGACATGAGGGGAGAGGCGTCGGCGGTCATCGGGTGCCCTTCCGCAGGGTCGGGGTCAGGGCGAGGGTGCCGAGGTCGGCGACGATGTTGACCGCGATGTAGAAGGCGGCCAGCAGGCACGTGATCACCTGGATCACCGGGATGTCGCGGCTGCCGACGGCGGACACGAGGGCCAGGCCGACGCCGGGGAACTGGAAGACGGTCTCGATCACGACGATGCCGCCGGCCAGCCAGGCCAGCGACTGCGCGACGACCTGGAGGGTCGGGCCGGCGATGTTGGGGAGGGCGTGGCGCAGGACGATCCGGCGCTCGGGCAGGCCCTTGAGGCGCGCCATCCGGACGTGGTCGCTCTCGAGCTCCTCGATCATGCACGCGCGCACGGTGCGCGCGACGTACGGCATGACGAGCAGGACGAGCGTCAGGACCGGCAGCACGAAGAGCTTCCACTGCGCGACCAGCGACTGGTTGGGGTCCAGCCCGGAGGTGGCGGGCAGCACCGGGACCACGTTGGTCGCCAGCAGGGCGATCAGGCCGACCGCGAGCACGAACTCGGGCAGGGAGTTGATGAGGAGCATCGCGAACGAGACGACGTGGTCGCCGGCCTTGTCGCGCCGCGTCGCGGTGTAGATGCCCAGGCCGACGGCGATCGGCATCGAGATGAGGGCGGCCACGAGCATCAGCACGAGGGTGTTGACCACCCGGCCGCCGATCAGGTCGGACACGGTGGTCGGCGCGGAGAACGAGCTGCCGAAGTCGCCGGTCAGCGTGTTCCCCAGCCAGGTCAGGTACTGCGAGACCAGCGGCGCGTCCAGGTTGAAGCGCTCCCGGAACGACTCGAGCCCCTGGGGGGTCGCGTTGCGTCCGAGCGCTGCGACCGCGGCGTCACCCGGCAGTGCCTGGGTGGCCAGGAAGACCAGGACCGAGACCGCGAACAGCGACGGCACGGCCAGGGCGAGGCGCCCCAGCATCATGCGTGTCATGAAACCTCCCGTGAACATCCATACCGGTTGGTTTGGGAGTTTAGGGACGCTCGGTCGGACGTGTCAACGATCACATTCGGATCGGTCGGTTCGTCCCCCGAAAAGCGCACGGCGGCCCGGCCGGGGATCCGGCCGGGCCGCCGTGGGGCGGGTGCTGCGGGGTCAGCCGAGGGCGGCCCGGACCCGCGGGAGGACCTCGTCGGCGAGCAGGCGCAGCGTGCGCTCGACGTGCTCGTCGGCCTCGTTGAGGTACGGCGAGAGCAGCCAGTGCCGGATGCCTCGCTCGCGCGAGATGGCGATCATCTTCTCGGCGACCGTCTCCGGCGAGCCGATCATCAGGTGGTCGCGGTCGAAGAGCAGGTCGAACGGCTCGGCGTCCCGGACCGCCGGGTCGTCGGCGTCCTCGCCCTTGTCGAGCCAGATGCCCAGGCCGCGGACCTTGGTGATGAAGTCGACGTTCTCGCGGACCTCCTGCTCGACCAGCGCCCGTGCCTCGGCGTCGGTCGGCGCGATCAGGCAGCCGCGCAGGATGGCGCACGCGTCCTCGAGGCCCTCGGCCGCCGGCCCGGCGACCTCCTTCTCGGCCCGGAAGGTCGCGTTGAGGTCGTCGAGGACCGAGCGCGTCGGGAACCAGGTGATCACGTTCAGGCCCTGGTGCGCGGCGGCGCCGAACCCGCTGGGGGTGTCGGTGACGGTGTACAGCGGCGGGCCGCCCGGCTGGGCGGGCTGCGGGATGATCGCGAGACCGGTGATCCGGCCGTCGGGACCGGTGTACTCCTCGGCGGCCCCCGGCCACTTCGTGTCGGGGTGGGGGAAGGTGAACCGCTCGCTCTTCCAGGAGAACGGGTGCTCGGTCCACGCCGCGCGGACCATGTCGAGGCGCTCGGCGAAGATGGCCTTGCTGACCTCGTCGTTCTTGCGGTCGGCCTCGGCGTTGAGGTTGATGATCTCGGCCTGGAGGATGCCCCGGCTGAAGGCCACGTCGAGGCGGCCGTCGGTCATGTGGTCGAGCATCGCCAGGTCCTCGGCCAGCCGGACGGGGTGCCAGGCCGGCAGGATCACGGCGGCGATGCCGATCCGGATCCGTGCGGTACGACGCGCCAGGTCGGCCATCAGCATGACCGGGTTGGGGGACTGGTCGATGCCCATGTGGTCGAAGTGGTGCTCGCCGAGCCAGAAGCCGTCGATACCGAGCTCGTCGGCGAGCGTGATCCGCTGCCGGGCCCGTTCGAGGACGTCGCGCCACGGCAGACCGTCCTCGTTCGAGAGCGCGTGCAGGATGTCGACTCGGACCACCAGGTGTTTCCTCCTCGGGAGCGACCTCAGCCCACTGAGGCCGGATGTGTCGCGCGGGGGTGCCGCGGTGGTGGCGAACGTAACATACGGATCGGTCGGTATGCTATCTTTCCGGTCCCCCGTCTACCGTCGACGGAGCTGCGGAAGGAGCGAGTCGGTGCGCGAACCCCACGACCAGCGGTGGTACCGAGAGGTGCTCGGGCAGTACCCGACCGGCGTCTGCGTGGTCACGGCCGCCGAGGCCGACGGCACGCCGGTCGGATTCGTGGTCGGCTCCTTCACCTCGGTCTCGCTCGACCCGCCACTGGTCGCGTTCTTCCCCGACAAGTCGTCGACGACCTGGCCGCGGATCCGCCGCCTGGGCCACTTCTGCGTCAACATCCTCAGCGCCGAGCAGGAGCAGCTCTGTCGCCGGTTCGCGGTCAGCGGTGGCGACAAGTTCGCCGGCGTCCGGACCCAGCCCGCGCCGTCGGGTGCGCCGATCCTCGAGGGTGCGGTCGGCTGGATCGACTGCGACATCGACTCGGTCACCGAGGCCGGTGACCACTACGTCGTCCTCGGCCGGGTGGCCGCGCTCGACATCGGCAGCCCGTCCCTGCCGCTGCTCTTCTTCCAGGGTGGGTACGGCCGGTTCGCGCCGTTGTCCCTCGCCGCGGCCAGCTCGCACGGTGCGCTGCCCGAGCAGCTGCGCGAGGTCGACCTGGTCCGCTCCGAGATGGAGCAGGTCGCCGACGAGCTCGGCGGCCGCTGCCTGGTCACCGCCGTGGTCGGCGACGAGATCGTCGTCCTCGGCAGCGCCGGCAGTGCCCACGCGGGCTCCCGCGCGACCCTGGTCGGCCTGCGGCTGCCCTTCACGCCGCCCAACGGCGGTGCCCTCGCGGCGTGGCTGGACGCCGACGAGATCGAGCGCTGGCTCAAGGTGCTGCCGGTCGCCGAGCGCGACGCCCAGCGTCGCAAGCTGGACCGGATCCGCGAGCGCGGCTACTCGCTCGGCCTGATGAACGACGCCCAGCGTGAGTTCGCCACCGCCCTGAGCCGGCTCGCCGTCGACCCGGCGGCGGTCGAGTCCGGCGACCTGCGCACCCTGATGACCCGGCTCAACTACGACCCGGAGGACGACGCGAGCGCCGAGGCCCGGCGTTCGGTCCGGGTCATCGCCGCCCCGGTGTTCGGCGCCGGGGGCGAGGTCCGCCTGGCCTTCACGCTCTACGGCTTCTCGCGCCCCCACGAGCGCGGCGGCATCGAGGCGTACGTCGACCGGGTCTGCGCCGCCGCGCGCCGCGCCTCGGCCGCGCTCGGTGCCGGCTGACCCGTCCGACCAGCACGAAGGCTCCCTCGCCGCCGGCGAGGGAGCCTTCGTCGTCGCGGGGGTCAGCCCAGGTTGAGCTGGACGACCTTGAGCTCGGTGAAGATCTCCTCCATCGGGTAGCGGCCCTGGATCTTGCCGATGCCGCTGAGCTTGCCGGAGAAGCCGCCGACGGGGACGTGGCCCTCGACGTCGCCGGGGCGGGAGTTCACGTTCATCATGCCGGTGGGCGCCTTCTCCGCGAACCGCAGGCCGCGGCCCAGGTCGCGGGTGTAGACCGACGAGCCGAGGCCGTACGGCGACGCCTTCATCAGCTCCAGCGCCTCCTCGTCCGAGGAGATCCGCTGCAGCGGGGCGACCGGGCCGAAGGTCTCCTCGACGGCGACCGACATCGCCTCGGTGACGTCGGCGAGCACGGTGGGCTGCCAGTAGAGATCGGTCGGGAAGCCCGTGGCGCGCGCCACCGGTGAGCACCTTGGCGCCGGCCTCGATCGCCGAGGCGATGTGGCGCTCGACCTTGCCGGACAGGACCTCGTTGTTGAGCGGTCCCATCGTGGTGGTCTCGTCGAAGGGCAGGCCGACCACGATCCGGTCGCGCACCTCCTCGGTGAGGCGCGCGGCGAACTCGTCGTAGATCGCGTCGTGGACCAGGAACCGGCCGGCCGCGATGCACGATTGCCCCGCGGCGCCGTACGCCGAGGAGACGGCGTCGGGCACGACCTTGTCGAGGTCCGCGTCGTCGAGCACGATGAACGGTCCGTTGCCGCCGAGCTCGATGAGCTGGGCCTTGCCGGCCGCACGGGCCGCGACCCGCTGTCCGGTCGCGACGGAGCCGGTGAAGGCGACCACCTGGACGTCGGGGTGCCCGGTGAGGGCGTCGCCGACGACGGCGCCGGCTCCGGTCACCAGGTTCACGACGCCCGGCGGGAAGCCGGCGGCCTCGAAGCACTTGATCCACTCGTGCTCGATCAGCGTGGTCGAGGGCGCGGGGAGCGCCACGACCGTGTTGCCGGTGACGAGCGCGGGCGCGAGCTGGCCGGACGCGGTGCCGAGGGGGAAGTTCCAGGGCTGGATCGTCGCGACCACGCCCCGCGGCACCCGGTAGGTGTACGCGCGGCGGTTCGTGTCGGCGAGGGGGATGATGCTGCCGCCGTCGAGGTGCTTGGCGATCTCGACCGCGACCCGGAAGTTGTTGGCCGACTCGTCGACCTCGGGGAGCGCCTCGAGGTGGTAGGGCTTGCCCTGCTCGAGCGCGAGCAGCCGGCCGAGCTCCTCGCGGCGCCGGGTGATCTCGGTGATCAGGCGCTCGACGTACGCGCAACGCTCGAAGACGCTCAGCGCGGACCAGTCCGCGAAGGCCCGGCGGGCGGCGGCGACCGCGCGGTCGACGTCCTCGGCGGTGCCGAGCGCGAAGCTGCCGACCGTCTCGCCGGTCGCCGGACTGATGGACTCCTGCCGCTCGGACCCGGTCGAATCGACGAACCGGCCGTCGATGAACGGGCCCGCGTCGACGCGGGGGACTAGCGTGCTCATGGGGTACCCACACCTCGCTCGTGACTCTTCCGATGTACAAACCTACTGGTCGGAATGTAGACCGGCGGGTCATGCCGGTCAAGGGTCCGCCCTCCTGCCAGCGTAGGTTCCCGAGCGAGCGGGATTTTGCGGGAAGTGCCTATTGACGGTCGTCCGGGCGCCGTTCCATACTCTGCATACCAACCGGTTCGTTTGGTTCTCGAGGCGCAACGAGCCACGACGGTCCACGACCATCTGGAGGAAACGTGAAGAGCATGAATGGGCGCCGTGCCGCCGCGGCCGTGCTGGCATCCCTGGCCCTCGGCGCCTCGGCCTGCTCGGTGTCGACCACCAAGGACGACGCGGACGCGGGCAAGAGCGGGACGTCGAAGATCGCGCTCCCCGGCGACATCGCGAAGCAGGGCTACCTGGACGTCGGGTCCTACTTCAACTACCCGCCGTACACGCTCCCCGACGGCAACGACCTGGGTGGCATCGAGGCCGACCTGATGCGCGCGGTCGCCAAGGAGCTCGGGCTCGAGGTCCGCTTCCACGACCTCGCCTTCGAGGCGATGATCCCGTCGGTCGTCAACGGCCGCAGCGACGTCCTGGTCGGCCCCCTCGCGGACAGCGAGGAGCGGCGCAAGGAGGTGACGTTCGTCGACACCCTCAACACGCAGATGAGCATGCTCGTCCAGAACGGCAACCCGAAGAACGTCGACCCCAGCGATGTCTGCGGGCTGACCGCGGGCGAGGCGGCCGGCAGCCTGCAGGAGTCGGTCCTCAAGAAGGTCGCGGCCAACTGTGAGGCCGCGGGCAAGCCGAAGCTCACCCTGCTCTCGTTCGGCGAGGTCAGCCAGCCGTTCCTGTCGGTCAAGAACGGCCGGATCGACTTCACGCTGCAGGACCCGGCCGTCGCGGCGTACACCGACGAGCAGGACGACGAGCTCGAGCTCGTCGAGGGGCACCTGGCCGAGGACGCCCCGGTGCGCCAGGGCTGGGTGGTCGCGAAGGACAACCAGGTGCTCGCCGAGGCCTTCGCCGCGGCGATCGAGAAGCTCGCCGAGGACGGCACCTGGCAGGCCATCCTCGACAAGGCCGGCCTGAAGGACGCGACCAACCTTCCGCCGACCATCAACTCCCAGCCGGTCGACGCGAGCTGATGAACAGGGCAGGCTCGGAGACTGTGCGAGAACGAGAGATCCAGGTCCTCAGCGACGATCCCGGCGCGCTGCCGCTCGTCCCGCGACGGCACCCCGGCCGGTGGCTCGCCGCCGCCGTGGTGGCCCTCCTCCTGGCGTCGCTGCTGCTGACCCTGGCGTCGACGGAGACGCTCCAGTGGGACGTCGTGGGCGACTACCTGTTCAGCGCGGACGTGCTGAAGGGCGTGCGCAACACGATCCTGATGACCATCCTCTGCATGGTCCTCGGCATGGCGCTCGGCACGATGATCGCGGTCATGCGGCTCTCGCCGAACCCGGTGCTCTCGGGGGTCGCCTCGCTCTACCAGTGGTTCTTCCGCGGTACGCCGACGCTGGTCCAGCTCATCTTCTGGTTCAACCTGTCGTCGATCTTCCCCGCGTTCTTCCTCAAGGTCGGCAGCGTCACGCTGGTCGACATCGACACCAACCAGGCGATGACCCCTCTGGTGGCGGCGATCCTGGGCCTGGGCCTCAACTTCGGTGCCTACTACTCCGAGGTCGTGCGGGCCGGCATCCTGTCGGTCGACGAGGGCCAGTCGGACGCCGCCGCGGCGTTCGGGCTCAGCCGGTACCAGACGCTGCGCCACATCGTGCTCCCGCAGGCGATGCGGGTGATCATCCCGCCGACGGGCAACGAGCTCATCGGCATGCTCAAGTGGACCTCGCTGGCCAGCATCGTCGGCTACACCGAGCTGCTGCGCAGCGTGGGCAACGTCTACAACGTGACCTACCAGGTCATCCCGCTGCTCATCGTGGCCGCGCTCTGGTACCTGTTCCTGACCACGGTGCTCACGATCGGCCAGTACTTCCTGGAGAAGCGGTTCGCCCGCGGCTCCACCCGCTCCGTCGTCCAGTCGCCGTACGCACGGCTCTGGCGACGCCTCAAGGGAAGGGCGGTGACCCCCGCATGACGACCCTGGAGACCTCGGTGACCGAGACCCCGACCGAGCGCCCGATGGTGTCGGCGCGCTCGGTGAGCAAGCACTACGGGCACCTGCGCGTGCTCGAGGACATCTCGCTGGACGTCGCCCGGGGCGAGGTCGTGGCGCTGCTCGGCCCCTCGGGGGCCGGGAAGAGCACGTTCCTGCGCTGCATCAACCACCTCGAGCGCATCAACGGTGGCCGGCTGCTGGTCGACGGCGAGGTGATCGGCTACAAGCAGCGCGGCGGGAAGCTGCACGAGATGCACGGGCGCGAGCTCGAGCGGCAGCGGTCCCAGATGGGCATGGTGTTCCAGCACTTCAACCTCTACCCGCACATGACGGCGGAGCAGAACGTCAGCTTCGCGCCGATCAACGTCCACAAGAAGCCGGCGGCCCAGGCGCGGGAGCGGAGTTTGCAGCTCCTGGAGCGGGTGGGTCTGGGCGGCAAGGAGAAGAAGTACCCGCGGCAGCTCTCCGGTGGTGAGCAGCAGCGGGTGGCGATCGCGCGGGCCCTGGCCATCGACCCCAAGGTGATGCTCTTCGACGAGCCCACCAGCGCCCTCGACCCCGAGCTGGTCGGCGAGGTGCTGGAGGTGATCCGGGGCGTCGCCGACTCCGGGATGACGATGCTCATCGTCACCCACGAGATCGACTTCGCCAGCAAGGTCGCCGACCGCGTGGTCTTCATGGACCGCGGCGTGGTCGTCGAGCAGGGACCGCCGTCCCAGGTGCTGGAGAACCCGCAGGAGGAGCGGACCAAGGCCTTCCTGCGCCGGGTCCTGTGAGCGCCACCGAGCCCGTCGTCGAGGACGCCGTCGGCGAGGTGGCCCCCAACCCCCTCTGGTACGACGACGCCCGGGTCGGCCTGCGCTACGCGACGGCCGCCCGCACCATCGCCGAGGCCGACGTGGTCGCGTTCTCCGGTCTGTCCGGGGACCACCACGAGGTCCACACCAACGCCGAGCTGATGCGGGCCAGCCCGTGGGGCGAGCGGCTCGTGCACGGGGCCCTCGTGGTCTCGCTGGTCACGGGTCTGCGCAGCCGCACCGGCCGGTTCGACGAGAGCATCGTGGCCCTCGCCGAGATCCGCGCCTGGCGCTTCACGGCGCCGGTGCTGATCGGCGACACCATCCGGGTGCACAGCGAGATCGTCGAGGTGCGCGACGTGCGCACCGGCGACCGCGGCTTCGTGGTCGAGCGGATCGAGGTCCGCAACCAGCGTGGAGAGACAGTCCAGCACGGTGACATGGTCACCCTGCTCAAGCGGAGGAGCGTGACATGAGGGTGCGAGCCACCCGCGCGGAGGACCGGACGGCACTGCGCCCTCTCGGGGACGAGGCCGGCTCGGCCGAGGAGGGCGTCGTCTTCGTCGCCGACCGCGACCTGGCCGACTGGCCGGCGGTCGAGGAGGAGCTGACCGAGGCGTTCCGGCTGGCGCAGGAGGCGTCGGTCGCGGGAGCCCCGGTGGTCTTCGTCGTCGACAGCGACGCGATGCTCGGCCGGGCCACGCCGCTGGACTCCATGGTCGCCACCGGTCTGGTGTCCGGTGCGCGCACGCTGGCCTTCGAGGGTCTGCGCAAGGAGCGGTACGTCGGCATCGTCGCCACCGACCGCAGCGAGTCCGCCGGCAGCCTCGGCGAGGCGGTGCACTTCGCGATCGCGTCCCGTGCCGGCCACGGCCAGGTCATCACGCTCGGCACCGGCCACGCGGGGGCGATGTTCCCGTGAGCGCGCCGCACAGCACGCACCGCGCCGCCGTCGTGACCGGCGCCGCCCGCGGCATCGGCCGCGAGATCGCGATCGAGCTCGCGGCCGCGGGCCACCTCCCGGTGCTCGTCGACGTGAGCGAGCAGGTCGCGCTGACCGCCCAGGAGCTCGGGGGCGTCGCCGTCCGCGCCGACCTCACCACCGCCGAGGGCCGTGCGGCGGTCCGCACGGCGGTCGACGGGCTCGACGTACCGCTCACGCTGCTCGTCAACAACGCCGGGATCACCCGCGACCGGCTCATCGGGAAGATGACCGAGGAGGACTTCCGTGCCGTCCTGCGGGTCAACCTCGGTGCTACGTACGAGCTGACGGCCGCGCTGGCCGACCGGATCGCCGACGGTGGTGCGGTGGTCAACCTGAGCTCGCGCGCCCAGCTCGGCAACGTCGGCCAGTTCAACTACGCCGTCTCGAAGGGCGGCGTCATCGGGTGCACCCGGGCGCTCGCCCTGGCCCACGCGCCGCGGCTGCGCGTCAACGCGGTGGCTCCGGGGTTCATCGCCTCCGAGATGACCGCCGCCATGCCGGACGAGGTGCGCGAGCGCGTCGTCGCGTCCGTGCCGCTGGGCCGGGCCGGGCAGCCTGCCGACATCGCGCAGACCGTGCGCTGGCTCGGGTCGTCCGAGGCCGGCTACGTGACCGGCCAGGTCATCTACGTCTGCGGCGGCCGCAGCTTCGGCTGAGCGGCCCTGCGCCCATCGACCAGAGAGGAAAACGTCATGAAGCTCGTCGTGTCCGAGTGGGGGAACCCGGACGGCCCGCCGGTGGTGTGCATCCACGGCGTCGGTGGCAACCGCGGGAACTTCCAGCGGGTCGCCGAGGAGCGCTGGGGACAGCACTTCCGGATCATCGCCCCTGACCTGCGGGGCCACGGTGACTCGGGCTACGAGCCGCCCTGGACCCACGCGACGTACGTCGCCGACATCATCGAGACCCTCGACGGGCTCGGTATCGACCGGGCCCACTTCGTCGGGCACTCCTTCGGTGGTCGCCTCGTGCTCCAGCTGATCGCGACGCACGCCGACCGGGTCGAGCGGGCCGCGGTGACCGAGCCGGTCATCCAGATCACCCCCGAGCTGGCGCTGCACCGCGCCGAGCAGGAGCGCGTCGGCGGCACCTGGGACTCGCTCGAGGCGTTCGTCGCGAGCCGCGAGAACACCGGCGACGTGCGGCCCGAGGACTACCTGGCCGACCTGGAGGGCCACTTCGAGACGCTCGAGGACGGACGGGTGCGGCGCCGCACCAACCAGGCGGCGATCGTGTCGATCTTCAGCGAGTTCGCGGTGCCGGTCGCGGCACCGTCGGCGGAGACGATCCCGGTGCCGACCCTGCTGCTCTACTCGCCGGCGTTCGGCCTCGTCACCCCCGAGCAGCGCGCGGCCTACGAACCGTTCGTCGCCGAGGTGGTCGAGGTCCCCGGCCTGCACGCGGTGTTCACGACGGCCTACGAGGAGACCGCGACGGCCATCGAGAAGTTCCTGCTGGGCTGAGGCACGACGATGCGCTACGACTTCGTGGTCGTCGGGGGCGGCACCGCAGGGTGCGTCCTCGCGACCCGCTTGAGCGAGGACCCCGACGCGACGGTCCTGCTGGTCGAGGCCGGCGGCGACGAGCGCCGGCCGACGGTCGAGGTGCCCGACCGCTGGGAGGACAACCTCGGGACCGAGACGGACTGGCAGTACCGCACCGTCCCCCAGCCCGGCACCGGCCGCGCGTACGACGCCCCGCGGGGTCGCGTGCTCGGCGGGTCCGGGTCGATCAACTGCATGACCCACCTGCGCGGACACCGGCTCGACTTCGACGACTGGGCAGCGCTCGGCGCCGAGGGCTGGGACTACGCCGGCGTGCTGCCGTACTTCCGTCGCTCGGAGCACGCGCCGGACGGCGACCAGCGCTACCGCGGGACCGGAGGGCCGCTGCAGCCCCGGGTCGTGGGTGAGGCGTCGCGCGTCGGGCAGCAGTTCGTCGCCAGCGCCACCCGGCTGGGCTTCCGGCACAACGCCGACTTCGCCGGTCCGGAGATGGAAGGCGTCGGCTACACCGAGTCCCTGGTGCGTGACGGCAAGCGGGAGAGCACCGCGACGGCGTACCTGCGGCCGGCGGTGGGACGCCCTAACCTGACGGTCGCCACCGACGCCCGCGTCCTGGGCCTGGTCCTCGACGGCACCACCTGCCGCGGCGTGCGCGTGGTGTGCGACGGTGCCGAGGAGGTCGTCGAGGCGCGCGAGGTCGTCCTCGCCGCCGGGGCGATCGGCTCGCCCCACCTGCTCCTGCTCGCCGGCATCGGCCCGGACGCCCAGCTGGCGGCGGCCGGGATCCGCACCCGCCACGACCTGCCGGGGGTCGGCCAGAACCTGCAGGACCACGTGCTGCTGAGCGGCGTGCGGTACCGCGCGGACCGCCCGGTCGGCGATGCCGGCATGGGGGGAGCCACCCTGCTCGCCCGCGGGGACAACGGCCACCACGGACCCGACCTGCAGATCAACACCATGAACATCGACTACTTCATGCCCTGGCAGGGCGGCCCGGTCGAGCACCCGATCACGTTCGGGGTCGGCCACATGCGTCCGCGCAGCCGCGGCTCGGTCACCGTCGTCTCGGCCGACCCGGCCGTCGCGCCGCTGATCGATCCCGGCTACCTGCGCGAGCAGCACGACCTCGACATGCTCGTGCGCGGCCTCGAGGTCCTGGACTCGATCGTGCAGGACGGTGCGTTCGCGGAGTGGGGCGGACGCAGCGACAGCACCTGGCTCCTGAGCCAGGACCGGGCCGGTCTCGAGGCCGCCGTACGGGACGCCGTCGGCAGCTACTTCCACCTCTCCGGGACCTGCCGGATCGGGGTGGACGCCGACGCGGTCGTCGACCCCGAGCTGCGTGTCCACGGCATCGACGCACTGCGCGTCGCCGACGCCTCGGTGATGCCGAACGGCGTCTCCTGCAACACCAACGCCGCCGTCGTGATGATCGGCGAGAAGGCTGCCGACCTCGTCCGCGGCCGGACCCTCTGAGAGGACCCGATGCCCAAGATCCACCCGCTGATCGTCCAGGCCAGCGACGACGAGTACGTCGACACCGCGAGCTGGGTGCCGGACGGACCGATCGAGCTGCACCCTGACGACGACACGGTCACCCAGACCCTGCTGAGCGCGAAGCTGGTCGAGGACTGCGACGTCACGTTCGCGCTCGCCAAGGTCCCGCCCGGTTCGCACCACCTGCGGCACTTCCACCCGCACGGCAGCGAGATCTACTACGTCACCAAGGGCACCTGCACGGTCTTCCTCGGCGAGGAGGAGATCGCCGCCGAGCCCGGCATGGCGATCTACATCCCGCCGGGTGTCGTCCACGGCGACCGCAACGACGGCGACGAGACCTGCGAGATGGTCGTCGTCTGCAGCACGCCCACCTACGCCGAGATGGGACTGGTCTATGTCTGAGGTCCTGCTCGAGGTCGACGCCGGCGTCGCCGTCCTCACGCTCAACGCGCCCACCCGCTTCAACGCGCTGACGGTCGCGATGGCCGACGAGCTGGTCGCCGCGCTCGCCGCTGTCGAGGCCGACCCGTCGGTCGCCGCGCTCGTCGTCCGAGGCGAGGGCAAGGCGTTCTGCGCCGGCGGCGACGTCGCCACGCTCGCCGACGCGGGCGTCGACCCCGCCGACCCGGAGCGGTACGCCGGCATCGGCGCCATCTACGCGTCGTTCACCCGGCTCGGCAAGGTCGGCGTACCGACCATCGCCGCGGTCCACGGCGCCGTCGTCGGCGCCGGGATGAACCTGATGCTCGCCGCCGACCTGCGGGTCGTCGCCCAGGACGCCCGGTTGATCTGCGGCTTCCTCAAGCGCGGGCTGCACCCGGGGGGCGGGCACTTCCTGCTGCTCGAGCGCCTCGCCGGGCGCGAGGCAGCCGCCGCGATGGGCCTGTTCGGCGAGGAGGTCGACGGCACGACCGCGCAGCGGCTCGGCCTGGCGTGGGACGCCGTACCGGCCGCCGAGGTCACCGAGCGCGCCCTCGAGCTGGCCCGCCGCGTCGCGGGCGATCCCGAGCTGGCGCGCGCCGTGGTCACGACCTTCCGGCGTGAGCTCGGCCCGCCGCACGTCTCGTGGGACGTCGCCGTGCAGGTCGAGCGGCCCAGCCAGATGTGGTCGATGCGCCGCGCCGAGATCGCGTCGCGGAGGTCCGCCGATGCGTGAGGCGGTGATCGTCGAGGCCGTCCGCACCCCGGTCGGCAAGCGCGGCGGCGGGCTGGCAGGCATCCACCCGGTCGACCTCGGCGCCGAGGTGCTCGACGCGCTGGTGCGTCGTACCGGCGTCGACCCGGCGCTCGTCGACGACGTGCTCTGGGGCTGCGTCACCACGATCGGCGAGCAGTCGTCGAACATCGGCCGCTGGTCCGCGCTCGCCGCGGGCTGGCCGACCAGCGTCCCCGGGACCACGATCGACCGCGCCTGCGGCTCGTCCCAGCAGGCGATCGCCTTCGCCGCCGCGGGCGTCATGTCCGGCCAGTACGACGTCGTCGTGGCCGGCGGCGTCGAGTCGATGTCACGGGTGCCGATGGGGTCCACCCGGACCAGCGGCCACGGCGACGCGCGCGGCCCGAGGGTCGCGGCGCGCTACCCGCGCGAGGAGTTCTCGCAGGGCGTCGCCGCCGAGATGATCGCCCGCAGCTGGGGCCTGTCGCGCACCCAGCTCGACCAGCACAGCCTCGCCTCCCACGAGCGGGCCCGCCGCGCGTGGGACGAGGGCCGCTTCGCGGACCAAGTCGTCCCGGTCGCCGGCGTCCAGCAGGACGAGGGGATCCGCGACGGCGGCACCCTGGACAAGCTGGCCGGGCTGAAGACGCCGTTCGACGACTCCGGCGTCGTGACCGCCGGCAACTCCTCGCAGATCTCCGACGGCGCCGCGGCCCTCATGATCACCACGCCGGAGCGCGCCGCCGCGCTCGGCCTGACGCCGCTGGCCCGCTTCCACTCGTTCGCCGTCACCGGGGTCGACCCGGTGCTCATGCTGACCGGTCCGATCCCCGCCACCGAGCGGGTGCTCACCCGGGCCGGGCTGTCGATCTCCGACATCGGCACGTTCGAGGTCAACGAGGCCTTCGCGTCGGTCACCCTGGCCTGGCTGGCCGAGACCGGCGCCGACCCGGCGCTGCTCAACCCCGACGGCGGTGCCATCGCCCTGGGGCACCCGCTCGGCTGCTCGGGGGCGCGGCTCGCGACGAGCCTCGTGCACCGGATGGTGGCCGAGGGGACCCGCTACGGACTGCAGGCGATCTGCGAGGCCGGCGGCATGGCGAACGCGATGATCCTGGAGAGGCTGGACCGATGACGCTCGACTCCCTGCGCCAGGAGGTGCGCGCGTTCCTCGCCGAGCAGCGCGCCGCCGGCGCGATCACGACCACCGCCGACAGCTGGCTGAGCGGGTGGGACGAGGACTTCACCCGCGCCCTCGCCCAGCGCGGCTGGCTCGGCATGACCATCCCGACGGCGTACGGCGGTCACGGCCGCTCGTACGTCGAGCGGTTCGTCGTCACCGAGGAGCTGCTCGCCGCGGGTGCCCCGGTCTCGGCGCACTGGATCGCGGACCGCCAAATCGGGCCGTCGCTGCTGAGGTTCGGCACCGAGGAGCAGAAGCAGCGCTTCCTCCCGCGGATCGCGCGGGGCGAGTGCTACTTCGCGATCGGCATGTCCGAGCCGGACGCCGGGTCCGACCTCGCCGCGGTCCGCACCCGGGCCACGAGGGTCGACGGCGGCTGGGAGCTGGAGGGCGGCAAGGTCTGGACGTCGGGCGCGCACCAGGCGCACGCCTTCATCGCGCTGGTCCGGACGACGCCGCGGGCGGAGTCCGGCCGGCACGAGGGGCTCACCCAGCTCATCGTCCACCTCGACGCCCCGGGCGTCACCGTGCGGCCGATCGCCTCGATCGACGGCAACAGCCACTTCAACGAGGTGCTCTTCGCGTCGGTCTTCGTGCCCGACGCCGACGTGCTCGGCGAGGTCGGCTCCGGGTGGCGGCAGGTCACCTCCGAGCTGGGCTTCGAGCGCAGCGGGCCGGAGCGCTTCCTCTCCACCTTCCCGGCCCTGGCCGCGGTGCTCCGTGCCCACCAGGACGCCGGTGCGGCGGGCGATCCGGACCTGCGCCTCGGCCGCAGCCTGACCCGCCTGGCCGGTCTGCACCAGCTCTCCTCGCAGGTCTCCCAGGTGCTCCAGGACGGCGGCGAGGCCGACCTCCTGGCCAGCATGGTCAAGGTGATGGGCACGCTGGGCGAGGGCGACATCGCCGACCTGGTCGCGGAGCACGCGACGAGCGGCCCGGCTGCAGGGGATCCCCTCGTGGGCGAGCTCGCCCGGCTGAGCCTGCTGCGTCGTCCGGGCTTCACGCTCCGCGGCGGCACCAACGAGATCCTGCGCGGCATCATCGCCGGCCGGATCGCTCCCGGCGCGCTGCCCGGCTTCGCCGTCGACGACGACTACGCCGCGATGGTGGGCCAGGTCCTCGCCGACCATGCCGAGCGCCAGGTCGCCGGGGAGCTGGACGCGGCGCTGTGGAAGCAGCTCGCCGAGCTGGGCCTGACCCGGCTCACGGGCGCCGAGGCGTCGGGCGGCAGCGCCGCCGGGTGGGCCGAGGCGGGCACGCTGCACCGGCTCGCGGCGTACCACGGGGTCGCGCTGCCGCTGGCCGAGCACGACCTGCTCGCCGGGTGGCTCGCCGAGGCGCTCGGACTCCCCGTCGACGACCGGGTCACGACCCTCGCCGTCGCGCGGGCCGACGGCGCGCTCGTCGCGCCCTTCGGTCGGTACGCCGAGCGCGTCCTCGCCGTGCTGCCCGACGGCCGGCTGCTGGACCTGGCGCCGGGGGAGTACGCCGTCGACCCCGGCAGCGACCTGGCGGGCGAGGCCCGGGACGTGATCGTGCCCGTGGACCCTGCCGCGGGCGCGCAGGTCGACCGGGCCGTGCTCGACGAGCTGCACCTGCGCGGAGCGCTCGTGCGCGCCGCGCAGCTGTGCGGAGCGCTCGAGCGGTGCGTCGACCTCGCGGTGGAGCACGCCTCGGTGCGGGAGCAGTTCGGTCGCCCGCTGGTGAAGTTCCAGGCCGTCCAGGCCCTGCTCGCCGAAGCCGCCGCCGAGACCGCGCTCGCCCAGGCGGCCACCCAGGCCGCCCTCCTGGCCGGCCCCGAGGACCTGGAACGTGCCGTGGCCGTCGCCAAGGCCTGTGCCTCCCACGCGGCCGGTGTCGTGACCCGCAACGCGCACCAGGTCCTCGGCGCCATCGGCACGACGACCGAGCACGCGCTGGGCCGCTTCACCGGCCGGCTGCTCACCTGGCGCGACGACTTCGGCACCCGGGACGGCTGGGACCGCGTGCTGGGGCGGGCGGCCGTCGTACCGGGGGCCGACGTGTGGGCGCTGGTCGCCGGGAGCTGACGTCCGCCGGCGCGGCCCCCTTGTGGGCGCCGTACGTCCGGAGTAACATACCGACCCGTCGGTTTGTTCAGTTCTTTCCTGAAGGAGGCCCGCGATGACCCGGCCCACTCCCACCGACCCGCGCTGGTTCCGCGAGGTCCTCGGCCAGTACCCGACCGGCGTGTGCGTCGTCACCGCCGCCGAGCCCGACGGCGGCCACGCCGGGTTCGTCGTCGGCTCGTTCACCTCGGTGTCCCTCGACCCGCCGCTGGTGGCGTTCTTCCCGGACAAGTCGTCGAGCAGCTGGCCCCGGATCGAGCGCGCCGGCCGGTTCTGCGTCAACATCCTGAGCTCGGAGCAGGAGAACGTCTGCCGGCAGTTCGCGTCCAAGGGCGACGACAAGTTCCAGGGGATCGCCGTGCGCGAGGCCGGCTCCGGCTCGCCGATCATCGACGGCGTCGTCGCCTGGATCGACTGTGAGCTCGACCAGGTCCACGAGGCCGGCGACCACTACGCGGTCTACGGCAAGGTCCTCGACCTCAACGTCGAGAACGGCTCCCTCCCGCTGCTGTTCTTCCAGGGCGGCTACGGGCGTTTCGCTCCGCTCTCGATGGCCGCGCCGAGCGGGCGCACGGTGTCGGCCGACCGGCTCCGCCAGATCGACCTGGTGCGCGCGGAGATGGAGCAGCTGGCCCAGGACCTCGCGGCCCGCTCCATCGCGACCTGTGTCGTCGACGACGCTCTCGTCGTGCTCGCCGGTGCCGGCAGTGCCGCCTCGACCGCGCTCCCGGCGCTCGTCGGGGTCGACCTCCCCTACGTCCCGCCCAACGGCTCGGCGCTCGCCGCCTGGTGCTCGCCGGAGGAGATCGACGCGTGGCTCAACGTCCTGCCGGACGAGCCGGCGCGCGCCGAGCAGCGCGAGCGGCTGCGCGTCGTCCGTGAGCGCGGCTACTCCCTGGGCCTCATCAACGATGCCCAGCGCGCGTTCGCCTCGGCCCTCCACCGGCTCGCCGCGGACCCCGCCGCCGTCGAACCCGAGAGCCTGCGCGACCTCGCCACCCGGCTCAGCTACGACCCCGTCGAGCTGACGCCCGAGACCATGGGCGACGTCCGGGTGATCGCCGTCCCGGTCTTCGACGCCGACGCCCGGCCGACCCTGGCCTTCACGGTCTACGGCTTCTCCCGCCCCGACAGCAACGGCGGCCTGGAGGCCTACATCGACCGTGCCCTGGAGGCCTCGCGGCGGGCGACGGAGCTGCTCGGCGGCGTCCTTCCGGCCGACCTCGCGGTGGCCGCCGGCTGAGGGTTGACACCCCTCGGCCCACCCATGAAGATACCAACCGGTCTGTCAACATCGAGAGGACAGCGATGACCAACCCTCCCCCCGGCCGGCGTGCCGGAGTCGCGGCCCCCGTGCTCCGCGGCCCGTTCGACCCCGGCGGCCAGCCCGTCGTCACGCGGCCGAACCACGTGCACCTCTCGCTGTTCGCGTGGAACGTCAGCAGCGGTCTGTCCGCCAGCAAGGCGGTGCTCAGCGACGTCGACCGGCACCGCGACGTGTGGAAGTGGCCGTCGTCCTCGACGCTGCTCCGGGCCGTCGAGGACGCCGGCATGGACAGCCAGCTCCAGTACGGCATGTGGAGCGGCTACGGCGGCGCCACCGGCTGGAACGACGCCCAGCTCGACTGGGCCACCGCCGCGACGGCGTCGGCCGCGGTCACCGGGAAGATCGGCATCTACTCGACGATCCACGTGGGCTACGGCTTCCACCCGCTGCTGCTCGCCAAGCTGACGTCGTCCATCGACCACGTCTCCGGCGGCCGGCTCGGCGTCAACATCGTGGCCGGGCAGAACCCGGCCGACTACGCCCAGTTCGGCCTCGTCGGGCCGCCCTCGCAGCAGGAGCGCTACGACATCGCCGACGAGGTCACCACCGCGCTCAAGCTGCTGTGGACCTCCGAGGAGCCGGTCGACTTCGAGGGCACGTACTTCCAGATGTACGGAGCGCAGGTCAACCCGCGCGCCACCAGCCGCCCGCGTCCGGTCCTCATCACCGCCGCCGGCTCCGACATCGGCCTCGACTACGCCGCCCGCCAGTGCGACGTCGTCTTCATCACCTCCCAGAACAACTCGGTCGAGGGCTTCCGCCAGCGCGCCTCGAAGATCCACGGCATGTTCGCCGAGTACGGACGCACCGCCCGGATCGCCGCCATGTGCTACGTCGTGATGGACGAGACCGACGAGGCCGCCGCCGAGACCGTCGCCTGGATGAAGGACGAGATCGACGACGGCGCGCTGCGCAACTGGCTCAAGCGATCGGGCCACGTGCTCAACAGCCAGGCGAAGGTCCTCGACGACAACCAGATCGGCGACGACCGGGCCGGCCTCGACGAGGATGCGTACCTCGGCATCGGCCAGGAGCAGTACGAGAGCCTCGGCATGGGCATGGGCGCCTACCAGCTCTTCGGCTCCTACCAGACCGTCGCCGACCAGCTCATCGAGCTCTACGAGGCCGGCGTCGAGCAGGTCGCGCTCTGCTTCTTCGACCCGCACAAGGGCGTGCAGCAGATGAAGGACCACGTCATCCCGCTGCTGCGCGAGCGCGGCTACAACCACGATCTCGGCTGAGGCGAGGAGCCACCATGTCGAACCGCACCTACCGGATCACCGAGGTCGTCGGCACGTCGCCCGACGGCGTCGAGCCCGCGATCCGCAACGCCATCGACCGCGCCTCGCGGACCCTGCGCCACCTCGACTGGTTCGAGGTGGCGCAGATCCGCGGGCACGTCTCCGACGGCGACGTGGAGCACTTCCAGGTGACCCTGCGGCTCGGGTTCCGCCTGGAGGACGACGAGTAGGGAGCCCGCGCCCGCGCGGCACATTCCCTATGGTCTGTTCCGACTGATAGGAAGGTAGCCCCCACCGGGGGCCTGAAGAACGGCTGTGTCGAGGAGGCATGGGATGGCAAGGACCAAGGCCAGTGCAGCGGCGAAGAAGCCGCGGGCACGCCGTGATCCCGACGCGACCAAGGCGGCACTGCTCAACAGCGCGGTGACGCTGTTCGACAAGTACGGCTACGACGCCACGTCCGTCCAGCAGATCGTGGACGACGCCGGGCGGACCAAGGGCGCGTTCTACCACTACTTCGAGAGCAAGGAAGACCTGCTCCGCGACCTCCACGACAAGTTCATCGACTACCAGCTCGAGAAGGCGCACGCCGTCCTCGAGCGGGACGAGCCGGCCGACGTCCTCCTCAAGGACCTGGTCATCGAGGTCCTGATGGAGCCCCTCGGTCTCTACAAGTCCGAGATCTCGGTCTTCCTGCACGAGCAGAAGTTCCTCTCCGAGGAGGCCTTCGAGGAGATCCGGGCCAAGCGCGACGAGTTCGAGAGCTGCGTCGTGCAGATCATCGAGCGCGGCATCGCCGACGGCACCTTCAAGCCACTCGGTCCGCCGCGCCTGCTGGCGTTCGGCGTGATCGGCATGTGCGCCTGGAGCCATACCTGGCTGACCACCGGCGGGCGCGTGACGCCGCGGGCGATCGGTGAGATGTTCGGCGAGATCGCGGTCAACGGCCTGCGCGCCTGACCGGCCTGGCCGGTCGGCCCGGCGCCGCCCCTCGGTCACCTTTCCGGGATCGACTTAGGTTCGGCTAACCTATGCTCCATGATCGTCTGCCAGTGTCGCGTCGTCACGGACCGTGACGTCGACGCTGCCCTGGCCGACGGCGCCCGGACGGTCGGCGCGGTGTGCCGGTCGACCGGGGCGGCGCAGGACTGCGGGTCGTGCATCTTCTCGGTCAAGGCGCTGGTGCAGCGCCACCACGAGCTCGCGTGC